>JAJEDW010000263.1 GCA_022821265.1 Acidobacteriota bacterium
GTGTCGGTGATGACCCGCTTCTTCGGCCGCAACAAGTCCTTCGCCGAGGGCCTCAAGATCTGGAAGTTCGCCCTGTTCGCGGCGTTCGCCATGACTGTTCCGTACCTGGTGGTCGCCAACGTCCTGGGGCCGGAGTTCCCCTCGCTGCTGGGAGGGTTGACCGGGTTGGCGATCGTCGTGACCGCGTCGAAGAAGGGGTTCCTGATGCCGCGCGACACGACGCACTGGGAGTTCGCCGACGCCGGCGCCGCGCCCGCGGACGAGCCCGTGACGGCGGGACCGGACATGTCGCTCGTCAAGGCGTGGTCGCCGTACCTGTTCGTGGCGGGGCTGCTCATCCTGACCCGGCTGCAGGAGATCAGCGTTCCGTTCCTCGGCTCGTCGATCGCGCTTCCGTTCAACGACTGGCTTCGGGGCACCGACATGGCGGCGATCGGATCCGTCGGCGCGGACGCCGTCGGATCGGTGTCGTTCACCTGGTCCACGTTCACGCTCGGGGGGATATTCGGGACCGGCATCGGCCAGGAGGTCGAACCGTTCTATTCCCCGGGGGCCCTGTTCCTGGCCGTGTCCGCGATCACGTACTTCGTTCATGGAATGAACACGGCGGCCTACGTGCGCGCCTGGAGAACCTCGGGCAAGACCATATTGTCCGCCGGCGCGGCCCTGGTCTTCACGGTGCCGATGGTGCAGGTGTTCCTGAACTCCGACGGCGGTACGTCCGGATACATGGAGATGCCCTACGTGCTGGCCGAGGGCGTCGCGTCGCTCGCCGGCTCGGCCTGGCCGCTGTTCGCGACCTTTATCGGGGGGCTGGGCGCGTTCGTCGCGGGCAGCAATACCATCAGCAACATGATGTTCTCGTCCTTCCAGTTCGGCGTCGGGGAGCGCATCGGCGCCGACCCGGCGTGGATCGTGGCCCTGCAGGCCGTCGGGGGCGCCGCCGGCAACATCATCTGCGTGCATAACGTGGTGGCGGCCTCGGCGGTGGTCGGGCTTGTCGGAAGGGAGGGCGAGGTCATCCGCAAGACCTTCTGGGTGTTCGTCTACTACGCGCTGTTCACCGGCTCGCTGGGCTACGGCATCGTCTCCTACGCGGGAAGCGGCGTCCTGAACGCGGGCTTCGTGATCGCGGCCCTGATCGTTGCCGGCATGATCGCCGCGATCGCCACGCACGGGCGGCGCGCGGCGTAGCCGACGCGCTTCCGTCCATGGCCGCGCCATGCCGGGTCCGTCCACAGGCCGCACGGTCGCCATCACGGAGCACCGTTTCGAGAACGAGTTCCGGACGCTCGTCGAGCGTCACGGCGCGACGGTCATTTCCTGCCCACTGCTCGAAGAGCGGCCCGTGGGCAACCATCCGGAACTCGGGCGGTTTCTCGACCACCTGATCGCCGGCGATCTGGACACGATGGTCTTCTTCACCGGTGTCGGCGTTCGTTTCATGGCGGCCGCGGCAGGAAGCCGCGGACGGCTGGACGCGTTCGTCGCGGCGCTTGACCGGCTGCGCGTGGCCGCGCGCGGCCCGAAGCCGCGCGCCGCACTGCGCGAACTGGGGCGCGGCGTGGACCTGGCGCCCGACCCGCCGACCTCGGCCGGCCTGCTGGACATGTTCCGGGGCGTGGGCGTCCGGGGCGAGCGTATCGGCGTCCAGCTTTACGGGCGCCCCAATCCCGACTTCATCGCGGGCCTGGAGGCCGAGGGCGCGATCGTCACCACCGTGCATGTCTACGACTATGCGCCGGCCTCGGACCGGGAACGCGTTCTCGGGTTCATCCGGACGCTGCTGGACGCGGACGTCGACGTCGTGACCTTCACCAGCGCCCCGCAGATCAGCTCGCTGTTCGATACGGCGGAATCGGCCGGACTCTCCGACGTGCTCGCCGCGCGTCTGAACGGGCCGGTCGCGGTGGCCGTCATCGGTGAAGTCGCCGAGAGCGCGCTGGCCCGGCGTGGCGTCCGGGCCCGGATACGCCCCCGAGCCCCGAAGATGGCGGCGCTGGCCCAGGCCATCGGGGATCACCTGGCCGGAAGGTTCGAGTGAAGTACTTTCCCGCGTTCCTCAAGCTCTCGGGGCGGACGGTCGTCCTCGTCGGCGCCGGCGACGTGGGGCGGCGGCGCGCGGAACAGCTTCTGGATTGCGGCGCGCGGCTCCGGGTGATCGATCCCTCCCCCACGGAACAAATCCGGGCCGCGGCGCGGGATGGGCGGTTGACACTTGTGGAACGCCCGTACCGTAGCGGCGATCTGGAGGGCGCGGATCTCGTCCTCGTTGCCACCGACGATTCCCAGGTCAACAGGGCGGTGTGGACGGACGCGCGGGCGCGCAAGGCGCCCATCAACGTCGCCGACGACCCGGAGAAGTGCGACTTCATCGTTCCCGCGCTGGTGGAACGGGGCGACCTGACCGTGGCGATCTCGACGCATGGCAAGAGCCCCGCGCTGGCGGCGCGTCTCCGGCGCCGGTTCTCGGCCATGCTCGGGTCCGAGTTGGGACGCTACATCGCGGTACTGGACGGCGTGCGCCAACGCCTGAAGGATTCCAGCCTCGACTTCGACCAGAAGAAGCGGGTCATGTACCGGCTGATCGATTCCGATCTTCAGCAACTCGTCCGGGAATCGAACCGCCCGGCGATCGAGCGGCGGATCGAGAACGCGATCGGGCAGGCGTCATCGGACGTCGAGGACCGGGAATCCAGAGGCCGGGTGTATATCGTCGGCGCGGGTCCGGGCGATCCCGGACTGATTACCGTCCGGGGATTGGAGTGCCTGCGGTCCGCGGATGTCGTACTGCATGACCGGTTGGTGGACCCCCGGCTGCTCGAGGCGGTGTCCGATCATGCCGAGGTCGTGGACGTCGGCAAACGGCTCGGAGAACGGGAGGGCCTGCAGGAGTTCATTCACGATTCCATGGTGGGTCACGCTCGGCGCGGCAAGATCGTTTGCCGGCTGAAGGGCGGCGACCCGTTCGTTTTCGGCCGCGGCGGCGAAGAGGCGCGCGCGCTGACGGAGGCGGAGATCCCGTTCGAGATCATCCCCGGCGTGACGAGCGCGACGGCGGCGCCCGGGGCGGCGGGGATCCCGCTTACGCACCGCGGATCCGCACACGCCTTCATGGTCATGACGGGCTCCCGCGCCGACAACGCTCCCGAGGAGGAGTGGAACGGCGCGGCCAGCCTGCTCGCCGGTGGCGGGACGCTGGTGGTGCTGATGGGGCTGGCCCACCTGCCGACGATCGTTCGACGCCTGGCGGCGGCGGGGTGCGACCCTCGGACGCCGGCCGCGGTCGTGTCGCGCGGGACGCTCGACGACCAGGATGTCCGCGTCGGTCGGCTCGCGGACATTCGGGATCGCGCCGACGGCGTCGTTTCGCCGGCGGCCGTAGTCTTCGGCAACGTGGTGCTGGAGCGAAACCGGCTGGAAGAACTCCATGCGAGCGCGATGCGGAAAGGGAAGTAGCGTCGCGCCCGGTCGCAGCGGCGGCCCGATGCGGGCGTGCGCTGCCGGTTCATGAAGTCGGGCGCGACAGAGGGTGAAGGTCACCACAGGGGGTAGCGCCATGTTCAGGCAGATTCCTTCGTTCCCGGAGGCGTGCGGCCGAAGCCTGCGCGCGTCGATGCGCGCGTGCGGCTTCGCGGCCGCGCTCATCGCCCTGCCGAGCCTTTCGGCGGCGCGGCAGAGCGTTCATCTGAATCCGGTCGTCGCCCGGCTCGAGGCGGGCGAAATCGTCTACGGCCTCAGCACCCAGGACCTGTCCCTGTCGCACGCCCGGGAGGTCGCGCGGGCGAGGGCGGACTTCATGTATGTGGACATGGAGCACAGCCCGATGGACTTCGCCGCCCTGCGGACGTTCCTCCTGGCGATGGGCGACAAGGAGACCCTCCTGGCGAAGGGGAACGCGCAGCCCGACGTCGCCTTGCTGGCGCGATTCGCGCCGCCGCCGGACGAATCCGAATGGGTCGTGAAGCAGGAATTGGACCTGGGCCTGTACGGGATCATCTTCAACGGCGTCGATACGCCCGAGCAGGCGGCGTTCGCCGTAAGCACCATGCGTTACCCGCAGCTTCGCGATTCACGCTATCCCGAACCGCGGGGCATTCGCGGCTCCTCTCCTGCAAACGCGGCCTGGGCCTGGGGCGTGAGCGTGGACGAGTACCGGCGCCGGGCCGACCTGTGGCCGCTCAATCCCGACGGGGACCTGCTGGCGGTGATGATGATCGAGTCCGAGGAGGGCATGCGCAACCTCGACGCGATCGCGGCGACGCCCGGCGTCGGGGCCCTGTTCCCGGGCGCCGGCGGCGACCTGAGCCTGTCGCTGGGCGTGACGCAGGACTCGCCGGAGCTCGAGGAAGCGTTCCAGCGGATTCTTGCGGCGTGCGTGAGACACGACGTCGCGTGCGCGATCTCGGCGAATACCGGGGAAGACGTCGCGAGGCGCGTACGGGAGGGATGGCGAATCATCCGCACCACCGTGAGGGCCGCGGACGAGGGCCGGGCGATTCTCGACCCGTAACGTCGCATCCGCGTTTTCTGGAACGCACCGGCACGGATACGGAAACGTCACGGCGGCGCCGTTGACATGACATTTGGCTGAAAGTAGCTTGCGATCATGCCCACGATGGTCCAGATCCGGAACGTTCCGCCCGAGCTCTACCAGCGCCTGAAGGCGCGCGCCGCGATCGAAGGCATGTCGATGTCCGACTATGTTCTGCGGGAGATCGGCAAGGCGCTGGAACGGCCCACTCGCCAGGAGATTCTCGAGCGGATACGTGCAAGATCCGCACTGAGCCTGCAACCGGGCGCGGCCGAGGTCATCCGGTCGGAACGCGACCGGCGGTGATCGTCCTCGACGCTTCCGCCATACGAAACCGACCGGTGGCGCCTACGCGCCACCCGAAATCGCCGGGTGTCGCTACGCGCCACCCGAAATCGCCGGGATGATCGACACCTCGGCCCCGGGGGGGACTTTGGTCTCCAGGTCGTCCATGAAGCGGACGTCCTCGCCGTCGACGTAGATGTTGAAGAAGCGGCGGAGTCGGCCGTCGTCCTCGCAAAGACGATTCTTGAAACCCGGATACCTGCGGTCCATTTCGTCCAGGATCTGGTTGATCGTGTCCGCCTCGACCTCGACGAGGGCGTCGTCGGAGGTGAATCGCCGGAGCGGCGTTGGAATCGCGACGCGTGTGGCCATGGAATCCTCCCTTATCCCCTCTACGCCGTCAGTCCGAGCGCCCCGACGGCCGCGTCGAACGCGGTCAGCCTGGGGTCGATGGTTTGCGGCGGCTCCAGCGTCAACGCGTCCTGCGTCTTGAGGCCGTTGCCGGTGATGGCGATGACGGTCCTCTCGTCCGGCCCGATCCGGCCCTCGGCGATGAGCTTGCGGGTCACTCCCAGCGCCACGCCGCCGGCCGTTTCCGTGAAGACGCCCTCGGTCTCGGCCAGCAACTGGATGTTCTCGACGATTTCGCTGTCGGCGACGTCCTCGGCCCAGCCGCCCGAGTCCAGGATGACGCCGGTGGCGTAGTAGCCGTCGGCCGGAGAGCCGATGGCCAGCGACTTGGCGATCGTGTCGGGCTTGACGGGCCGGATGTCGCGGGAACTCCTCTTGACGGCGGCGGAAATCGGGTTGCAACCCGCCGCCTGGGCCCCGAACATGCGCGTGTCGACCGGATCCTCGAGCAGCCCCAACCGCTCGAATTCCTGCAGGCCGAGCATGATCTTCGTGATCAGCGAACCGCCCGCCATCGGCACGACGACGGCGTCGGGCGCCCGCCACCCGAGCTGCTCGGCGATCTCGTACCCGAACGACTTGGAGCCGTCGCCGTAGTAGGGCCGGAGGTTGACGTTGACGAAGCCCCAGCCGTAACGGTCCGCGATCTGGCTGCACAGCCGGTTGACGTCGTCGTAGTTGCCGCGGACGGCGACGACGTTGGAGCCGTACACCGACGTGGCCCCGACCTTGGCGGCTTCCAGGTTGTCGGGGATCAGTATCCACGCCGGCAGCCCTGCCGCCGCCGCGTTGGCGGCCACGGAGTTGGCCAGGTTGCCAGTCGACGCGCATCCGACGGCGCTCAGCCCGAACTCGAGGGCCTTGTTGACGGCAATGGCCGTGACCCGGTCCTTGAACGAGAGCGTGGGGAAGTTCACGCTGTCGTTCTTCAGGTAGAGTTCCTTCAGGCCGATGGCCTCGGCCAGGCGGTCGGCGCGAATCAGGGGAGTGAAGCCGGTCGCCAGCCCCACCCGGGGGTCGTCGTCGATCGGGAGCAGTTCCCGATACCGCCAGATCGACGCGTCCCGGGACTCGATCGACTCGCGGGTCAGGACGCGGCCGATGGCGTCGTAGTCGTATTCGACCTTGAGCGGCGCGAAGCAATCCTCGCATCCGGCGATCGGCTGGTTGGGGTATCGGCGGCCGCACTCGCGGCAACTCAACCCGGTCACGAAGCTCATGGATCGGTCCTCCTCAGGTCCGGGGGTCTTTCGGCCGGCCCGAGCGGGACTCGCGAAGACGTCCGCGACGGGCAGCGCGGGGATCCGTCTGGAAGACCACCGGGCTGTTTAGCACATCTTTTACGTGGAGCAATTTGCCTTAAATCGCCACGCGTATCCTGGTATGTTCGTCTCCTGAAATCGAAAAACCCTGCGCCAAACGGCGCAGGGTCTGACGACTCCCGGACTGTTTAGCACATCTTTAACGTGGAGCAATTCGCTTAAATCACCACGTTCAGTTCGCCGAAAAGCATACCGCGGCGGCCGCGGCGGCGTCAACCGCATAGTTCAATCAGCCGGCCCCGTCGCAGCGTCAGGCTACAATGCGGCCGCGAATTCGCGCCGTTCATCGTTCCGTTCCGGACCGTGCCCGTGAGTGTCCGTTCTCACGATGGGACGCACGCGACCGGCCTGGAGCGTGACCTTGATAATCGATAATGGATCGATGAGCGTCAACGTCGACCCGGACCGGGACCCGACGATCTGGTTCTGTGTTCGACGAGACGGCGCGCCGAAGAATCGCGGTTGGATCCGCGACGCGCCGCTCGACGACCTGCCGCGGCGCGTGGGCGCGCGCCGCGGCGATGTCGTCGAGGTTTGCGTCGCTCAGGATTTCCGCCCCGTTCGATTGGGGCGGTTCCCCCGAGTGTTCAGCGAACGCGCTCGCGGACGGGTCGGCATGGAGATCCGATATCGCGGCGAGGTCGTCCGCGTCGCGCCCACCTGGATGCTTGCGACCAACCGCCGTTTCCGGCGCGTTCTGGATCGGTTCCTGAAGCAGCGCAACGCAACCGCGGACGAGTTCACCGTCAACGGCGGCCTGCGGGCCTATTCCGCGCGTCAATTCCTGCTCGACGGCGGCGGCGAGGGCGTCGCCGATGAGCTGTTTCGCGGGGCGCCGCTGGTGCCGCCGTCACCGTCCGCGGAGGAAGATCGCGCCGCGGACCTCGCCGACGGCATCGGAAACTGGATGCTGGCCAACCTCGCGCCCGACGGCGCGCTGCCCTACAAGTACTGGCCAAGCCGCGGGATCGTCTCGCCGGCCGACAACGCCATTCGTCGCTTCCTGGCTTCACTGTCTCTCGCGCGCCTGGGAGAACTGCGCGGCAGCAGTGAGATTCGCCAGGCGGCCCGGCGCAACCTGCGCTTCAACGTGGCGCGCTATTTTCGCGATCTTGGCGAGGGCCGCGGGGCCATCGTCGAACCCGCCGGCGCCAAGCTCGGCGCGGCGGCCATCGCCGCTCTGGCCATCCTGGAGAGCCCGGCGTCGGATGAGTTCCTGCCCGAGCTGGAAATGTTGACGGCCGGCGTGAACTCGCTTGCGGACGAGGACAACGGGTTCCGGACGTTCTTCTTTCCGCCGGAACGTGACGGTGACAACTGGAATTTCTATTCCGGCGAAGCGCTTCTGTTCTGGGCCGAGGCCGTCCGTCGCGGCGCGCCATCGGCGCCGACGCTGGAACGGTGCGCGGCCACTTTCGACCGTTGCCGGCGGCGCCACTATCAGGCCCGGAACCCCGCGTTCGTACCGTGGCACACGCAAGCGTGCGCGTCGCTGTACGACCAGACGGGGCGGTCAGAGTTCGCCGATTTCGCGCTCGAGATCAACGACTGGCTGCTGCCCATGCAGCAGTGGGACCAGCGGCCGGGATTGCCGCCCGATCTCTGGGGGCGCTTCCACGATCCGGAACGACCCGACTTCGGTCCGCCGCACGCGGCGTCCACCGGCGCATACATGGAAGGCTTGGCCGACGCGATGACCCTGGCCCGCGCGGTCGGTGACGGCGCCCGCGCCGCGGCCTACGAAGTTGCGATTGCCCGTGGATTGCGGTCCCTGCGGCAACTGCAGTTCCGTGATCGGCGCGACGCCTTCTACATAACGAAACCGGAGCGCGTGATGGGTGCGCTTCGGACCGAGGCCTACGACAACGCGGTTCGAGTCGATTCGGCCGCGCACGCGCTCGCGGCGGCCGTCAAGATTCTGCGGCCGTGATTTCAGCCGCGCGCGGGAAGCGCGTAGTAGCCGCGACCCGGCGGAGGCAGCACGTCGAAGATCAGGTGGACGCGGGGTTCCGCGGACGGATTTCGGGCCTCGTGCTCGGACTTGTTGTCGAAGACCCACAACTCGCCTTCCCGCATGAGGACGGTCTCGCCTCCCGAAGTCAACGGGCTCCCGTCCGGGCTCGTCAACACGAGGTGAAAGCGGTCGCGGACGCGGTAGTACGCCCCGGCGTCGACATGCGGGCGGACCCACCCGTGGGGCTCCAGCGCGACCAGGGTGGCGCGCCCCAGTTCGCCGCCGTGCCGATCGGCGATGCGTTCGCAGAACGCCAGGGCGCGCGGGAACTTCGAAGCCGTTCGCGTGGTGCGACTCACCTGAACGTCGTTGGCGTTGCGCGCACCCGGAGGAAGCGGTTTCTTGGCGACTCGAAGGAAAATGTTTCGCGTGTCCCGCTGGCAGCGGACCTTGCGTTGGCGGCTCGTGTCCGCCAGCCACATCTCCGGCTCCGCGGCAAGCTCCGCCAGGAACGGCGTCACGTCGATCCCCTCGGCGATTCGCGTGAATCGCGACGTCCCCGGTTTCGCTGGAATCGGCGCCGCAACGTCGTCGACTGTCCATGCGGGCGCGGCGCAGGCACTCATCGTCCTCGCTCCGTTACGGTCCCCCGGGCAGTAATTCCGTTTCGCGTCGATCCCATGCGTCACTCCGCGCCGACAAAGGTTCCGCCGGCGACTCGGAACGCGACGCCGGCTGTGCCCGGACCTCGGTAGAGCACAAGACGGACTGGTGACCTCACCTCAGCGAGGTTTGTCGATTCTCGGCGACTAGTCGTCATCATCGTCATCATCGTCGTCGTCGCCATCACCGTCGCCATCGCCATCACCATCGCCATCGCCATCACCGTCGCCGTCGCCATCACCGTCGCCATCGCCGTCGCCATCGCCGTCGCCATCCCCGTCGCCGTCGCCATCGCCGTCGCCATCGCCGTCGCCATCGCCGTCGCCATCGCCATCGCCATCGCCATCGCCATCCCCGTCGCCATCGCCGTCGCCATCGCCGTCGCCGTCGCCGTCGCCATCGCCGTCGCCATCACCGTCGCCATCACCGTCGCCATCGCCATCGCCATCGCCATCCCCGTCGCCATCGCCATCGCCGTCGCCGTCGCCATCCCCGTCGCCGTCGCCATCACCGTCACCGTCGCCATCGCCGTCGCCATCGCCGTCGCCATCACCGTCGACGTCGCCGTCGCCATCACCGTCACCGTCGCCGTCGCCGTCGCCATCACCGTCGCCTCCGTTGCCGTTCCCGCTCCACGGGGGCGGGGTGCGCGGTGGCAGCACGGCCACGGGCGTTTGTGGCGGTGGCGGTGGCGCGGGTGCGTCATAGGGATCTTGCGGCACGACCGCGGGCGATGCGGTGAAGGATTCGTGCTCGGCATCCATTTCCAGGGCGACGGCGGTAAACAACTCCTCGCCCGGCGAAGCGCAGTGGACCATTCCCCGGAAGTCCGACGTGTCGGTCTTCGTGAAGGCGTCCTGGATGAGCCAGGACGTTTGCGCGTTGGCCGCCAGCGGAACCGGCACGGCGTCGAGCAGCACGCCGTTCTTCATCAGCTCGCACCGCAGAAGCTCCGGGCTCGATTCCAGGTTGTGGAGCGCGACGCCGGTGCTGATGCCTCCCTCCTGGCGTCGTACCGGCAAGAGCGTGTCGCTGACGGGCGAATTGGCGCTCGCCACGGTCACTCCGAAGTCGGGATGCTCGAGCCGGAGCATCCCGCCGATGGGTCCTTCCGACACCACGCGCAGCGATCCCGTCACCAGCTCCCCCCGGCCGTGCGTCGAAATCGCCAGTGTTCCCAGCGGTTGCAGCTCCGGCCGGACCGTCAGAGCGTCGTCGCCGGTGATCTCCAGTCCGTCCGTGATGTCCACCAACGAATCGGGGGCGATCCGATAGCCCTGCGTATCGTAGAAATAGATGACGGGCCGGCTCGGACGGACGGGCGCGTGGAACGGGGTGAGCGCGGGACCGCTCGGCCGTGTTTCCGTGTTCGCGAACACCAACTCGGTGATCCACGCTGTCCCGTTTGCGAAGTGAGCGAAGTCCAGAATGGTCTGTCCGCCACGGCCTCCCGCGCCCGGCACCGGCAACACGGGGAGCGTGTTGAAGATGCGCTGGACGGTATCGATTTCCACGGCGATCGCATTGAAGCGCGCCGCCCCGGACGCCGTGCAGCGCACCGATCCCACGAAGTCCGACGTGTCGCTGGCGGGGAACGCGTCCTGGATGAACCAGGACGTCTGTCCGTTGGCCTCGAGCGTGAATTCCGCCGTGTCGAGCGCGACGCCGTCGGTCATCAATCGGCAGGTCACATCGATCGCCGCGTCGCCCGCGTTGTGCAGGGCCGCGGCCGTGCTGATCCCCCCGGCCCGCCGGCGCGCGACGAACAGAACATCCCGCAGGGGCCGGCCGGCGCCGGTCTCGGCGACCCCGACGTTCGGATCGAAATAGCGCAGCAGGCCGCCGATCGGGCCGCTCGAGACCGCTTCGACGGATCCCGACACCAGTGCTCCTCGCCCATGGGTGGAGATTGTGAGTTCGCCCATGGGCTGCACGTCGGTCCGAACGGTCAGCCCGCCGTCCCCTTGGACCTCCAGATCGCCGGTCACGTCGACGATCGATCCGGGTGCGACCGGTTCGCCTGCACGGTCGTAGAAGTAGACCACCGGCCGGAGCGGGTGGGCGGCGACGTTGACGAAGACGAGCTCGGAGGTGATGCCGGTCCCGTTGGCGAAGTGCGCGAAGTCCAGCCTTCCCGCTTCCTGAGCGGCTCCGGCGCTTCCGGTGAGGGCGCCCACGGCGGCGAACGCGACGAGGAAGGCGGCGAACAGACCGAAGTCTCCGCGCCGCGCAACCCGAGACGCCGAACGCGTGCAGGCCGAACGCATCACCGAACGTGTTCCCCGACCAGGAACCATAGGGCAAGAAAATCAGAATGGTATTCCGATGTCAATTTTCGGGGTGGGCTGTTGAATCAGCAAGCGCCGTCACAGCGTCACGCTACAATGCGGCCTTGAATTCGCGCTGATGCCTGACACGGCGCAGGAGATTGTTGGCAGGATTCGACTCGGCGGCGGTTCGCTGTCGCGCGCGGACGTGAACTTCGAGCCCGTCGAGTCACGCGTCCCGGCCGGAATGAGTTGGCTGACGCCATGGTCGCGCTCGCGAACGCCGCCGCCGGCTCTCCGGAAAGGAACCTGTGTACGAATAGTTCGGCGACGAGTTGCGACTGACCATATACGCGGCAGTCCCGGGCGATTATGACGATGGGCGCGATAGCGCCGAAAGTGGAGTCGATGGACTGGGTTGACGTTCAAGAACGCATTGCCGGGGGCGAGGACGCTCACACGGAGTTCAAGCGCGGCGGCGCCGACCTGAGCGCCGTCGGGCGGACCGTGTGCGCGTTCGCCAACGGCGACGGCGGATTGCTCGTGCTCGGCGTTGGCGACGACGGCGCCGTCGTCGGCGTCGGCGAGAATCCCGAGACGGTCCAGGAGCGGCTGTCGGGTTTTCTGCAAACCGGATGCGGGAAGCCCGTGACGGCCGAGTGCGGACGCTGGGACACCGGAAGCGGTTGGGTGCACTGGGTCCACGTGCATCGGCATCAACGGGGGTACGAGCCGTTTTCCCATGGCGGGCGGTTCTGGATTCGGCGCGGGCGGACGACGGTGGCGCCGTCGCCGTCGGAGTTGCAGGAGCTGCTGAACGCGTTCGGGCTGGTACTGACCGAGCAGCAGGTCATCCCGGCGGCGACCGTGGATGCCGTCGACTTCGGCGCCGTACGGTCGTTCATGCATCGGCAGGGTTTCGATATCGACGCGGCGCCGCAACCCGCGCGGGACGACGACCTGAAGAACGCCAGCATCGTGGACGAGTTGGACGGCGTGCTCCGACCGACCTTGTACGGATTGATGGTCTTCGGCCGCGATCCGCAGGCGTACGCGCACACGCTGAGCCTGTTCGTGCAATGCACCGCCTACGACGGCGCCGACCAGTCGGCGGCCGTGTTGAGCGCCGGCGAGGCCCGGGGCCGGCTCGAGGACCAGGTCGTGCGTGCGATGGGTTGGTTCCGCAGTCTCGGCCGCGGCGAATCGTATGAGGGGGTCCATCGCCGGGACGCGCCGCGGGCGCCTGAAATCGCGCTCCGGGAAGCGCTCGTCAACGCGGTCATTCACAGGGACTACGCCATCACCGGGTCTCAGGTGTTGCTGGATGTGTTCGCGGACCGGGTCGTGGTGACGAGTCCCGGAGCGTTGCCCAATCACATGACGGTCGAACAGGCCCGTGGCGGCGGCGCGCCGCGTTCGCGGAACGAGATGATGGCGAACGCCATGGTAGTCCAGGGGCTCATGGAACGCCGTGGGCGCGGCTGGCTGACGATGCGCAGCGCGATGCGGCGCTTCAACGGAACGGAACCCGATCTGATCAGCGACGAGCGCAACCGGTTCGTCCGGGTGACGTTCACAACGGGGTCCGATGCAAGTCAGGGGGATGGCGTCGAGTAACGGGCCGGACCGTGCCCGGCTGCATCAGGCGAGCTGCGTCTCGGCGTTGCAGAACGGCGTCTTCCGGGGCGGTGTGCTGAACGGCCCGGACGTTGAGGCGGTGCGCAAGACGACCTCTGGACGAAGGTCAACGTCGAGTTCTATGGAGACCCGACCGACGGCGTCTTCAAGGCGCTGATGGAGTAGCCGGGCGGCGTACGGGCGCGAACGACCATGGGCGATCTCCAGGTACACCGGCTGGGACCTGCCGATCTGGGCGTGTTCGAGAAGAAGCTTCTCGACGACCTGCGCGCGCTGGAGACCATGCTGGAGTCCGGGCGGCTCGAGACCGGGCGCCGCAGGGTCGGCTGCGAGCAGGAGATGTTCCTTGTGGATGCGGCCTGGCGGCCCGCACCGATCGCGCTCGACCTGCTCGAGGGGCTCGATGCGGGTTTCACCACCGAGCTGGGCCGCTTCAACCTCGAGGTCAACCTGGAGTGCCGCGATTTCGAGGGCGAGTGCCTGTCGTCGATGGAGCGGGAACTGGACCGGCGTCTGGACGAGGTTCGCCGCGCGGCATCCGGCATGGACGCCGAAGTGGTCCTGACGGGCATTCTGCCCACGCTGCGCAAGTCGGACCTGGCCCTGGCGAACATGACGCCCATGCCCCGGTATTTCGCGCTGAACGCGGCCATGACCGAGTTGCGGGGCGAGGAATACGAGTTCCGGCTGAAAGGCGCCGACGAGCTCATTCTCAAGCAGGACTCGGTCATGCTCGAGTCCTGCTGCACGAGCTTCCAGATCCACTTCCAAGTGGACCCGGCGGACTTCGTCGACGCGTACAACCGGGCGCAGGCGCTGGCGGGACCCGTTCTCGCCTCGGCCGCCAACTCGCCGGTGCTGTTCGGCCGCCGGCTCTGGCAGGAAACGCGCGTCCCGCTGTTCCAGCAGTCCATCGACACCCGCCACCCGACCTTCTCGTTGAGGCAGCGTTCGCCGCGGGTCCGGTTCGGGGAGCGCTGGCTCCGAGGCTCGGCCGTCGACCTGTTCCGCGAGGACATCGCCCGCTTTCGCGTGCTGCTCGGGGCGCCGGTCGAAGAAGATCCGGTGGCGGTCTTGCGGGACGGCGGCGTGCCGGAGCTGCGCGCGCTCAAGATCCACAACGGAACGATCTATCGCTGGATGCGGGCCTGCTACGGCGTGACCGGCGGGGAGCCGCACCTGCGGGTCGAGAACCGCATCCTGCCGGCGGGCCCGACGCCGCTGGACGAGATAGCGAACGCCGCGTTCTTCTTCGGGTTGATGTGCGGCCTGCGCAACCTCCAGCCGGACGTCACGCGGGTGATGGAGTTCGAAGACGCCGAGATGAACTTCATGTCGGCCGCCCAGACGGGCCTCGGGGCGCGCTTCCGGTGGTTCGGGGGCCGCGCCGTCACGGCTTCCGAGCTCATCCTGGGCGAGCTGTTGCCCCTGGCGCGGGACGGGTTGGCGTCCGCCTCGATCGCGGCGGGCGACGTGGACCGGTATCTGGGCGGGATGGAGGAACGGGTCCGGCGCGGACGGAACGGGTCGCTGTGGATCCTGAAGTCGTTCGCGGACATGAAGGGGCATCCCAGGGACCGGGCGTTGTCGGCGTTGACGGCGGGAATCGCGAACCGGCAGTGGAGCCGGACGGCGGGGCACGAATGGGACCCGGCCGTCATCGGCGAAGGCCGCGTCATGGAGAACGGAAGCATGCGCGTCGAAGAAGCGATGAGCACGGACCTGGTGACCATCCATCCGGACGAGCCGGTGGAGATGGCCGCCAACCTGATGGACTGGAACCGGGTGGGCCACGTGCCCGTCGAGGACGATGGCGGCGCCGTCGTCGGGCTGGTGTCGTCGCTGGCCGTGCTCCGGTACTTCAACCGCGCCGCCGGAGCGGACGACGGCCCGGTCGCCGTGGCGTCGGTCATGGACCGCGCGCCGCTGACGGCGTCGCCGGAAACGCCCGTCCTGGAGGCGGCTCGCCTCATGGTCGAGGGGAAGAACGACTGCGTGGTGGTGACCGAGCAGGGACGCCTGGTGGGCATCGTCACCGAAAGCGACGTCATGCGCGTGATGACCACGCTCCTCGACGGCGAGGAAAACCGCTAGTGCCCCGAAACTTGGCGTCGACGTCCGAAGGGGAGGCCGTCGAGACCCTCACGCGCGTGATCGGAAGGTTCCGGGCGCCGGCGGAGGGGCCGCTGGTGGTCTCCATCGCCGGCATCCACGGGAACGAGCCGGCGGGAATTCACGCCTGCCGGCGCGTGTTGCGGGCGCTGGAGGCGCGCCGGCCGGCGTTCCGGGGCGAATGGCTCGCGCTGGCGGGCAACGTCGCCGCGCTCGGGCGAGGCCGCCGGTTCATCGACGAGGACCTGAATCGCATCTGGCTCACCGAGCGCATCGAGGCCGCCTCGGCCGGCGGCCGGGACGCCGGCGGCGCGGAGGGCCGCGAGCGGGAGGCGCTGCTCGGCGAGATCGAAGCGGCCCTGGCCCGCAACTCCGGAGAGGTCCATGTCATCGACCTGCACACGACGTCGGCGCCCGGCTCGCCGTTCTCGGTGTTCGAGGACGCGCTCGCCAACCGGCGCCTGGCCGAGCGCCTGCCGGGGTCCATGGTCCTGGGGCTGGAGGAACATCTCCAGGGCACGCTCATCGAGTACGTCGGCCGTCTGGGCCACGTCGCGGTGGGGTTCGAGGCCGGACACCACGACGACCCGGACGCGGCCGCCATCCACGAGTTGGCGGTCTGGAGAACTCTGACCGCGGCCGGCTGCCTGAATCCGGCCGCGGTCCCCGCCTCGGTCGGGCCGGGCCCGTCCCGGTTCGGTACGCCTCCGAGGGTCGTCGAGATCCTGTACCGTCACGGCGTGGCGCCGTCCGACGGATTCGTCATGGAGCCGGGGTTCCAGAACATGCAGGGCGTGAAGAAGGGCGAGTTGATGGCCCGAGACCGGAGCGGCGAGATTCTCGCTCCGCGCCAGGGCCGCGTCCTGATGCCGCTCTATCAGAGTCAGGGCAGCGACGGGTTCTTCATCGTCCGGGAGCGGCGGCGGATCTGGCTGCGCATCTCGACGGCGATGCGGCGGCTCGGTCTCGGCCGCCTGGCGCCGCGCCTGCCGGGCGTGGAGCGTCATCCGGACCTCGACGACGCGGTGATCGTCCGCCGGCGGGCGGCCGACGGGTGGATCGTGGGCGTGCTCCACCTGTGCGGATACCGGAAGCTGGGCGGCGAGCCCGGGGCTCTGGTGATGCGCCGCCGCCGGGAGGCGGCGCGTCCGTGACGCGGACCTGACCCCGGGGAGGCTTTGGCGTATGCTGCGGGCGGCCGAGACCATCAACCTGGTCTACTTCGCGCTGCTGGTCGGCCTGTCGTTCGCCTTTCCGCTGCCGTCCGCGCGGCGCCTGCAGATCGCGTCGATCGGCGCGGCCGGCTCGCTGCTGGTCCTGGGCGGCGTCGGCGCGTCGCTGATTCTTCCGGAACGTGTCGGCTGGATCCTCCGCGACTGGCTGCCCGCCGGCGTGCTGCTCGTCGCCTACTGGCAGGCGGGGCGCTTCTTCACCGGCCCGAACCCGGGTCTGCAGCGGTTGCTGGCCGATGTGGACCGCCGCGCCGCGGCCGCGTGGCAACGTTGGGCCGGGGCGCGGGTTCCGACCTGGATGGAGCGGTACTTCGAATACGCCTACGCCGCGGCCTATCCGCTCGTGCCGCTCGGCTTGGCCACGCTGTACGCGTTCGGGTACGACGACTATGCCGACTATTTCTGGTCGGTGGTCCTCCCCGCGTCGTACGCCTGCTACCTGATGCTGCCGTTCGCACCCACGCGGCCGCCCCGTCTGGAGACCCCGGACGGCGTGGACGCGATCGGCGCCCGGCCGCCCGGCCGGGGCCTCAACCTGCGTATCCTCGACAGGCTGGGGATCGGCGCCAACACGTTCCCCAGCGGCCACGCCGCCGCGACGACGGCCGCCGCGCTGGTCGTCGCCGAGTTCGCGCCCGCCGCCGGCCTGCTGTTCCTGTGGGTCGCCCTGAGCATCGCCGCCGGCATCGTCGTCCGGCGCTACCACTACCTGGCCGACTCGATCCTGGGCGTCCTGGTTGCGTTGGTGGTGTGGGGGCTGGTGCGCGCGGCTGTCGGGTAGGCGCCATGCAGCCGCCGCGCCGTGGGGCTA
>JAJEDW010000162.1 GCA_022821265.1 Acidobacteriota bacterium
ACCCCCGCTGCGCTTCCGACGACGTGATATCGCGGCCGTCAACCGTCGATTCAGCCGCCCCATGGCGGCCGCCCGGCTGCCATCCGCTCGATCCAGGCCCGCCGGCCCGCTTCAGTAGACTCGGTGAGAAATGCGGGCTAAGGCGCCGGGGGCCGGGGAAGATCCTCCGGCGCATTGAGGTTGCGGAACATGTCGACGGGGAACCCGGCGGAGCGGATCTGTTTCTCGTCGACTGTTTCGTGATCGATGGTTCCCAGCAGGCCGCGCAGTGAGCGTTTCCCGGAATCCAGGTAACGGTCGACGGCGTCGATGCAGCCGGCGCGGATACCCAGGCAGAGCGGTGTCCGGCCGGCGACGCGGCAGGTCAGGAGTCCGGATCGGGACTTCTCGAGGCGCCCGGCCAGGTATTGGAGAAAGGCCGGGTCCAGTTCGGGAAGATCGACCGCGACGATCAGGTTGTCCTCGGTCGCCGTCACTGAAAGAGCCGTCGCGATGCCTTCCACGGGACCGCGTTCCGGGCGCCGGTCCGGCAGGTCGCCGCGCCCGACCACGCACACGCGCCCGGCGACGGCCGCCAGCTTCCGCGTCATGTGCTCGAGCAACGTGCCGTCCCCCCATGGAAGGAGCGCCTTGTCGGTTCCCATGCGGCGGCTGGCCCCTCCGGCCAGCACGAAACCGGTCCGCTTCCGTATCCCGACAGCGTCCGATGGCACGGCCGCGCGCCTACGTCTTCAGCTTGTCGAAGAACTGCATGCGGAACTTCGAGACCTTGGGATCGATCACGTACCGGCAATACGGTTGGGCCGGATTCGAACGGTAGTAGTCGACGTGGTAGTCCTCGGCGGGGTAGAACGCCTCCAGCGGCGAGAGCTCGGTGACGACGGGATCGGGGAACGCCCCGGCCGCGCCGATCTCGGCGACGACCGCCTCGGCCGTCCGCTTCTGCGCCTCGGAGCCATGGAAGATCACGGATCGGTACTGCGTGCCGACGTCGCCGCCCTGTCGGTTCAGCGTCGTGGGGTCGTGAGTTGCGAAGAAGACGTGCAGGATTTCCCGGAACGCGATCACGTCCGGGTCGAATCGGATCTGGACGACCTCGGCGTGACCCGTCGCGCCCGTCGAGACCTGCTCGTACGAGGGGTTCTCACGGGCGCCGCCCGCATATCCCGACCGGACCGACTCCACGCCTCTCAACTCCTGGAAGACGGCCTCCAGGCACCAGAAGCATCCCCCGCCCAGCGTCGCCGTTTCCAACCGTGAGGGATTCATTCTTCAAGCGTGGGGGGAACGGTTGCGAACCCGCTGGAAACCCGTTCCGCTGATAGCCCCAACGGGACTCGAACCCGTGTTTTAGCCTTGAGAGGGCTACGTCCTAGACCGACTAGACGATGGGGCCTCGGGCTGTTCAAGACGAACAGCGAGAGTATTTTACGATTGTGCGCGCATCGGCCGCAAGTGGCGCGCGCGGCGCGGCGGTTCGCCGACGGAACGAAGGGAAAACTGGGAGGCAGGGATTCGAACCCCGACAGGCAGATCCAGAGTCTGCAGTCCTACCGTTAGACGACCTCCCAATACGGTCGCGGCCGGGAACTCGCGCGAAGTCGGTGGAGCCGGCGCCAGGCGGCTATTCCTCGATCGGTTCGACCTGGAAGACTTGATAACCCATCACGCCTTCCAACTCGACGTTGAACGTGATCGCGTCGCCGGCGGCCAGACCCGTCAGGTCCACCTCCTCGGTGACGGGGAACGCCATCTGCATGGCGCCCATCCAGCCGGGGATCACGCCGTGGTCGATCACCAATTGGGTCTCGCCGACTTCCGTGATCACGCCCCGCCCGACGTAGGGGTTCTCGCGCGTGCCGTCCCCGGCGGGCGCCGCCGCGGTCATGGCCGCCGGCTCGGCTTCGACGGCCGGGGCGGGTTCCTCCGCGCCGGCACACGCCGTCACGAGCGGCAACGACAGCGCCAAGAGGGTGATTGGAGCGACTTTCAACGGAAACCTCCGGGTTGCGACGTTCCTCGATTATAGCGGCCTTCCCGAATAATGCCATAATCCCCCGGCCATGCCGAAGATCGTGCGGGACGCCGTGCACGGGGACATCGAGCTGGACGACGTCGAGATCGAGCTGATCGACACGCCCGAGTTCCAGCGCCTGCGCGGAATCAAGCAGTTGGGCACGGCCTGCCTGGTCTTCCCCTCGGCCACGCACACGCGCTTCGAGCACTCGCTGGGGACCGCGTGGATGGCGCGGCGCCTGATCGCGGCCATCGGCCGTCGGCGCGCCGTTTCCGAAGACGAGGAGATCCGGATCCGATGCGCGGCCCTGCTTCACGACGTCACGAATATTCCGTTCGGTCATACCCTGGAGGACGAGCGTCGCGTCCTGCCCCGCCACGACCAGGACACGGAACGATTGCGATACTTCCTGCGGGAGTCGTCGATCGCGGAAGTGCTCTCAAGGCACGGGCTCGAGGACGGCGTCGCCGCGATCCTGTCCGAGTCCGGCACGTTGGCGTCCGACATCGTGGGCGGGGCCGTCAGCGCCGACCTGCTGGACTATCTCCGACGCGACAACTATTTCTGCGGGCTGTCGCAGCACTACGACGAGCGCGTGTTCCAGTCGTTCGAGGCGTTGGACGGCCGCCTGATCCTTCGGCTCGAGAAACACGGCCGACTGCGGCGCGACGCCCTGTCCGAAGTCGTGCACCTGCTCCGGATCCGATACACGTTGACCGAGCGCGTCTATTTCCATCACACCAAGCTGGCTTCCGGCGCCATGATCTCCAAGGCCGTCGAGCTGGCGCTTCAGGCCGGACTGGACGCGGCCCGCCTCCGTCACCTCGGGGACGAGTCCCTCTTCTGGACGTTGCGGGAAGGTTTCGGCGCGATTCCCCCCATCGCTCACGTTCTCGATTGCCTGGAACGGCGGCGCCTCTACAAACCGGCGTATCTGTTGATGGTCGACATCGGGTCCGCGGCGCAGGCGAGCCTCGAGGAGCGCTTTCACTTCGATCCGGCCGGCCGGTCCCGGGCGGAATCCGAGATCGCGCGGGCCGCCGGGATCGAGGCCCATCACGTCATCGTCTATTGTCCGGCCGTGGGCATGTCCCTGCCCGAGGCCGACGTGAGCGTCCGGCTCGACGCGGACGGCGTGCGGCCGCTTTCGGGCGCGAACAATGCCGAGATCCGCGTGCTGAAGGAGAAGCACCGCGCGCTCTGGAAGTTTCTGGTCCTGGCCGACCGCTCCGTCGCCGAGCGTCACGACGCCGTGCGGCGGGCGGGAGAGGGGTACTTCGGATTCCCGTCGGCCATCTGACCGGGTCCCGCGGTTGACGCGTCCGCGGCGGTGTTGTCTGATGTTCTCGTTTCTGTCTCGTTTTCGTTTTCTTTTCTTGGGTAGTTCATCGGGAGACGGCCATGCATTCGAATGGACGGCGATGGGAGGCCATCGAGAAACTGGCGATGGCGGGCGTGTTCGCATGTGTCTGGGTCACCGGCGCGGCGGCCCAGGACACCGGTCTCGCCGGCACGGTCAGCGACGCGACCGGGGCGTTGTTGCCCGGCGTGGAGGTCGAGGTTACGGGGCCCGCGCTGGACGCTCCGTCGGTCGTTCTCAGCGGCGGGAACGGCGCCTATCGCGCCTCGCTTCCGTCCGGATCCTACAGGGTGAGCTTCTCGCTGCCCGGGTTCGCGCTCCTCGAGCGCGAGCGTGTGATGGTGGCCGCGGGGGCCGTGACCGAGCTCGACGTCGAGATGCAGATCGGCGGGTTCTCCGAGCAGGTATCGGTGGTCGCGACCGGTACGGCGATCGAGGCTCCCGCCATCAACCTGCCGCACGCCGTCGCCGTCGTGGGCCGGGCCACGCTCCAGGATCAGGGATCGGCGCAACTGGTGGACCTTTTCCGGAACGTCGGCGCCAGCCACGGCGTCATCGGCGAACGGAACAGTTGGTACAACTCGGATCAGCCGGCCACGATCACCGAGACCATCGCCAACGTGAACCTGCGTGGACTCGGCGCCTCACGGACGCTGGTCCTGTTCAACGGGCGCCGGCAGACCTATGTCCCGGCGCGTCTGATCGGCGGCCGTTTCGTCGACATCAACGCGATCCCGGCGATCGCCGTGGACCGGATCGAGGTCCTGAAGGAAGGGGCCTCGGCGACGTACGGATCCGACGCCGTCGCCGGCGTCGCCAACTTCGTGACCCGGGACGACTTCCGGGGATTCGAGCTCAACGCCACCCACGACTACTTCGTCGGGGCCGGAGACAGCACGGTCTCCGGTATATGGGGCGGCTTCCTCGGCTCTTCGCAACTGGTCGCCTCGGCCGAGCGGGTCCAGCGGCGCGAGCTGGTGGCGGCGGAACGGCCCGACCGGACGCTCAGGAACTACGAAGGCGGCCGCGGCGGGTGGTCCAGCGTCGGCAACCCGGGCGCGTTCATCGTGCCGAAGACGACCGGCGCGGAAACGGTCGCCGACTTCGAGGCGGCGCACCGCGCCGCGCAGGGCACGTTGTGGGACGGTGTCGCGGGCAACGAGGCGGGTTTCATCGATCCGGAGTGCGCCGCGATGGGCGGGCACGTGGAGGATTGGACCTGCCGGTTCCGCTATGCCCCCTGGGACTCCCTGATCGACGCCCAGAACCTGACGCGGATGTTCGTCGAGCTCAACGGCCCGCTGAACGATACGGCCGAGTACCATCTCGAGGGGTTGTGGTCCGAGGCGAGGATTCCGGCCTGGCGCACGACGCCGTCTTATCCGCCGTTCCCGCTCCTGTACAACGGCGTTCAGGAAGTGGCCTCCACGCACCCCGGCCGGGTGGCGTTTTGCCAGGACTACCCGGACACCGCGTTCTGCGGGAGCAACGATGACTGGTACTTTCGAGGCCGGACCGTGGGCAATTCGGGGCCGGTGCGGTTGCTCGACCGGCAGGCGCGCACGCAACGGCTGGCCGGCTCGGTCAACGGAGACGTTGCCGACAGCATCCGCTACGACGTGGGCTTGACCTGGTCCCGCGCCCGGGGAAACTACAACCTGCCGGGTGTCTACACGGAGCGGATATTCCTGGCCTACCGCGGCTATGGCGGGCCGGATTGCGGCGTCGGCGTCGTGGCGGACCCGGCGGCGGCCCCTGGCATGCGCATCGATCCGGCCACGCTCGAGGGCCGCGGTCCGGGCCAGGGCGGCTGCCTGTACTACAACCCTTTCAGCAACGCCTATCGGAACTCGGCCCAACCCGGCGCCCCGTACGCGGCGGGCCCCGGCAACCCGAATTTCCGGCCCGAGCTGGCCAACAGTCCCGAGTTGATCGCCTGGATGAGCGACGAGGCCGATCTGGTCAGCGCGACGAACCTGTTCGTCGCCGACGCGGCCCTGAACGGGACGCTCGTCGACGACGTCGCCGATTTCGCGTTCGGTTACCAGTTCCGCCGGTTTCACGCCGACGCGGCGCCGAACCGCGCGGGCGATATCGCCCACAACCCCTGCCCGGTCATCGGCGACCAGACCTGCTCGCCGGCGGACCGCTTCGGCCCGTACGCCTTCACCAACGTGAACGCGGCGTACGACCTCGGTCATTCGGTGCAGCGATTCTTCGGCGAACTGGCCGTCAACATCGGTCCGCGGCTCGATGCGCAGTTCGCCATGAACTACGAGATCCACGGCGAGACGGAAAACAGCTTCGATCCGAAGCTCGGATGGCGTTTCGAGCTGGTCCAGTCCTCCAGCATACTGTTGTCGCTTCGCGGTTCGCTGCAGACCACGTTCCGGACGCCGTCCCTGGACGACACGAACACCTCGCCCCTGACCACGTTGGAGTGGGTGCCGCAGACCGGGGCGTATCAGGCCGTCGACCGCTTCGGGAACCCCGATCTCAAGCCCGAGCGGGCTTTCACGTGGAACCTGGGGACGGTCCTGTTCACGACCGGCGGCTTCGAGGCGACCGTGGACTACTGGACCTACGACTTCGAGAACGTCATCGCGTCGATGCCGTACCTGGGAGTTCTCGACCAGTACGATCAGGCTCAGAGGGGACGGCTCGGCCGCGCCCAGTTCGACGCCTACGCGCCGTATATCCAGTGCTCGAACGGGCGGGCCAGCGGCCTTCCCGCCGCGGAACGCTGCCCGGCAAGCGAGCTGGAACGCGTGAGCATCGATCTGGTCAACTGGCCGGGCCTCACCACATCCGGGTTGGACGTTCACGTCGGGCTCAACACGGCCGCCGGCCCCGGCCGATTCGCGGCGAACTGGGACACCACGCACACGCTCGACTACATGACCCGTTCCCTGAAGCTGGAAGGCCTCGACGTGGAACTGCAACCCGAGACCGATGCCGCCGGTTATATCAACTTCGGCAACCCGCTGGCCGTCACGCTTCCGACCTGGAAGCACCGGGCCTCGGTCGGGTACCACGTCGGCGATGTCAGCTACACCAACTTCTTCAACTACATATCGGGTCTCCAGGACAGGGGATCGTCGCTCTGGAACACGATCGATTCGTTCGCGACCTGGGACATGACCTTCCAGTGGCGTTTCCCGGACCGCGGCTTCGACATCACGCTCCAGGGCCTGAACCTGCTCGACGCGATGCCGCCCTTCGTGGACCTCGAGCAGGGGTTCGACGGCTTGACGCACGACCCGAAGGGTCGCCGCGTCAAGTTCGGGGTGACCTACCGGTTCGGGACCGGGGGCTGAGCGCCCGGCGCTATCCGGCTTCCGGAAGCCGGTCGCGGACGTCGTAGGCGAAGTAGGCGGCCGTGATGTCGGCGTGCAGGTCCCACAGGGACTGACGGATCTCCTGGAGCACGGATCGGGCCGTCGAATCGTCATCGGGGTCCCGGCGCGGCCATTCCTTGTCGATGCGCGCGGCCATGCGTTCCAAGCGCCGGGATGCCTCGGGCGCGACCGGCTCGCCGTCGGAGACCGCCTCCATGGAATCCGAGATGCGCGCCAACGCATGGCGAATCGAGCGTGAG
>JAJEDW010000075.1 GCA_022821265.1 Acidobacteriota bacterium
TCACGTCCTTGCGCCCGGCCGCGGTCACCAGACGGCGGTCGATCAGGGTCTTGATCACCCCCTCGGCCCGATGGCCGCGGATTTCCTGGATCTCCGGGATCGTGACAGGTTGCCGGTAGGCGATGACCGCCAGCGTTTCCAGGGCGGCCAGCGACAGGCGCGTGGGCGGGATCAAGCTCCGCGCGAACGACCGGAGCACCTCGTGATGTTCCGGCTTGGTCGCGAAGCGGTACCCGTCGGCCACGTGGCGAATCTCGATCCCGTGTTCCGCCGACCTGTAGCGGGCGATCAGCGCGTCCATCGCCGCGGCCAGCCGATCGCCGTCCGCTGCGGGCAGGGCCCGGCGGATCTGATCCAAACGGACCGGCTCGTCGGACAGGTAGACGATGGCTTCAAGCAGTGCCGAGAGGTTGTCGGACATGGATCGCGTTGTGCGCGGGACGGATACGGAGTTGGATGTCGTCGAAGGCGGACCGCTGTTCCATGTGGAGCACCTGCAAGCGGGCCAGCTCGAGCAGCGCCAGGAACGCCGCGATCAGCGCGCCCCGCGTCGAAAAACGCTCCATCAGCCTTCGAAAGCTGATTCCGGCCTCGGCGCGTGCGAGCTCGCCGCGAACGAACCGCGCCATCTGCTCCACGGTGAACTCCTCGCGGTCGACGTCGAGCCCCGGCCGTTCCTCGAGGCGTTGCAGCACGTCGCGGAACGCGGCCAGCATGTCGAAGAGCGTGGCCGTCACTTCCGGTTCGAGCTCGCCGCTTCCGACCTCGAGCGTGCCGGGCCGCGTCCAGGCGGCCCTTTCCACAAGCTCCCTCTGATAGAGCATCTGCGCCGCGTTCCTGAACTTCTCGTATTCCAGCAGCCTGCGGACGAGAACCTCGCGCGGGTCCGCAGCCTCCTCCGGATCGGCGTCGGGATCGGGCGGCAGGAGCGCGCGCGACTTGATGTAGATGAGCTGGGCCGCCATCACGAGGAAATCGGAGGCGACGTTGACGTTCATTTCCTTCATCAGGCGCAGGTAGTCGAGATACTGCGCGGTCACCCGGGCGATCGGGATGTCGTGGATGTCGAGTTTCTGCTTGCGGATCAGGTCGAGCAGGAGGTCGAGCGGTCCTTCGTACAGCGGCAGGGCGATCCTGAGCGAGCCGTTCCCCGGAGCGCCGCGGGCCGCGTTCGGTTCGGCCGCGACGACTCCGCGCTCGATGGCTTCCCTCGTCATGCCCTATATCTTCATGGCCTCTCGGACCGCGCCCATCGTCTCGCCGGCCACCCCGCGGGCGCGCGCCGCGCCCTCCCGAAGGACGTCGACGACCTGCCCCGTGTTCTTCTCGTACTGCACGCGCCGTTCGTAGATCGGTGCAAACGTTCCCTGATGGCTCTCGAACAGCCACTTCTTGCAGTCCACGCATCCTATTCCCGCCGTGCGACAACCCTGGTCCACCTCGGCGACGGTTTCCGTGCCCGAAAACACCTTGTGAAAACCGAACACAGGGCAACGGTCCGGGTTCCCGGCGTCGGTCCGCCGCTTCCGGGCCGGATCGGTCATCATCGTCATGAAGGCTCGACGGACCGTTTCGGGCGGATCGCCCATCGCGATCGTGTTGCCGTAGCTCTTGCTCATCTTCCGCCCGTCGGTCCCCGCCAGTTTCGGGGTTGCGGTCAGCAGGGACCGGGGCTCCGGGAACACGGTCCCGTACAGGCGGTTGAACCGCCGGGCGATCTCGCGCACCAGCTCGACGTGGGCCACCTGGTCCTCCCCGACCGGAACGGCGTCGGCCTTGTAGATCAGGATGTCGGCGGCCTGGAGCACCGGGTAGCCGAGGAAACCGTACGTGTTGATGTCGCGGTCCAGGTTCTCCTGCATCTCCTTGTACGACGGGACGCGCTCGAGCCATCCCAACGGCGTCATCATCGAGAACAGCAGGTGCAGCTCCGCGTGTTCGGGAACGCTGGACTGGACGAATATCGTCGTCCGTTCCGGGTCCAGCCCCGCCGCCAGGTAGTCGATGGCCACTTGAACGGAGCTGTCCCGCAGGTCCGTCCGTCCGTCGTATGCGGTGGTCAGCGAGTGCCAGTCCGCCACGAAGCAGAAGCTCTCGTACTCGTCCTGCAACCGGACCCAGTTGGCGAGCGCGCCCACGTAGTTGCCCAGGTGCATCCGCCCGGTGGGGCGGGTTCCGCTCAGGATTCTCGGCTTGGGCATGCGGTTGTTCAGAGAACCAGGAACGACCGTACCCTGTCGACGACGGGAAAGAACAGGTAACCGGGAACGCCGTAGTACAGCAGGGCGATCAGGACGAGGACGCCGTAGCCCTGGAGCGCGTCGATGGAACGCGCCAGCGGCGCCGGAAGAAGTCCGGACAACACGGCGGCGCCGTCCAGGGGCGCGACGGGAATCAAGTTGAATATGGCCAGCAGCAGATTGATCCAGACGCCGAAATAGGCCATCGACAGGACGGGGAGCAGGACGCCGTAGGCCCCGTCGCCCGGGCCGAAACCGCGCACGGCCTGGTTCACGGCCAGCTCCATCGACGCGGACGAGTTCTTCAGGACGAACAGGAACAGGAACAGGCCGGCGGCGAGGGCCAGGTTGCTGGCGGGCCCGGCCGCGGCGACGAGCATGTGATCGCGCCGGGGTTTTCCGAGAGCGGCGACGTTGACGGGGACGGGTTTGGCCCAACCGACGATGAAACCCGTGAAAAAGCCGACGATGGGGACGAGCACCGTCCCGAAAAGGTCCGCGTGGACCATCGGGTTCAACGATATGCGGCCGAGACGCCGCGCCGTCGGGTCTCCGAGTCGGTCCGACGTCCTGTCATGGGCGGACTCAAGGATGCTCAGGGAAAACAGCATTACGGCCAACTGCGAGACCAGCGTCGCCCAATCGATGTTCATGCCACGTTATGCTAGCATAACCCGACCATGGACATCGTGCTCCTGAGAGTGGCTTTATCCTTGTATTCAATAGGTTTAGTGCACTCCATCGTCACGATCCTCAGCAGGAAATACACGATGTTCCGGGTGAGTCTCGCCGCGGTCATCGGGGGGCTGGTTTGTCATGCGGCGGCCATCGCTCTCGACGCCGGCGAGCCCGTCCTGATGCCGCTGACCGACGGGTACGCGTCCTTCTCGTACCTGGCCGCCCTGGCGGCGCTGGGCTACCTGATCGCCTACGCGCGCTACCGCATCGCGTCGCTCAGCGTTTTCGTCTTTCCCGTGGTCTTCCTGCTGACCTTCATCGCGTACATGGGGCGTCACTCGTCGGCCAGCTCGGTTCCCGACGCCATCGCCAGCGGATGGATCTATGTCCATTTGCCGCTGATATTCCTGGGCTACGCGGCCCTGCCGGTCAGCTTCGCGGGCTCGGTCATGTACCTGATGCAGGAACACGGGTTGAAGTCGAAGCACCGGACCGGCTTCTACGAGAGACTGCCGGCTCTGGAAGTCTGCGACGACCTGGCCTATCGATCGCTGGCGATCGGTTTTCCCCTGATCACGCTCGGTATCGTTTCCGGAGCGCTCTGGGCCCAGGCGGAACTGAGGGCGTTCTGGGGCTCGGACCTCACCGTCATCCTTTCGCTCCTGACGTGGTTCATCTACCTGCTTCTGATCTACAGCCGACTGATCAACGGATGGCGCGGCAAGCGCGCCGCGTACCTGGCGATCATCAGCTTCGTATGCGTGCTGGCGTCGTTCCTGGGGGCCGGCTACTTCGGAGGGTTCCACTCGTTCACTCCGTGAACGCACGGTTGGCATGCGGCTATCTCTCATCGGCTTGAGCCACAAGACGGCGCCGGTCGAGGTCCGGGAACGCCTGGCGTTCGATGACGGCGACCTCGGCGAGGCGCTGAAGTCGTTGGCCGGTTTCGAGGGCGTGTCCGGAGCGATGATCCTCTCGACGTGCAACCGCGTCGAGGTCCTGGCGGAAGGCACCGACGAGCACCTGATCCGCGAATTCCTCTGCTCCTATCACCGCGTGCCGGCCGATTCGGTCAACGACTACCTGTACGGCTACCGGAACGACGACGTGATCCGCCACGTCTTCCGCGTGGCGGCGAGCCTGGATTCCATGATCGTGGGGGAGCCGCAGATTCTCGGACAGATCAAGGAAGCGTTCCGCGTGGCGCAAGACGCCGGGACCACGGGATCGCATATCGGGTCGGTCATGAATCGCGCCTTCGCGGTCGCCAAGAAGGTCCGGACCGAAACCGCCATCGCGCGATCGGCGGTCTCGCTGAGCTACGCCGCCGTCGAGCTGGCCCGCAAGATCTTCGGGGACCTGGCCGGCAAGACCGTCATGATCATCGGCGCCAGCAAGATGGGCGAGCTCGCCGCCAAGCATCTGAAACGGAGCGGCGTGCGGAGCGTCATGGTGACGAACCGGACCTTCGAGCGCGCGGTCGAGGTGGCCCGCGTCTTCGAGGGGGCCGCGATTCCCTTCGATCGGCTGGGCGACCACATCGACCGCGCCGACATCGTGATCAGCTCCACCGGCGCGCCCCACTTCGTCATTACCCGGCCCCAGGCCGAGCGAATCATTCGGCGGCGCAAGAACCGCCCGATGTTCTTCATCGACATCGCCGTGCCGCGCGACATCGAGCCCGCCGTCAACGGAGTCGACAACGTCTTTCTCTACGATATCGACGACCTCCAACAAGTGGTGGACGAGAACCTGGGCGAACGCATGAGCGAGGCGGCGCGCGCCGAGGAGATCATCGATCTGGAGGTCGAGGCGTTCTGTTCCAGGCTGCGGTCGCGTGACGCCGTCCCGGCGATCGTCGAGTTGCAACAGGCTCTCGAGGCGCTGCGGCTCGGGGAAATCGAACGCTACGGCAAGGACCTGGGAGCCCTGAGCCGGGAACAGCGCGAGGCGCTGGACCGAATCACGAAGTCCATGATTCGCAAGATCCTTCACTCCCCGATCTCGGAGCTCAAGGAGATCGCCCGTCATTCGGATCCCCAGCCGCGCCTCGACCTCATCCGCAAGATCTTCAATGTCAAGGACGCCTAGTCCGGCGAGCCTGAGGCTCGGCACGCGCGGCAGCGCCCTGGCGATGTGGCAGGCGGAATGGACGCGCACAGCCCTGGAGCGGGGCGAACCCGGCGTGATGGCGGCGGTCGTGACCATCCGGACCACGGGCGACCGCATCACGGACGTGCCGCTGGCCGAGGTGGGCGGAAAAGGCCTGTTCACGAAAGAGCTCGACGAAGCCCTGCTGGACGGCCGCATCGACGCCGCGGTCCACAGCCTCAAGGACCTGCCCTTCGATCTCCCCGCCGGCCTGCTCCTGGCCGCCGTCTGCGAACGCGAGGACCCGCGCGACGCGCTGGTCTCGGACGGGCGGACGCTGGATCGCATGCCGACGGGCGCCCGCATCGGCACCAGCAGCATGCGGCGGCGGGCCCAGATCCTCGCCCGCTTTCCGGACGTGGAGGTCATGACGCTTCGCGGCAACGTCGATACGCGCCTTCGCAAGCTCGACGACGGCGCTTACGACGGGATCATTCTCGCGGCGGCGGGTCTGAAGCGCCTCGGACACGCCGGCCGGATCACGGAGATCCTTCGACCGGAAGTCATGCTGCCGGCCATCGGGCAAGGGGCGCTCGCCATCGTCTGCCGGGCCGCCGACACGGAAACACGGCAGGCCGTCGGCATGCTCGACGATCCGGACACGCGGGCGGCGGTGACCGCCGAGCGCGCCGTGATGGCTCGCCTCGACGGCAGTTGCCGAATCCCCATCGCGGCGTACGCGGTGACCGACGACGTGACTCTCCGGCTCGAGGGGTTGATCGCCAGCCTCGACGGAGCCCGCGTCGTTTCCGCCCGTTCCGAGGGCCCGCGCGCCGACGCGGGTGCGGTGGGCCGGCACCTGGCCGAGCGCCTCCGCGCCTCCGGCGGCGAGGAGATCCTCCGAGAGATTGCCGATGGCGGATCCTGACCGGCGCCTCGAGGGACGGACCATCCTGGTGACGCGCGCCCTCGCACAGGGCGGCGATCTCCGGCGCCGCCTGGAGGCGCTGGGCGCCGCGGTCGTCCACATTCCCGTGATCGAGATCGTTCCGCCCGCCGATTTCGGATGCGTCGACGACGCCGTCGGGCGTCTGGCCGCCTACGACTGGGTCGTGTTCACCAGCGCCAACGCCGTCGACGCGTTCCTGGATCGGGCGGGCTCGCTCCCGGACGTGCGCGTCGCCGCGGTGGGACGTCAGACCGCTCGCGCGCTGGGCCGCCGGCGTGTGGGCGCGCAACTCGTGCCCGACACGTTCCGAGCCGAGGGTCTGCTCGAGGCGTTTCCCCGCGAGCTGGATGGCGTGCGGATCCTGCTTCCGAGAGCTGAAATCGCCGACGAGACGCTGGCGGAGACGTTGAGGTCGCGCGGCGCGACGGTCGATGTCCTCGTCGTCTACCGAAACCGGTTGCCGCGGCGGGGGCGGCCCGAGCTCCGTCGATTGCTGGCCGGCGGCGGCGTCGACTGCATCGTGCTGACGAGTGGATCCACCGTCGACAACCTGATCGCGATGGCCGGGGGGGCGGAGAGCCTCCGGGGCCCGGCCATCGCCGTGATCGGACCCGTCACGCGGCGGGCGGCCGAGGCCGCCGGATTGGCCGTCGACATCGAGGCCGTATCCGCGACCGTCGACGGCCTGGTCGCGGCCATACGGGGACACTATTGACGGAAGCGCTGCGACATCGCGCGGGGAAGGGGGTGGGACGGCCCGGTTCCCGAGGTGCGCGGCGGCGGCGAGCGGCCGCCGCGGCCGTCGGCCTGGCCGTGCTGGCGGGCGGCTGCGCCCGCGTGCGGTCCTCACCGGCGGTTCCCTTTCCGTCCGGTTCCGGCGGCCCCCTCGTCGAGGCCGCGCGCGCCGCCGTGGCGTCGACGGGCGTCGAACGGGCCGCCTGGGGCGTTGCGGTCCGGTCCCTCGAGCGCGGCGATACGCTTCTGGAATGGAACGCCGACGTGCTGATGGTCCCGGCGTCGGCGCTGAAACTCGTCACGCTGGGCGCGGCCGCCGAAGCGGTCGGATGGGACTACGCCTTCGACACCATGCTCGTCTCCCGGGGCGCGGTCGTCGACGGCGTCCTCGACGGCGACCTCGTCGTGCACGGAACGGGTGACCCGACCATCGGCGGCCGGGGCGGCGGGGACTTCGCCGGCTGGGTCGAGTCCGTCCGCGGCCGCGGCATCGAGCGCGTGACGGGACGGATCGTGGGAAACGACGACGGCGCCGAGGAACCGCTGCCGCGGTTCGCCTGGGCGTGGGACGATTTGGGGTACGCCTACGGCGCGCTCCCCGGCGCGCTCAACTTCGGGGAGAACCGGGCTCGGGTCACCATCGAGCCCGGACCGCAACCCGGAACGCCGGCAGTGCTGAGCCTGGCCCGCGGACTCGACTCCGTGAGGGTCGCCAACGAGGTGGAAACCGTCGCCGCGGGCTCGACGCCCGTCGTCCGGCCCATGCTCGACCCCGCCGGTCATGGGCTCCGGATCCGGGGCGTCGTCCCGGCCGGCGGTTCACCGTTGACGTTCCCCGTGTCCGCGGGCAATCCGACGCTGGCGTTCGCCTCCATGCTGCGTCACCGCCTCGTCGAGTCCGGTGTTGCCGTCGACGGCGCGCCGGTGGACATCGACGATGCGGTCCCCGCCGCGGCGAACGGCCCCACGGCCGTTCTCCACCGGCACCGATCTCCTCCACTGTCAGCAATTGCGGAACCAATGTTGAAGGAGAGCTTGAATCTCTACGCCGAAACCGTCCTGTGGCTGGCGACCGGTCCGGAGGGGCCCCGCGCCGCCGATCCGGCTCTGGACGCCGTCCGTGATCGGCTCGCCGCCTGGGGGGTGGCCGGCCCTCACCATCAGATCGTCGACGGATCGGGTCTGTCGCGGCGCAACACGATCACCGCCGCCGCCCTGGTCGCCGTCCTGGAACGCTTCCACGATCCGCTGTGGACGTCGCCCTGGATGCGGGCCCTGCCCGTGGCCGGACGCGACGGGACCCTGGAGTCGCGCCTCGGGGGAACGCCGGCCGAAGGAAACCTGGCGGCCAAGACCGGGTCGATGTCCAACATCCGCTCGCTGGCGGGCTACGTGCGGACGCGCGACGGCGAGACGCTGGCGTTCGCCGTCATCGTGAACAACTTCGAGGGCTCGGGCCGGGACGCCGAGGCGGCCATCGACCGCGTCGCGGCCGCGCTGGCCGGCTTCAGCCGCAACGGCCGGTAGGACGAGGGACGGGGCGCGGCCCTCCGAAATCAGAACGGGAACGGGAACATGATCCACCCGACGACGATCGCCACGCCCAGGAACGACAGGAACACGAACGCCCCGTAACGGAGCTGTTCCCGCGGCTCGGACTTGTTGATCAGCGCGAACACCACGGACACGATCAACGCGAACACGAAGACCGCGGTGAAGTGCGACAGGATCACGGCTTGCGCCCCTGGCTGATGTCGAACGCGTCCAGAACGATCAGGTAGTTCAACAGGCCGGAGACCCACAGGTACGCGCTTCCGTAATCGTAGTTCGGGCTGGACAGGATCCCCCCGCCGTACCCCAGGCGTTCGGCCGCGAAGTACGCGATCCCGACGCCGGCGTCGGCGACGAAAGCGAGCCAGTGAAGCAGGAGACCGAACGCGGGCAGAGTCGGGTCGGGGGTGGCGGTGTAGAGCCGTCCCTGCATCGCGATTCCCAACACGAACATGGTCAGGACGCACACGGTGAAGGTCAGCCCCCGGCGCCAGCGCCCCAGGGCGACGTGGGAAAGCCCCGGAAGCAGCCAGCCGCCGGCGCACACGGCCAGCGCGACGGGCATCGCCATGGGCTCCCGAAGCTGGACGGGGGGCGTTTCGCTTCCGGTTTCAGGCTCGGGCACGTCTTCGGGCGCGGTTCGAACGCGGGTTCTGGTCGGGTTCTTCGTTGCCATCGATCAGGTGAGAACGGCTACGATCCGCCGCCCGGGAGGCCGGCGCCGAGGACCGCGTTCGGGAGTCGGAGCTAGCCTACCGTCTCGCGTTTTCGGTGTCCACTGTTTTCCGTCGTCGGGGGGCGGGGGCGGGCGTTTCAACCGCCGCGCCGTTCCCCGAACAGCAGCGTCCCGATCCGCACGATCGTCGCGCCCTCCTCGATGGCCACTTCGAAGTCGCGGCTCATCCCCATCGACACGGTCTCCAGCGACAACGCGTCCGCCTGCTCGCGCAGCCGCCTGAAATACGGACGGACGCGTTCGACGTCGTCGAAGAACGGCGGAATGCCCATCAATCCTTCGAGCCGCAGATGCGCGCTGGCGCGCACGGCGCGGACCAGGTCCCCCAACCCGCTCTCCGGAACGCCCGCCTTGGCCGCCTCCTCGCCCAGCTTCAACTGGACGAGGACTCGCACCGGGCCCGCCGCGAGGCGGTCCAGACGCGCGGCCAGGGCGACGCTGTCGACGCTCTGGATGCAGGAGAAGAGATCCAGGGCTCTCCGGGCCTTGTTCGACTGAAGATGTCCGATCAGGTGATGGGCGGCTCCGGCCCGGTCCAGGAACGGGATCTTGGTTTCGGCCTCCTGGATGCGGTTCTCGCCGATATCGGTCAAGCCGCAGTCGACAGCCTCCCGGATCCGATCCAGGTCGACACGCTTCGTGACGCCCACGATACGCACGGACTCGGGCGGCCGTCCCGAGCGCGAGGCGGCCTCTCCGACCCGGTCGGAGACGCGCCGGAGGTTCTCAGCGACGCTCGTGGGCATGCGCGATCGGGAAAACGCTCAGGCTCGAATCGAGAGCTTCCATAGGCAACGACGGGCCGCACCCAGGGGACGTGCGAACGTAGCCTAGTTACCACATCCGGTGCATAATTGGCTACGCATGCAACGCCTCATCGTCATTCACTACAGTGAGTTAGCGTTGAAGAAAGGGAATCGGGACTACTTCGAGAACCGGCTTCTCCGCAATATCGACGAGGCTCTCTCCGGATGCGAGGCGCGCCGCGTCCGGCGCATCTCGGGCCGTTTCGTGCTCGAGTTGACGCCGTCGACGGATGTCGACGCGGTTCGCGCGCGATTGGGAAGGCTCTTCGGCATCGCGCACTTCGGCGAAGGCCGGGGGGTCGACTGGGACATCGACACGCTTTCCTCCACGGCCTGGGACCTGCTTCGGCCGCTTGGGTTCCAGTCCTTCGCGATCGAAACCCGTCGGCCCGACAAGCGGTATCCGTTGACCTCGGTCGACGTCAACCGGACGGTCGGGGCGTACGTCCGGGAACGATCCGACGCCCGCGTCGACCTGAGCAACCCGGAGGTGACGTGCCGGATCGAGCTCGTCGAAGGACAGGCCATCATCTCGGCCGAGCGCATGCCGGGAGCCGGCGGCCTCCCTTCACATACCGGGGGAAAGGTCGCGGTTCTGCTCTCCGGCGGCATCGACTCGCCGGTCGCCGCCTGGAAGATGATGCGCCGGGGATGCACGGCCGTCTTCGTTCATTTTCACAGTTTTCCCCACACCAACCGGGAATCCCAGGACAAGGCCCGCCAAGTGGCGACGCTGTTGGCGTCCTACCAGCAGCGGGCTCGGATCTACATGACGCCGTTCGCCGACATCCAGCGGCGAATCCTGGTGGAAACGCCCGTCGAAACCCGCGTGATCCTGTACCGGCGCTACATGATGCGCCTGGCCGAGAGGATCGCCGTCGGCGAACGGGCGCGCGCCCTGGTCACGGGCGACAGCCTCGGGCAAGTGGCGTCCCAGACACTGGAGAACATCGACGTGATCAGCCGCGCCGTCCGGATGCCGATCCTGCGTCCGCTGGTCGGGAGCGACAAGGAAGAGATCGTCTCGATCGCCCGGAAGATCGGCAGCTACGACATTTCGATCCTGCCCGATCAGGACTGCTGTTCCCTGTTCGTGCCCAGGCATCCCGAAACGCGCGCATCGACGGATCGCATCGAGGCGATCGAGGCCGGCCTGGACGTTTCCGGCGAGCTCGAGGCCGCCCTGACCGCGTCGGAGCGTCTGGTACAATACGCCGCTTATGACACGCGGGCGGTTCGTCAGCTTTGAGGGCATCGAAGGCTCGGGCAAGACCACGCAGATCACCCGGCTGGCCGATCGCTGGAGAGCCGACGGCGTCCCGCTGTTGATCACACGCGAGCCCGGCGGCACGAGGCTCGGCGAGAGCATGCGCCGCGTGCTGCTCGATGCGCAAACGATGGACCTGACCCCCGAGGCGGAGCTTCTGCTCTTCTATGCTTCCCGGAGCCAGAACATCGAGGAGAAGATCCGTCCCGCGCTGGAACGTGGCGACACCGTCATCTGCGACCGGTTCTTCGACGCATCCTTCGCGTACCAGGGTTACGGACGCGGCCTGGATCTGTCCGTCATCGAGCGGCTGACCGACCTGGTGTGCCGCGATTTCCGGCCCGAGCTGACCGTCCTTCTGGACATCGATCCCGCGACCGGCCTGGAACGCGCCCGCCGGCGCAATCGTTCCCGAGCCCGTGAGGAAGGGCGGTTCGAATCCGAGGACCTCGACTTTTACGAACGCGTCCGTGACGGTTACCTCGACCTGGCCCGCCGCGACCCGGACCGGATCCGCGTGGTTCCGGCGCTGGGCGCCGTCGAGGACGTCGAAGCGCGTGTCCACAGCGTGCTGGCGGCCCACGCCCACCAGCCGTGAGCGCCCGGTCCAGACCCCGGATCGAGGCGCGCGTCGACGTTCGATGAACGCCGCCGGCGGGGGCGTGTTCCTGGGAAACGCACGGCTCGTGGCCCGATTGCGGTCCAAGCTGGCGCGGGAGCGTCTGCCGCACGCGATGATCTTTTCGGGCCCGGAAGGCATCGGCAAGCGCACCCTCGCCCTGCGCGTCGCTCAAGCGCTCAATTGCGGCGCGCGCGACGCGCACGGCCGGGAATGCGGAAGCTGCGGTTCCTGCCGCGCCGTGCCGGCCGGCTCACACCCGGATGTCTCGACGGTGTCGGTCGAGCCGGGATCGACCCGGATCAGGATCGAGCAGATCCGCGAGCTCCGCGCGCGTCTGGAACTGGCCGTCGCGCCGGGTTCCGCCCAGGTCTTCCTGATCGATCCGGCGGAGCGCATGAACCCGGCGTCCGCCAACGCCGTGTTGAAAGTCCTGGAGGAACCCCCCGATCGGACCTACTTCGTACTGATCACCACGAACCTCCACGAGCTGATGCCCACGATCCGTTCCCGGTGTCAGGTCTACCGGTTCCTGCCGCTCGGGTTGGACGAGTTGCGCGAGGCGGGACCCGACGACGAGCTCGTCCTGCGCTGGGCCCGCGGCAGCGTCGGTCGCGCGCTCGCCACGGATCCCGTCCAGTTGAGGACGCTCCGCGACGCGGTGCTCGCGTTCCTCGAGTCCGCCGTGGACGCCGACGGCGCGACGTGGCCGGAGCTGTTCGCTGAAAGCGCCGACCTGGCGCGTTCCAGGGACGAATACGGGGAGAAGCTGCGGGCCGTCGGCGTCGTGGTGGCCGATATCCTGTACGCCGGGCACGGGCTCGAGGACCGGATCGTGAACGTCGACGTTCGCGAGCGGATTCGGAAACTCGCGTCCCGGTTGGATCCGCCGGCGCTGGTCCGGATCGCCGATTGCATCCGGTTCATCGAGCGCGCGCTGAAGAGCTACGTGAACCGGCAGATGCTGACCGACGCGCTCGCGCTGACCCTCAACACGGAGACGGCCCCGATGTTCGAAGAGAGGGGGTGGAGCGGGGGCTGACGGCGCTTGGGCGCCATGTACATTTTCCGGGCGCGCTGCTAGAATTTTCAAACGATCGAGACGGTTCCACGCCTGAGTGGTTCGAATCCGAATCCGGTCAATCAACGATCACGTGTCGACGGCGTCATTCGAAAGAATGCGCCCAGGATCCCGTTTCCGAGAAATCCAGTCCGGAGAACCCGAGATAGAGATGGCCAACCGAAAACTCATTCGACCGAACCTTTCGGAAATCAAGAAGGAACCCGCGCCGACGCGGCCGGCCAAGCGAAAACAGCCGCCCGCGGACCAGACCAACGCCGAGAGTTTCTACTACGCCAAGCAGATGCAGAACCGTACGCCGATGGTGCTCGTGCTGCAAGACGGAGAGCAGATTCGCGGCGTCATCGAGTGGTACGACAGGAACAGCATCAAGGTCAATCGCGATTCCGATCCGAACCTCCTGGTGCTCAAGCACAACATCAAGTACATGTTCAAGGAGCACGACGACTGGAAACCATGAAGATCGGCATCAGCGCCGGCGACCCCGCGGGAATCGGACTGGAGGTCGTCTTCAAGGCACTGCCCAGGCTGCCCGGGGATGCCGCGACCTGGTTCCTTTACGTGTATCGCTCCGATTTCGAAGCGGCCCGGGAACGTTTCGGACTCGCGGTTCCGTGGCGGCCCGCCGACGATGCGTCCGAAGCGGAGCCAGGCGGTCTGCGGGTGGTGTTCATCGACGACGACGGCGCGCCCGTCCAGCCCGGCCGGGGGGG
>JAJEDW010000141.1 GCA_022821265.1 Acidobacteriota bacterium
GAATGGTCATCAGGATGATATCGACGGTCACCGCGAACGGGGCGAACGTTCCGTCCGGATCGGTCCATCCCGGCGCCGTGCGCTCCGAGTCCGTTCCACCCATGTCCTAAGCCAACGGACCCCGGGGGGTTGACAAATCCCGGGCGCTCCGGCATTATTATTGTCACGATGACAATAACAAAGTCAACCCGTTCACCAACTCTCTTACGGCGCCGTTACGGCGCGGAAAGGACCATATGCAACACGACCACGATCTCGACGCCCGCTTCGGAAGCGACGCGGCCCGACGACTCGCCGGGCTGCTCGCCCTGCCGCCCGACGGCAACGCCTCGCTCAGTCCCGCCCCCCAGGACCGCTGCCGCGGCGCACTCGCAGGCATGGCGGCCGGAGACGCGCTCCCCGATTTCCTGCTGGGAAATGCGCCCGCCCTCGGCGCCGCTACCCGCATCGCCCTCATCGTAACCGACGCCCTGCTGTCCGGCTTACACGATCATCCCGTGCGCTTCGCCGCGCGGCTGGCCGCCAGCCATGTCCCCGAGGCGGGAGAGGCCGTCGGTCACACCAGCAAGGCGCTCCGGGCCGGCGTCCCGTGGTGGCGCGCCGCGGCGTCCAATTCCGCCGGCGCCTCCGCGGCCGCCCGGGCCACCGCCTTCGGGCTCCTCTGGTCCGGCAACCCCGCATGTGCCGCCTGGGAAGCCGCGCTCTCAGCGACCGTCACGCACGGTCATCCGGCCGCGATCGCCGGCGCGGCCGCCTTCGCCGGAGCCATCGCGCTCGCCGCCCAAGGCAAGGGTCCGCTCGACGACCTGTGGCTGGACGGCGTGGCGAATATCTGCAATGAATACCCGCAAGGCGACGTCTACGGCGCCACCGTGGCGGACAGGATTCACCGGATCCCGCAAATTGCCGAAACCGATCGGATGACCGCACTGGAAGAAATCGGACCCTCCGCCCTGGCCACCGACGCCGTGCCGGCCGCGCTCCTCGGCGCCGTTGCGTTCCAGTCCGAGGCGAACCGGGACCTTGCCCGCATCGCCGGGTTGCATCCCGCCTGCCGCGCCATGATGGGCGCGTGCCTGGGCGCGCGGCACGGCGACGGCGCGTGGATCTGGTGGCAGGACGCGCAACCGTCGCCGGGCGTTCCGCGCGATGCCTTGGACGCCGCGCCCGGGATCGATTCCGTGCAGGCCGCGGCGGACCGAATCGCCGGGCGCAGGGTGAAGCCCGTGGCGCAGGAAGCCGAGCCGGGTAGAGCTCCGGATGCCGGCAATCCCGTTCACGTCTCGTTCCTGATCGACCGCTCGGGATCGATGACCGGTCTCCGGAGCGATGTGGTTGCCGGATTCAACGGGTTCGTCGCCGATCAGCGCAACAAGCCCGGCGAATGCACGCTGACCCTCGTCCAGTTCGATAGCAACGACCCTTACGAAGTCATCCACGACGCCGTCCCCATCGGGGATGTCCCCGAACTTACCTCGGAGCAGTACATGCCCCGCGGTACGACGCCGCTCCTCGACGCCCTCGGCCAACTGATCGAGTCGGCCGACGCACGCCTCAAACGTCTGACCGAGAGCCGCGCCCCCGGGAACGTCCCGGCAGGCGACGGCGACGCCGCCGGCCTTCACGAGGAAGACCAGATCGTCGCGGTCTTCACCGACGGCCTGGAAAACGCGTCCCGCCGTTGGACCCGGGTCAAGCTCTTCGACCTCATCACGGCGCGCAAGAACGACGGCTGGACGTTCGTCTTCATGGGCGCCAACCAGGACAGCTACGCCGAGGCCGGACGCCTGGGGATGGACGGTGGCAACATCCAGGGTTTCCGCGCCGACAGACAAGGCATGAACACCGCATTCGCCAGCGTTGGCCGTGCGGTCCGCGAATACCGCGTGGCCGGGGCCAAGGAGCGGCAGCGGCGCAGGAAGGCGTTCTTCGCTGGCCGGAAGGAGGCGGAGGAGGATGAGCGGAAGCGGTGGGATACGGGCTCAGGGGCTGACACGTAAACCAGAAGCCACGGCAGCCTTTCCGCCCTGGGATAATATCGTCACGTGACGCTGAATTGGGAATCGTAAACGAACCCTGACCTGACGGGGTCTTCGTCCTTGCACGACGGACAATAGCCTGACCGAACATCCGACACTCCGTGTCGTGGAAGCAACAGAATTCTTGGCGACGGAAGCCCATCCATGAATGAAAAACAATGGACAGAGACGATAGCGGCCGAACTTCGCGAAAAGTTCAGCAGAACTCGAATTCGGTCATGCCAAATAGCTGTCGGGCGAAGAATACCGTATGGATTCGAGATTCGATCGTATGAAGGAGATCATCCGAAGCCGAGTGTTAATCTGTACGAAACGGATCTGGCAATTCTCGAGCCGAGCAACCAGCATTGGAAGCCCCGCGTCATTGTAGAAGCGAAGACGAGGCCCGTTACAACTCATGATGCGATTACCTATTCCCAGAAAGCACTGTCCCATAAGACCGTGCACCCGTATGTTCGATACGGAATCATGCTCGGAGCGGACCATACGTTACCAGGCAGACTCTACCGGCATGGTGCGCACTTCGACTTCATGGTCTCCTTCGCAGGAGAACGACCGACTGAATCGGAAATGGCTAGATTCGCGAACATTTTACGTGCCGAAATAGATGCATCTCGAAAATTGGAAAAGATCATCTACGAAAATCGCCGGCGTGATCGCGACCACTATACGATTCTGCACAAGAAGTTGATTCTAGAGTGAGGCGGGAGAACTTGCCCGCCCCGGCACGGCTGTGACGGGCTCCCACGGAGACACAGGTAAGCGTCGCCCACGCTTAGGAGTAGCTGACTGGATTCGTAGCGGCCGCGACCCCCAACAACTGTTTCCTTTTCGACGAGTTCCGGTCCAGCCTCCACGAAGGATCCCAGATCGCCTGAACCGCATCGGTCTTCGCCTCAAGGCCATAGTACGGCTCCGCGCAAGGCAACGGCGGCCGCCGCCGGTCTCACCACTCAATCCCGAAGCGTTTCTTCATGGCCGGCGCCTTGCCCCACGGCTCGCCGGCCAGCCGATCGACCAGCATCGTGAACACGCGGCGAAACAGGTTCGCCCTCGACTCCTTGGTCAGCGCTTCGGCTTGGTCGGCCGGCAACAATGGGCGCACGTCCAGCAAGAGACGCGGCTTGGCGAGTTTGGCGAACATACGCTCCTGGGCCTGTGCGCGCGAAACCGTCCGCCCGGCAAGGTCCAGGTAGTATCCGAAGATCTCGACGACGCGGTCGACATCGAGGTTCTTGAAGACGTCCAGGGCGTGGGCCAAGTCGTACAGATCCCTCCCCTGGTCACGCTGCAACAGTGCGCGAAGCTTCGTCGCCAACATTTCCTCGCGGGAGAATGTCGAAATATCCGCTGCGCCCGAGAACCATGGATTGTCGATGTCCAGGGGCAACGACATCGGAGGGTCGAACGCGTGTATTTCGCGCGTGTTCATTTCGATCTTCAGCCGGATAGGCGCGCCGCCGCCGTCCTCGGCCTCGACCCGGAAGCGCAACTTCGGGGCCACCGGGCTCTGATCGAACTGTGCCCTGCCCAGCCAGGGCTCCAGAACGACGCGCAACCGGTCCAGGATTCGGCCTATCGGGCCGGCCGAGGTGCGCACCAAGTCGATGTCCTCCGAATATCGCGTCGGCGCGGGGAAGTGCAGCTTGTTCAGCGCCGTTCCACCGCGAAGCCGAAGACCGTCTCTCAGCATGCCGTCCGAAAAGATCTCGACAAGAGCGCGGCTGATGATCAGGTCTTGCTCGACGTGTCGCGGGTCGGCCCAAGGCGCGACACTGCCCCACGCCAATATGTTCAGTCTTGGGATCATGCTTCGACCTGGGGCGCACGCCGGACGGCGACACGCCATCGCCGATCGCGCAAGCGCGGCTCGGGCGCGAAATCCCGACTTCGCGCCTCCTGGCGGTCGAGCTCGGTCCAGGGAAGCGGCCCTCGCGCTCGCAGTATATCCAGCATCGATCCCGTTGCGGCGTCGTGGCCGAGGTGATCCAAGAGATGCCCGAGGCGCTGCACGACCGATCTCTCCACCAGCCCCGAAAGTGCTCCGAGTTGCCCGGGATCGATCTTCGGCCCAAGGTCCGAAAGGACCGTGGCAACGTGGTCGAGGCCGCCGGACGCCTGCGGATAGCGCAGCAGATCGATGGCGGTCAGCGCGGGCGACGATATCTTCATCGCCCCGCTGTCGGTCTTGTAGTCCTCGATTCCGGCGGCTGCCGCTTTCATGTCCTTGCGGAAATAGAAGACGAGAACGCCGCGGCCGGCACGCACCCTCGGCAGGCGCTTCGCCGTGACGACCTGGAACTCCATGACGGCCTGGTGCGTCGCGCCGTGAAACTCTGCGGCTTTCAGGAGGCCGACGTAGTAGGCGTGATTCTCGCGGCGCATCAGCGCGTCGATGAACCACGCGGGCGGCGGCGCCCCCAAGGACGCATACTGAGGCGGAACGACAACGTAGAAACCCTGTCGGGGGTTCAGAAGCACCTTGCGGCGCTGCAACCGCTCGGCCGCGTCCAGGAACGCGCCGTGCTCGACGCCGAGCGCCTGTTCAGCCTCGTCGGCGGTGAAGACCAGCCGGCCGGCGGAGAGCAAATTGCCGACATAGTCTGACAGGTTGGATCGCCTTTTATGAATCATGTCACGATATCCGCGTATATAGCGGATATTACGACACAATATCGAATTTCTGGGAACGAACTTCCACTCCGGATCCCCCACGGGTTCACCGGGAACGACGGATTCATTGGACCCCAGGGCGTTCGATCGGTATCCAACCGGAGGTCGAATTCCGCGAGCGGGCGCCCGCCCACACCGTTTCTGCCGGCAAGGGTCGGGTGGACGACGATACCGTGTCCGCGGGAATCGGGATGTAGCACCCGATCTGCGGTAACATCGATCGACATCGGGTGCACGTCGATGCAGAACTTCGATCTACAGCGCCCACGGCGGCCGATCGACCACGCGCCTCTGGCGCGATACTCGGATGACGCGCTGTACGGCCGTAGCCGGGACAACAAGCAGGGCGACCGTGTCGTCGGTGGCTTGGTTCTTACGATAGTTCTTTGGACGGCTTTCTATTTCGGCGTGTTCCTGCCCGCAGTCGCCGTCGCCGGCGCGAGCTTCCTGATCTACAAGGCCTACAGGGTCTACAAGGGACGCGGCAGA
>JAJEDW010000042.1 GCA_022821265.1 Acidobacteriota bacterium
CGTGCCGACCGTTGGTGACCCACATCTTCGACCCCGTGACGCGGTAGACGTCCCCGTCCGGGCGAGCGACGGTCGCGATGGCCTGCAGGTCCGTGCCCGCGCCCGGCTCGGACAGGCAGATGCCCCCGCGCGGCTCGCCCCGCGCCAGGCCCGGCAGGAACCGCTGTTTCTGCTCCTCGGTCCCGAAGCGGTTCAGCACGTCGCACAACACCGAGTGCGTTCCGATCACCCCCGCCAGGCCCATCCACCCCCGCGACAGTTCCTCGAAGACCATCGCGAACGCCGTGTAGTCGATGGCGCTGCCCCCGTACGCCTCGGGGACGTTCAGGCCGAACAGCCCGAGATCCTTCATGGTCTCGACGAGCGCGTGCGGGTACTCGCCGCCGTGCTCCATACGGGCGGCCACGGGCATGACGTCCCGTTCGACGAACTCGCGCACCATCCGCGCCACCATCCGTTGATCGTCGGTGGGTTCGATCATGGTCACCTCCCGCGAACACTATATTCGCCAAGCGGGCGTTCCCGGCCGCGGAACGGCGGGCGGCGGCGGGCTCACGCATTTCGACCAGTCTCCTTGACAGCTTAGGAGAGTGCGAATAGCATTCACCTAATTGACTTAGGAAGCACCGCCATGCCTGAACAGATTCCGATCCTTCCCGGCACGCTGGATCTCTTGATTCTCAAGGCCGCCTCTTTGGGACCCGAGCACGGCTACGGCGTCCTCCTGCGAGTGGAGCGGATCACCGGTGGCGCGTTCCTGATCGAGCAAGGCGCCCTGTACCCGGCCTTGTACCGTCTCGAAAGCCGCGGACTGCTGAAGGGGAAATGGGGCACGTCGGAGAACAATCGTCGGGCCAGGTTCTACACCCTGACAGCGGCTGGCCGAAGGAAACTCGATCGAGAGACGCGCCGCTGGGGCCAGATCGCCGTGGCGATGGCGACGGCGCTCGGAGCCGAGGAGGCCTAGGCCATGTTGTTGGCGAAGCTTCGGTCCGTTCTGCGCGGACTGCTGAGGCGCAGACGTTTGGAGCGGGAAATGTCCGACGAAATGGCGTTCCACCTGGAGCAGCGCGCGCGAGACCTCATGTCCGGACGCGGTTTGCCGCCAGTCGAGGCGCGCCGCCGGGCGCAGGTGGAGTTCGGCCCGATGGAGAAGTACCGGGAAGAGGGCCGGCAGTCGCTCGGCTTGCGGATCGTCGACGAAGCCGTCGGCGACGTCCGGTATTCTGTCCGCCAGCTTCGACGTTCACCAGCGTTCTCGCTCGTCGAGATTCTGACCATGGCGCTCGCGATCGGAGCCAACACGGCGATCTTCAGCGTCTACCACGCCGTGCTGCTCGACCCCTTGCCCTACCCGGAGCCGGACAGGCTCCACAGCCTCACCTATCGCTGGATCGGGGGCGAGTCTCCTGCAGCCCTGGACGCGCGGACCTACGAGTACTGGGCCGCGAACACGGAAGCATACGAATCCGTGGCCGCGACGATTGGCGGCGGCACCTACGTGGTGGCGTCGGGAGGACGGGCTCAGGAAATCGCGGCGGTCGAGGTCACGCCGGGATTTTTCCGGACGATCGGCGTCGAGCCTTTGCTGGGGCGGGGCTTCGTCGCCGAAGAGGGCGGTCCCGGCGGTTCGGCCGTCGTCGTCTTGAGCCATCCGGCGTGGCAGGTGTACTTCGGAGGCGCGTCCGATCTCGTCGGCCGGAGTCTCCGCCTAAGCGGCGAACCGCACACGGTCGTCGGGATCCTTCCGCGGGGTTTCTCTTATGAAGGCGTCGACTCGGCCGTATTCAAGCCGATGGTGCTCGAGGCGCACCCGCAAAGGATAGGGAGAAACTACACGCCGCTCGGTCGTCTCAGAGAGGGTCTTTCGCTCGAGTCCGCGCGCGCCGATGCAGACGTCGTCTACCAGCGGTTCGTCGCGGCCAACCCCGAGTATCGAAGCGACGAAATCCTGGGCATGAGCGCAATCCGGTATTCGGAACGAGTCACCTTCAACGTGCGCCCGGTCTTGTGGGTCTTGTTGGCCGCCGTCGGCGCCATCCTCTTGATCGCATGTACGAACATCGCCAGCCTCCTGCTCGCTCGCATGATTGCGCGGGCAAAGGAAATTTCGATCCGCACGGCCCTCGGCGCACATGGGTTGCGGATTCTTCGGCAATTTTTCGTCGAGGGTCTGGTGTTCTCTGTTTTTGCGGGCGCCATCGGCGTCTTGCTCTCCGTTTGGGGAGTCGACGCATTGGTCGGCATGGGAACCGGGCTGGGTGCGCGCGCCGCGAACGCAACCATAAACGGGCAGGTGCTGTTTTTCTCGATCGCCGTTTCCATCGGTACGGCCGTCGTCTTCGGCTTGAGCGGCGTCGTGCACGTACGCCAGACCCGGCCACGGGACGCACTCCGGGCTGCCGGGGCCACAGGACGGGGTGCGGGCCGGCGCAAGGCGGTCAACATGCTCGTCGTGTTGGAGACCTCCCTCTCGCTGGTCCTGTTGATCGGCGCGACGCTTCTGATCGCGACCGTCTACCGGCTTCACACGATCCCGTTCGGCTTCGATACGGAGAACCTCGTCTCCGCCGAGCTGGTCATGTCCGGGGAGGAATACCTGGACCCGGCGGCGCAGGCCGAGTTCGAGCGACGCTTGCGGGAGCGGGTCCGTACGATTCCCGGCGTGGTCGGCGTGGCATCCGCCTCGGGTACGCCGCTGGTGAACACCCTGAACCACGTGGCGGCGATCGAAGGCGCCGAGTCTCAGCGGATCTACATCGAGTACCGGTCCGTCAGCACCGAGTATTTCGAAACGGTCGGAATCCCGTTGGTTCGGGGCCGATCTTTCGGTCCATCGGAAACGGCGCCGGTCGCTATCGCGAACGAGACCTTCGCCGGACGCTTCCCGGCCGACGTGGATCCGATCGGCCGACGCATCCTCTTGGCGGCGGGAACCCCGCAACGGGACGTCCCCCGTGAGCTCGTGGGCATCGTACAGGATGTGTTGGACGTTCCGCCGGGCGAACCGGGCGTGGCCACCCTCTACATCCCGCGAACGCAGGCCAACACGGCGTTCAACCAATACATCAACAACGGATTCAATCCATCCGTGTTGATGCGGGTCCAAAGGCCTTCCGCCCTTGGAGAGCCGTTTCGCACCGCGCTGGCCGAGATCGATCCCCTGGTGCCGGTTCGAAGGATTCGCACCATGGATGAGATCGTCTCGGACGCGACGACGGGACAGCGCTTCAACATGCTCCTGATGTCGCTCTTTGCGGCTTCTGCCCTGGTTCTGTCCTTCGCCAACCTGTACGGCGTCCTCAGTTACCAGGTTGCCCAGAGAACGCCCGAGATCGGTGTTCGCATGGCGCTCGGAGCCAGGCGAAGTACGGTGCTCCGGATGGTCGTGGGCCACGGCGCAACGCTGGCTGTCGTGGGAGCCGGTATCGGATTGACGGCAGCGTATGGGCTGACCCGGCTGCTGGCGAGCATGATTTACGGGGTAACGCCCACCGACGTGGTGCTATTCGCCCTCGCGACCCTGGTCGTGATGGCGGTCTCGGTCCTCGCATCCTGCGTTCCCGCAACGCGGGCTGCCCGAGTGGACCCGATGACGGCCTTGCGTGACCCGTAGTCGCCGATGCTATCCGTCCCGGCTCGTGCGATCCGGTCGTAACGCAGGGTCAGTCCGATCACCGGACGGCCGTCGCCGAGCCGAAGCGCGGCACCACCCAGATGGGTTTTTGGCAGATGCTCGACGATCACCCGCGCGATGCCGCGTCTCGCCAGCAGCTTCCTCGCCCGCTTCGGCCCGTCTTGGAATTCGCGGAGCCGCGCAACGTTCTCGATAAACCCCGGCGTCACGGCGCCCGGCGTGTAGCGCGCATGTCGGGTTCAACGGCGGACCCTCGCCACAGCACGTCCGCCGGGATGCCGAAGTGCTGGTGCAGCGCCCGCGCCATCGGCATGGTGATGGCGCGCCGGCCGGACAGAACCTCGGATACCTTCGCCCGGCTGCCGATGCACGGGACGAGGTCGCGCGGCCGCAGGTTCCCCTGCCCCATGCGGAACTCGATCGCGGCCAGAGGGGTGGGATACCCCATCGGCTCGTGCCGGCTCTCGTAGACCTCGACCAGATCCGCCAGGACGTCGAGCTCGCCGAACGCCGGGCTGCCGGGCGCCGCGTCCACCAGCGCGTCGATCCGGGCCAACGCGTGCTCATAGTCCTGTTCGGTCCGAATGGGTTTGATCGTCAGAGGGCCCATTTCACACCTCCCGCGCATCGACGAGGTCGTACTCCGCGTGCGTTCCAACGAAACGGACGTAGTCGATTCGGGTCGGGTGGTGGATCTTCACCACGAGCCGGTACGCGTTGCCGCGGATGTTGAAGACCACCCGGTCGTCGCCAATAACGCCGGCATTGGGGAGTTTTGCCTTCACGTGGATCGGAGTCTCCCACTCCTCCTTCACGACCTCATGATACCAGGCAAGCTGCGACTCCTCGGCGTCCGCTTGGGGTCGTTCGACGAAGTTCCGGCCGTTACTCCTGGCGCAGCGTGAGTGCGGGATCGGTCCTCCTGGCACGCCGCGCCGGAACGTAGGCGGCAACCAGCACCAAGACGAACAAGAATCCCAGCGCCGCTGCGATCGTGGGCGGATCGGTCGGCTCAAGTTCAAACAGAAGGTTCGCGAGCAAGCGAACCAGAACGAGCGATGCCGCGAACCCGATCGCCAAACCCAGAATGGCGGGCACAATCCCCTGCTTGAAGATCATCGCGACCCGGTCACGGTCCGGCGCTCCCAACGCAGCCCGCAGCGCGATCTCGCGCGAACGTTGCGCTACGGCGTAGGCCACCACACCGAAGACCCCCACCGACGCCAACAACACGGCAGTCGCGGCGAAGGCCAGCAGTACTCCGGCACGAAACCGATCCTGGGCTGTCAGTTCCCATCGCAGGTCCCACATCGCGGCGATCGTGACCTCGGCATCGACTTCGAGTTCCGCGATGAGCTCCCGTAACCGATCGGCGAACGTCCCGCCACTCCCGGGACTCACACGGACCATGAACTCGGCGCCTCCCAAGCTGCGTTCCTGCAGATACGAAGCGTAGATTTGAGGTGGTATTTCTCCGTGCAACCTAGAACGCCTGAAATCGTCGACCAAACCCACGACCGTCCACTCCATCGCGTTGCCCATCCGGAAACGCTTTCCGATCGGATCCTGCCCGGGCCAAAAAGCCCGCGCGGCCGACCGGTTGATGACGGCCACCCGTTCGCTTCCCGAAGTATCGGTATCGAGGATCCCGCGCCCGCGCCCGACGGGCATGCCCACCGTCCCGAAGTATCGAGGCCCGATCGGCCGGTAGCTGATCGTCAGTCCATCTCGTCGCGGATCCGCGTCGCTGTCGGCCGGCAGCAGACCTCCCATCCGGATGTCGAACCCGGAAAACAGTGCGAAGTTTCCTGCGACGGCCGCCGCCTCCACTTGCGGAAGCTCGCGGATGGCGTCGTGCATCGCACGAAGGACGATGTCGGAGGCCGCCGGGGAATCTTGGTACCTGAGAGGCAACGCGATCCGAACGCTCCAGAGATTGTCCTCGTCCATACCGGCATCTTGGGTGATCAGGCGAAAGAAGCTGTGGCCGAGCAGCGCAGAGGCTATCAACAGGACAAGCGCCAAAGCGGTCTCCACTCCGATCAAGGACCGCAGCCACCGCCCGCTCCGGACACTCGCCGGGGCCGGCCGTCCGTTGGCAGCGCCCACTCGGATGCGGGCGGCCTCGAGGGCGGGAATCAAACCGAACGCCACTCCCGTCGCGACCGACAAGGCCATGGTGAACAGCAAGACCGTGGAATCGACCCCAATCTCGTCGACGCGAGGGAATCCGGCCGGGAGCAAGGTCAGAATGAAACGCGTGCCAACCCACGCGGCCACCAAGCCTATGAGACCGCCGACTAGACTGATCGTGACCGCGTCGACTACAAGTTGGCGGACAAGCCGGCCGGTCCCGGCTCCGAACGCCACTCGGACCTGTATCTCGTGCGCGCGTGCGGCATTGCGAACCGTCTGAAGACAGGCGAGGTTGGCCACGCCGATCAACAGAATGCACGCCACGCCACCCAGGAAGATCCACAAGGCGCGCTCCGTATCCCGGCCGACGATCACATCGACCAGCGGTGTCAGCGTCGTTGTACGACCGCTATTCGTGGCCGGGTATGTTTCGGCCAATCGCGCCGACAGCGTGTCCATTTCCGCCTGGGCTGCCTCCAATGATGCACCCGTTCGCAGGCGGCCAATCGCCGTGACGGTTCTTGTCCGACCGAAAGCGCCGGAACTCGACTCGAAAACCGTCCACGCCGACGGCAGCGAATCATGTACGGCGATTTGGTCGCCCGGAAGTGGCGGCCGAAACCCGGGCTGCAACACGCCGACGACCTCCAGCACGATAGGCGGGCGTCCCGGCCAACTCAAGACGATGGTTTCTCCGACCGCTTCGCCACGGCCGCCGAATCGATTCAACCAGAGATCGTGGCTGATGACGGCCACTTGCGGCCCGTTGGAATCGACGTCCACAGGCAGCAGCCCGCGTCCCAGGACAGTCCGCATGTCCAGGATCGAGAACGTCTCCGGATTCGTGCGCCAGACCACGACGTTCCGCGGCTCGGTGTCGGCGTCGATCCGCCGTACGTCGTCTTCGTAAACTGCAACCGCGTCGATCGTCGCGCTGCCGACTTGAATGTCCAGCACATCCCCGTAGTAGGCCCCGGGATAGGATGGCTCCACCGGATCGCCTTGACTGATGCGCACCAGACGACCGCCGCCCGGGTACGGGAGCGGTTCGAGCAGGACCGAATCCACAAGCGTGAAAATCATCGAAACCCCGCCGACCGCCACGCCGATGGTCAAGACCGCGACGAGCGTGAAGACCGGGTTCTTCGCGAGGCCCCGAACGGCAAGACGAACGTCCTGCAGAACGCTTAGAAGGAATCGCCCGATAGACACACCTCGGACGTTCTCCTTCGTCTGTTCGACGCCTCGAAGTTCGAGTCGGGCATGACGGTAGGCTTCACCGGGAGACATGCCGCCGCGGATCTTGTCGGCAGCGGATCGCTCGATGAAATCCCGCAACTCGTCAGCGAGCTCGCGTTCAAGGTCGTTCCGGCGAAAGATCCACCGCAGCAGAGTCCGGAGGCGGTACAGCAATATCACGCACCCTCCAGCACACTGGTGATGGCAGCCGTCACGCGCGCCCAGCGCTGCTCTTCACGTTCGAGTTGCCTCCGGCCCTTCGCCGTCAGGTAGTAATACTTGGCCTGCCGGTTGTTGTCGCTGAGCCGCTGCTTGAAGCGAACCTTCCCGTCTCGCTCAAGAGCGTACAGCGCAGGGAACAGCGAGCCCGGGTTGACTTGGAACGTGTCCTGGGTCAATGCGGCCAGGCGTTGGGCGATTCCATAGCCATGCAGCGGTTCGCGTCGAAGAATCGTAAGAATCAAGAGGTCCAGCGTACCCTGCGGGATGTCCATCTTGGGGGACGCTCGACCTTTAGGTTGCCTATGCATGACGACAGCATGAACACCATACCTTTAGGTTGTCAAGAGGAATTCCAGACGATCGCGGCCAACGGGCAGAACGACGGCCGCGGCCGTCAGCCCGATGCGACGAACGGGTAGGTGAACAACGTCAAGTGCACCAGGTTCACGCTGAAGTGCACGAGCATGCCGGTTTCGACGCGCTGCGTCACGTGGTAGGCCGCGCCGTAGCCGATGCCGGCGAGCGCCGCCAGCACGACGTACTGGACGCCTCCGGCCAGGTGCGCCAGGCCGAACGCGGCGGCGGCCACGCCCAGCGCCACGAGTCCGGCCGCGGGGACCTTCGCGCTCAACGCTCGCGACAGGTGGCGCTGCAGGAGCCCGCGGAAGACGGTCTCCTCGGCCAGGCACGTCACCAGCAGATTGGCCGGGACCCACACGGCCAGGATGGCCGGCCACTTCGGATCCCAGGCCACGTACCCCATGGCCAGGGCGGGCGCGATCAGCAAGGTCGGGGTCAGGACCACGGCCGTCGCGGTCACGCCCATGGCGCGGCGCCACGCCGGCCGCGGCTGCGGCTGCACGCACAGGGCGAACAGCAACAGACCGGCGAAACCCTTGTCGTAATTCCAGAAGAGCGTGTACGGCGCGGCTGAGGGCGACAGGACCACGGCGTCGACGACACGGAGGTTGTGGATCCACGGGACCTGGTGGCCGAACAAAGCCGCGGTCGAGATGACGACGATGCCCCATGCCACGGCGCGCGTCGTCCGAGACGCCGTCGGCCGCGCGGTCGCAAGGCATGCCCCGGCGAACACGGCGATCACGACGAGCCCGGCCCACTCGACGATGCCGGCGAAGACGGCCGCGGCAACCGAGAGCCCCGCAAGGACCGGCCATCCCCACCGGACGGGCGACAGCACGGCCATTCCGACCGCCGCCCAAAGCAGCAGGTACGGGAGGCCGTTCACGACGTCGATCGTCACGGTTCGGTGCCCGCGGCCGCGCCCGTTGGCCGGGCCGCGTATCGCGCTACCGGAACAGGCGGGGCGTCAGGGAATGCAGGTAGCTGCGCCAGTTCATCCACGTGTGCCCGCCACCGGTCAGCTCGAAGTCGTACCGGATGCCGTGGTCGTCGAGCACATCGATGAGCGTCTCCGTGCCGGGCCGCGCGAAGTCGTCTTCCCCGACCACGACCGACAGGAGCCGGACGTCGCCGTTGACCTGCTCGGCCCGGTCCAGGAACTCGCGGTTTGCGGCGATGAAGTCCTCGGGGGCCTGGTTGAACAGACCGGCGCTCCAGATGGCCACGTAGGCGAACCGGTCCGGATGGCGCGTGATGACGCCCGTCGTTTGCGCGCCGCCCATCGACAGGCCCGCGATGGCGCGCTCCTCCCTCGCCGGCCGGGCGCGGTAGTTGGCTTCCACGAATGGCACGATGTCGTTCATGAGCTCGGAGGTGAAGTCCCCGCCTTGCGGCAGGCTGCCGTTGGGCATCACCACCAGCATCGGCGCGGCGCGCCCCGCCGCCAACAGGTTGTCGACGATGTAGCCCGCGCGGCCGATCGTGCTCCAGCCCGAGTCCTCGTCCCCGCCCCCATGCAGCAGGTAGAGGACTGGGTAGTCCGCGCCGGTGCGGTCGTAGCCCGGGGGCGTGTAGATGTGCATCCGGCGCTGGATCCCCAGCGTTTCGGACTCGTACCAGACCTGCCGGATTTCCCCGTGCGGCACGGGTTGGTTCAGGGCGTATTCCACGGCGTCGCCCGGAAGCAGGAACATGTTGTCGACCGTCGAGTTGCCCTGCTTGATCATCGGGTTGCGCGGGTCGAGCGTCCGGACGCCGTCCACTCTCAACGTGTAGCTGTAGAAGTCGGGCACGAGCGGCCCCACCTGGACCGACCAGATCCCGTCGGCGTCACGTTCCAGCGCCAATGGCTCGCGAACCGTCATCCAGTCCCCCAGGACGGTGACCTCGGAAGCCCGGGGGGCGTAGATGCGAAACGTGACCCGGCCGTCGGGTCCGGTTTCCGGCGACACCACGTCGGCGCCCGGACCGCCGCGCTGCGCCAGCGCCGTCGGCCCGCAAGCCAGGATCATGGAACCCAGAAACGCGGCCCCGAGGCCGCGTCGGATCGTTTGTGTCGTCATTGAACCAGCTCCTCCATCAGTCAACGTTATCGTTGAACCTGCCTGTCGGCCGGAACCCGAGCGACAGCGACTACCGCTCCGGCAACAGCGCCGGCCGATCCGCGGGCAGGTGCTGGTCGATCGCGGTCAGCACCATTCCGGCCATGACGTAATCGCCCATGACGGTGGCCAGCTCCACCACGCCCTGCTCGCCGAAATACTCGACCGCCTCGGCGAAGAGCTCGGAGTCGAGCGTGTGCTCGCGCATGATCTGGCGGCCGAACCTGATGATCAACGTTTCCTCGGGACTCAGGCCCACGGGTTCGCGGTCATACTTGATCGTGTCGATGACGGCCTGCGGCGCGCCGTAGCGGAGCGCCGCAGGCTCGTGCGCCGAGTACTCGTACTGCTGCTCGATCTCCCAGGCCGCCACCAGGATCGCCACCTCGGTGTGCCGCGGGCTCAGCACGCCGTTGTAGCGCACGTAGCTGTTGATCAGGTCGTACCCTTCGGCCAGGGTCGGACTGTACAGCGTGAAGGCCCGCGGGCCGGTCAACGGCCGCGGGCCGTCGCCGACGAGCCTGTCGTAGACGGCCCGGCCGTGCTCGTCGAGGTCGTCGCGAGTCAGCGCCGGCAGTCGCGACAGCGATTCGGGATCGATGTCGGCCGGCAGGACGCGGCCGTCGTCCGGCGCGGGCTGTACCTGAGCCAACGCGGTCGATCCAATGAGCCAAAGACTCGCCGCGATGGCTCCGAGAAACGTGTGCGCCGTCATGGGCACCCCCTTTATCCCAAGGATTCTCGTCGGCAGTGTATCAGGAATACTCGCCGTGTTTTCGGTACCGCGACGGGGGACGATCTGAAAGAATCACGGTCGGAGACAGGCCATGACGCATTCGAAGTTTTCGACGAACGGGAAGCCTCCGCCGGCGCGGAGGCGGCGCGATCGACGGCTCGCGCTGACCGCGGTGCTCGTCCTGTTGGGAATCGCGCCTACGCGGATGGCCGCGGCGCAGGCGGGCGAAGTCACTGGGCGCGTCGTGGATGCGATCTGGGGACAACCCATCGCGGCGGCGACGGTCACACTCCATGCTCCGGTTGCGGACGCGAACCGGGAAACCATGAGCGACACGAACGGCGACTTCGCATTCGTGGGACTGTCGCCGGGACGGTACTCGGTGACGGCGGCGGCGGATGGATACATTCCGCGGCCCGGAGCGCGCCGTGGGTTCTGGACAAGCGCCGGGATCGAGCCCGCGGCCCAGCCGTTCGGAACCGCCTTTGTCGACTGGATGGCGCGACCGGAATCGTTCTCCGCCTCGGTTTCCGCCGACGACCCGGTGTCGGAGATCCGGATCCAACTGGCGCGAGGCGGAACGATCAGCGGCCATGTCCGCCGCCGATCCGACGCGACGCCCGTCAGCCGGGCCACCGTCGTGCTGTATCGACGCGTGTTCGTCGACGGCCGAGAAGAGTTGTCGCCCGTCCGAAGGGTTCAGACCGGCCGCGACGGCTCTTATCGGATTTCGCCGTTGCCGCCGGAGCAGTACTTGATCGCCGTCGAGGACCGGCGCTTCGCCGTGGCCTATTTTCGGAACTCCAGGTTTACGCAGGACAGGGCGGAGGTTCGTGTCCCTGCCGGGGCCGAAATCGGCCGGATCGACATCTTCGTGGTCGACCGCTCCACGGACAGGTGACACCGGAGTTCCGCAGGCGGCCCCGGTTTCCGAGGCCGGGCCGATCGTCGTGCACCGGGACGTGAACACCGATGATTGACGCGGCGGGGGCGCTAAACCGCCGTCCGCGCGATACAATGGGCGCCTCGAATCGCAATCGAAAACTCCGTCCCGAGAGGAACGCATGACATACGCGCTGCCATCGCTTTTCCGCGCGCCAGCCCGCACGACGGCCGCCGTCGTAACGCTGACGTTCCTGGCCGCCGCCGAAGGCCCGGCCCAGGCGCCCATCATTCAACCCGGCGCCCCGGGCGAGCCCAGCCGCACGATCAGCGCCGAGGAAGCCGCCGACCTGGCCGCCATCCAGGTGACCGACGCCGACGTCAGGTTCATGCAGGGCATGATCTCCCACCACGCGCAGGCGCTGGAGATGACCGTGCTCGTCGAGGACCGCAGCGACCGCGAAACGATGCGTCTGCTCGCCGAGCGCATCGAGCTGTCGCAGGAAGACGAGATCGCGATGATGCAGGGGTGGCTCAACGACCGCGGCCTCGAGGCGAGGGCCGTCGACGCGCATCACGCGCCCGGGTTCGAACGCATGCCCGGCATGCTGACGGACGAGGAAATGGAGCGGCTGGAACAGGCCGACGGTTTCGAGTTCGACGCGTTGTTCCTGGAGTTGATGATCACGCACCACGAGGGCGCCCTCACGATGGTCGAGAACCTGCTGCGCCAACGCGGGTCGGCCCAGGACTCGGTGCTGTTCGGGTTCACGTCGGACATCCGGTCGGACCAGCGCAGCGAGATCGAGCGCATGACGGCCATGCTGGAAGGACTCTCGCCGGACCCGCGCATCAACCTGGCCGCGGGTTACGCGGACGCCGGTCAGGCGGTGTCGAACATGGAGCTGGTCGTGACGCTGCCGAAGCCGGCGGGCTTCTACGACCCGGACAACCCGGAGGGACTGCCGAACCCGGACGCGGAGGACGAAGGCGAGGACGCGCGGGGCCCGGGGAACCGCGAGCCGCGGCCCAGCATCCTGAACTTCGGCAACACCGACATGGCCTTCGCCGGAGACGTCCTGATCGCCGGCAACTACCACGGCTTCAACATGTACAACATCGGCTTCCCGCGTTCGCCCGAGTTGCTGGGTTCGGTGGTGTGCCCCGGCGGCCAGGGCGACGTTTCGGTCGTGGGGAACCTGCTGATCTATTCGGTCGAGCAGACGCGGGGGCGGCTCGACTGCGGCCTGCAAGGCGTGTCGGCGCCGGCCAGCGACGAGCGGTTCCGGGGAATCCGTATCTTCGACATCGGCGATCTCCGCGCGCCGCGCCAGGTGGGCGCGGTCCAGACCTGCCGCGGGTCGCACACCCACTCGGTCGTCGGCGAGCCCGACGCCGACGGCAACCTTTACGTCTACGTGTCCGGAACCAGCTCGGTGCGTCCGTCCGAGGAGCTGGAAGGCTGCTCGGGCGATTCGCCGTTCGAGGATCCCGAAACGGCGCTCTACAGCATCGACGTGGTCCGGATCCCGATGGCGCGGCCCGAGGAGGCCCGAATCGTGAACCGGCCCCGCATCTTCTCGGACCCGGAATCCGGCGTCATCGCGGGGCTCTGGGAGGGCGGCGACCACGGCGACGGGACGCAGTCCACCAGCGTCACCGACGACTGCCACGACATCACCGCGTTCCCGGAGATCGGCCTCGCCGCCGGGGCGTGCGGGGGCAACGGCATCCTGCTGGACATCCGCGATCCCGAGAACCCGGTCCGCGTGGACGAGGTGGTCGACCCCGGTTTCGCCTACTGGCACTCGGCCACGTTCAACAACGACGGGACGAAGGTGCTCTTCACCGACGAGTGGGGCGGCGGCGGACGGCCACGCTGCCGCGCCGCGGATCCCCGCGACTGGGGCGCGAACGCGATCTACGACATCGTCGATGGACGGATGCAGTTCCGCAGTTACTACAAGCTTCCCGCGCCCCAGAGCGCCCAGGAGAACTGCGTGGCGCACAACGGGTCGCTGGTCCCCGTGCCGGGACGCGACATCTTCGTCCAGGCCTGGTACCAGGGAGGGATTTCGGTCCTCGACTTCACCGATTCCGCGAACCCGGTCGAGATCGCCTTCTTCGACCGGGGCCCGCTCCATGAAGACGAGATGGTCATGGGCGGATACTGGTCCGCGTACTGGTTCGGGGGGCTGATCTACGGCACCGAGATCGCCCGCGGCCTGGACGTCCTGGCGCTCACGCCCAGCGAGCACCTGACCGAGAACGAGATCGCCGCCGCGTCGCTCCACGCGCCCGACGCCGTGTTCAACCCCCAGATGCAGACGCGCCACGTGTGGCCGGACGACCCCGTCGTCGCCCGCGCGTACCTGGACCAGCTCCTCCGGACCGACGCCGTCCCGCCCGGCCGGGCGGACGCGCTGAGGGAGGCGCTGAACGGCGCCCAGGGCGCCCTTGCCGGGGGCGAGACGGAACCGGAGACGGCGGCGGCTCTCGCCACGCTGGCCGAGGACTTCGCCGGTGACGGCGAGGACGGAACCGGCGTCACGCGAACCCGTTTGCTCGCTCTGGCCGACACGCTCGAAGGCCTGGCCGATCGACTGCGGTAAGTCGACGGATCGCCTTGGCCGGCGAACGCCTCGAGCGGCCGTCTTGACAGCAGGCGTCCGACCGCCCGGATTCGGCCAGGTTCAACCCGACGATCCGATCATGCGATGAGGTCTGCCATGCAGGTGAACATGGACGAAGCGAAATCACAGCTCTCACGGCTCGGAAAGGCCGCGTGGGCGGGCGAAGACGTCGTCATAGCCAAAGCCGGCGAGCCGTACCTCCGTCTCGTGCCGTATCGCGAACAGACCGGCGAGCGCAAGCTCGGGGGACTCGAAAGCGGGATTCGGATGTCCGATGACTTCGACAAGGAAGACGCCGAGATCATCGCGTTGTTCGAGAACTCGGAGATCTTCCCGGACCGGGAATAGCCGCGTTGGCAGCCCTCTTGCCGAACGCCCGTGCGTTCGTCGGGTCCCTGGCCGACGTTTCCGCGCCCGATTACGGGTTCTCTCGCGCGGCGAGCATGTCCGAGAGATGTTGCTCGAACGCGCTGTGGACCATGTGGATCATCCAGTTTCCGCCGGTGTTCTGAACGACGATGCTGGCCGTTCCGGGAATGGTCACCGGGTTCCCCTGGTACATGGACGTGAACTCGAAGTTGAACGACACCCAGCCCGTGTCGTCCAGGACCTCGCCGCGCATGCCCGAGATCTCGATGCCCTCGCCCTCGCCGGTCACCCGTCCGATCCACGCGGTGGCCGGCAGCGCATGCCCATCCTCGTCCAGGAAGACGGCGCCGTCGGCCAGCATCGCCGTCAGCGCGTCTCCATCCCGGGCGTTGATCGCCGCGACGATGCCGTTCGCCACGTCCTGCATGGCCTCGGGCGGCGGCGGCGGCGCGCCCCGTCCCCCGCGGCCTCTCTGGGCCATGGCGGGCAGGCTCGCCGTCAATACGAGGGCCAGGACAAAAGACACAAGCTTCGATCGGTTCATGGGGCTCCTTTCAGGCACTCGATAGCATGGATCGGCCAGACGCCATCGCGAAACCTGACGACATGATAGCCGCCGAATGTCGGGACTCCAACCGCACGCTTTCCCGATTCCGAGGCGCACGAGCGGCGCTGCGAACCGTGGCGTTGCAAGCCTGTGCAGGTGTGTAACAAGCCTGTACAGTCGTGTAACAGAAATGTAACGAAAAACCTTGCACTGCTCCCCGCAAGTGGCACAATAGGAGCCTCCGAAGCATCCGAGGCCCTCATGGCCCAGACTGCATCGATCGGTGTCCGCGTCGAACCCCACTCGGCGGAACCAGCCGGCGGGGTCTTCTCGGAGCTTCGGCTGTCGCCGAACCAGGCGATCGCGCCCTTCGAGATCCAGGTCACGCCGCATCCCGATTCGCCGTCTGCACGGCTGATTCCCAACGCCGGCGCCATCGAAGCACCGCGCGCTGCACACGCTGGACAGGGACCGCCGGCGATACCGGCCTGGAAACTCTCGAGTCAGGCATGGCTGACGCATGCGCCAGCTCACCGCCAAATCGACACGGCACACAGCGATTCGGACATGAAACGAATCGGAAGAGGTCACAATGACGACACGGATACTTCTTGGTCTGCTGCTCTTGGTGAGTTTGATTCAGGGTCTGGCTCCCGAAGCCATTCCCGGTAGCGCCCTCCCCATGATTCTGGTCATTCTCGGCCTGGTCTATGCCGCGACGACCGTCGCCCCGGATGACGCCGTGGCCTACCTGGTCCTGACATTGGCCGTGGGTGTCGCCGCCGGCGCGGACGTGTTGAGCGCCATTCCGGCGATCGGCGCCTCCCTGGACGCCATCGTGGACCAGGTGAGCATAGCTCTCTATGCCGGTATCGTCTCCGTACTGTCCCTGTGGATGTACAAGAGAACCTGCGCGCCGGCCAGTTAAACGCTGGCCCGCTCCAAAGCGCCCCGGGCCCCGAGGACGTTTTGATTATCTGAAGGGCTCGGGGAATCCGGGAGAGTGCTCGGAAAGCGGCCGTTCCCCGAGCCGACGAATCAGTGCGGCAGCGGGGCGGCGCAGTCGGCGCACCCCGTGCGCCCGCGAAGCGCCCGGACGCCCTCCCGGCCGATGATGGGCGCCATCAGGAGCGCCGCCGCCGGGTCGGCCCACCACCAGCCCGCCACCGTGTTCAGCAGCAGGCCCCCGAGGAGGATGGCGGACAGGTACCAGCAGATCTCGGTCTGGCGCGCCTCGGCGGTCAGCGCCGCGCTCGACAGCTCGGCCGCGACGCGCCGCTTGGCTCGGGCCAGCGCCGGCATCACGATGAGCGATCCGGCGGCGATGGCGATGCCGAGCCGCGATGCGTCCGGCGCCTCGCGCGACACGAGCGCGCCGGCGGCCTCGACGGCCACATAGCCCGCCAGCGCCAGGAAACACACGCCCACGACGCGCAACGCCCCGCGCTCGGCGCGCTCGCGCGCAACGGGTGACGCGTCGGCGCGCAGGCGCCACAGCCCCGCGACCCCGCTGCCGAGTTCGATGAGACTGTCGATACCGAAGCCGACCAGCGCCACCGATCCGGCGAGCAGGCCCGCCGTGACCGAGACGACCGCCTCGAGGCTGTTGTAGCCGATGGTGGCCCACGTCAGAAACTGTCCGCGCCGGACTGTCATGGCGCGGGCGGCAAGCACGGCAGTCGCCATGAGCCCAAGTATAACGGCATGTCGCCCGAACGCGGCCGGGACGCCGCGCCGGGTGGATCACAGCCGGAAAAGCATGCGTGGAGCCCGGAGTCGAAACGACTGTTGTATAGCAGACAAAAGTCTGTTATATCTGTTTTCCATGTCGCCGTTCACCCCGACCGGAGAGACCCGGGAAAAGGTCTACCGTTTCGTTCGCAAGCGGATCGTCGAGGATCTGCCCCCCACGGTCCGTGAGGTCCAGGAGGCGTTCCGTTTCAAGGCGGTCCAGACCGCCCGGCAACATCTCGAGCGCCTCGTGGCGGACGGACGCCTGGTCAAGGCGCGGGGTCAGGCCCGGGGCTACCGCCTGCCCCGGGAGCCGGGAACGCTGTTCGTTCCCCTGCTGGGACGGGTGCAGGCCGGCGGGCTCAGCGAGGCCATCGAGGAGTGCGAGGGGTATATCCCGGTCCGGTCCCGGGGATCGGCCGAGCTGTTCGGGCTCCGGGTCCAGGGAGAGAGCATGACCGGAGCGGGCATCCTTCCCGACGACGTCGTCATCGTTAGACAGCAGGCGAAAGCCGACTCGGGCGACATCGTCGTGGCCCTGGTGGGCGACGAAGCCACCATCAAGACGCTTCGCCTCGGCCGGAACCGGATCGAGCTGCATCCGGCGAACCCGGCCTTCGCGCCGATCATTCCAAGGACCGGCGAGTGCGCCATCCTGGGCAAGGTGGTGGAAGTGAGGCGTTACCTGGCATGAACGTGGCCGCCCGGAAGACCCGGGGCCGGACGCCGTCCCCCGCCGCCGATCCCGCCCGGACCTGGAACCTCGCTTCCCTGGCCGGGCGCCTCACCGAGGTGTCGGACTCGGGCGCGGCCCCGGCGCTGACGGCCGCGGCCGCCCTGATCCTCCAGGCCCAGCAGCAAGGCGAGCCCGCGGCGTGGATCGGCTTCGGCAACTCGATCTTCTTCCCGCCGGATTTCGCCGAGTGGGGCATCGATCTCGACGCCCTGCCCATCGTCCGCGTCCCCGACGCCGGGGCCGCCTCCCGGGCCGCCGACCAACTGCTGCGCTCCGGGGCCTTCGGGCTGGTGGTGCTGGACCTGAAGACGCATGCCCGGATGCGCTTGGCCATCCAGAGCCGCCTGGCGGCGCTGGCCCGAAAGCACCATGCGGCGCTGGTCTGCCTGACCCGCAAGAAGAAGGGCGCGCCCTCGCTGGGACCGCTGGTGTCGCTTCACGGCGAGGGCCGGATCTCGAAGACCGCCTTCAGCCGCTTCGACTGGGAAATCCGAATCGTCAAGGACAAGCAGGGGGCTCCGGGATGGAGCCACGCGGAGTCGTGCCGTGGAACGGACGGCCTGTGTTGACGTTCGGGCTTTCCCCCTGCAACTGCTGCTCCGGGACCATCCGGACTGGAAGGACCATCCCGCCGCGGTAGTGGACCGGGACACGGCCCAGGGAACCATCCTCTGGGTGAACCATCGGGCGCGGGCCCTGCGCATCCTGCCGGGCATGCGCCACGGCGCGGGGCTCGCGCTCTCGCGCCACCTCCGGGCGAGCGTCATCTCCCACGCGGCCATCCGGAAGGGCGTGGCGGCCCTGGTTCCGCGGCTGCGGCGCTTCGCTCCGGACGTCGAACCCTCCCGGGACGCGCCCGGAGTGTTCTGGCTCGGGGCCTCGGGCCTTTCCCGGCTCCATCCCCGCCTGGAGGAATGGGCCGGGCGCATCCACGACGACCTCGCCGGGGCCGGCTTCCGCAGCACAGTGGCCGTGGGGTTCTCGCGTTTCGGAAGCCATGCCGCGGCCCGGGCCCGCGAGCGGACGGTGGTCTTCCGGACGCCCGAAGAGGAGCGTATCGCCATTCGCGGCGTCCCCCTGGAGCGCCTCGACCTGGCTCCCGGAACCCGCGACCTCCTGGCCCGGCTCGGCATCCACACCCTGGGCGGCTTCCTGGACCTGCCCGCATCCGAGGTCCGCTCGCGTCTCGGACCCGAAGCCCACCGGCTTCACCGGCTGGGAACGAACGATCTCTGGAACCCGCTCCAACCCGAAACGCCATCCGAGCCCGCCCGGGCGGAGAGCCTCCTCGACTACGCGGAACTCGACCGCCGTCGCCTGGAGGCCCGGATGGAAGCGCTGCTGGCGCCGCTGCTCGACACGCTGGAGCGCCGGCACGACGTGATGCGGGTGCTTCACCTCACCCTGCGCCTGGACGGCGGGTCGCGGAAGACGGCCAT
>JAJEDW010000250.1 GCA_022821265.1 Acidobacteriota bacterium
CTGGCCGGCGGCGTTGACGGGTCCGGACATCGCCCGGAACAGGGCATCGGCCTTGTCGTCGGCGAGGCATTGCCTGTTCCCTCGCCTCGAGCAGGCAAGGGCGCGCGGATCGAATTCGCACGACGAGCGATTGAAGATCAGCCCGTCCGCGTTTCCGTCGAGCGCATCGCAACTGTTCGTCAGTTCGCCCATGATGAGCTCTTGCGCATCCCCGGTGAACGGGTTCCGCGGATCGGTGTCCGCGATGTCGACGTATTGATTGCTGATCCAGCGCAGCGCCAGGTTGCTGATCGTGGTTCGCATCGCCGGCGCTCCGGAAACGATGCCGTCGAACAGAAACGGATGACGTTGCGCCATGATCATGCCTTCGCGACCACCCGTCGAGCAGCCTGCAAAGTAGCTGTGATGCGGCTGAGAGCCGTAGTACGCCTCCACGATCGGGCGCGCGACTTCGGTTGTCTTGGCGTTGGCGTCGAACTGGAAGTTCAGGAGCGCCTGCTGATCCGCCATGAAGCTCGAATCGAAACCGCCCCCTGAGTGACCGCTGTCGGTGCTGGCGACCGCGAAGCCGCGCGCGAGCGCAGATCGCGCGCCGGCCGCGGTGTTGCCCGTCGGTTCGCGGACGGCGCCGTTAAGGCCGCCGCCGCCCTGGAACAAGAACCGCCCGTTCCACTCCCCGGGCATGTTGATCGCAAACCGGATGGCGTACTCGACGCCGTCGATGCCGGTTCGGTGCTCGAAGCTCCCCCTCACGTGGCAGTGGGGCGGGAGGCCCACATCGCCTCCGAACCCGCTCAACTCGCGGTCTTGGTAAAATCGGGCCTCGTCGATTCGCAGGTCTTCCGGTCCGTTGGACCACTGCGTCAAGGCGCCGCAGTCCCTTTCCTGTGCGCAGGCGGCCGCGGCCGCGCAGAGAAGCATCATCGTCGGGGCAACGCATTGACGAAGTTTCATGACCAGGTCTCCGTTTGCCGCGTGGTCGGGATCGTCAGACAGCCTTCAACTCGAACGTGATCCCGTGTCGACAGAATCTCCCCGGAAGCGATCTCGTCTACGAAAACGTCGACAGCCCGTTCCGGCACGAAACCGAAACGGGCTGCATCTTGCTGATTCTAAAAGTCGGGACGAGAGGATTTGAACCTCCGACCCCCTGATCCCGAACCAGGTGCTCTACCAGGCTGAGCCACGTCCCGACTGGGGAATTCTATCAGCGTGCGCCGGGTTTGTACACGTCCGCGGCGAGAGAAGAGAGTCGGGACGAGAGGACTTGAACCTCCGACCTCACCCACCCCAAGGGTGCGCGCTACCAGGCTGCGCCACGTCCCGTACCCACCCACATTAGGATCGGCCGTCGAGCAAAGTCAAGATCTCCTCCAGTCCGGTGCGCACCTTCCGCAGTGTCTCCTCGGCGGTGTCGCGCACGTCCGGGTCGTTGCGGCGGCCGCTCAGGATGCGCCGCGCGCCCGCGATGGTGAGCTTCTTGTCGTAGAGGAGCTCCTTGATGCGCATGACGGTCTCGACGTCCTTGCGCCTGTAGTGCCGGTGGCCGGAGTCGGCCTTCCGGGGCGCCAGGTTCGGGAACTCGGTCTCCCAGTAACGCAGCGTATGGGTCTCGACGCCAGCGATCTCGGCCACCTCGCCGATCTTGAAGTAGAGCTTGTCGGGGATCTCAGCCATCGCGCGCCTCGGTGTCCACCGGCGGGTGAGCACAGCGCCCTACCGCGGATCCTTCCTCGGTTTCCGGGAACGCTGCTTGATTATAATCGGCGTCCCCTTGAATGAGAATCGGTCCCGGATACGGTTCGCCAGGAATCGTTCGAACGAAAAGTGCAGCTTGCGGGACGTGCCGGCGAAGACGACGAAGGTGGGCGGCGCCACGCGCGCCTGGACGATGTAGCGCACCTTGGCGTCCGAGCCGAGGCCGCCCCGCTGCAGGTTGAGATCCTGGAGGAACTGGTTCAGCTCCCCGGTCCCGATCCGGCGTCCCCGTTCCGCGAAGATCTCCGCGGCCAGCGCGTAGAGCCTGTCGACGCGCTGCAAGGTCCGCGCGGAAATGAACACGATCGGAGCGTAGTCCAGGTACTTCAGCTTCGCCGGGATACGTCTCTCGAATTCGGCCGCGACGGCCGCGTCCTTGAGAACGCGGTCCCACTTGTTGACCGCGATGATGACCGAGCGTCCGGCCTCGTGGGCGTAACCGCCGATGGTCGCGTCGATCCCGCTCACCGGCTCGGTAGCGTCGATCAGCAGGATCGCCACGTCGCACCGCTCCAGGTGCTTCCGCGCCATCACGATGCTCAGACGGTCGGCTTTCCGGATGGTGCGGCCCCGGCGGCGAATGCCCGCCGTATCGACGAATCGGAACCAGACCCCGCCGCGCTCGATCCGGCTGTCCACCGCGTCCCGCGTGGTGCCGGCGACGGGGGAGACCATGGAACGCTCCTCGCCGACCAGCGCGTTCAGCAAAGTGGATTTTCCCGCGTTCGGGCGGCCGACGATCGCCACGCGCACCTCGCGTTCCCGCGTCTCGACGGGTGACGCCGGTCCAAGCCCGGCCGCCACGGTGTCGAGCAGCTCGGCGAAACCGCGTCCGTGCTCGGCCGAAACGGGCAGCACGCGCTCGAATCCCAGGCCCGTGAAATCCGCGGTGTCGTTGTCCTGCCTGGCGGAATCGGCCTTGTTCACGGCGACGACAACCGGCCGCCCGCGGGTGCGCAGCATCCCGGCCAGGTCCTCGTCCGCGCCGGTGCGCCCCGCGCGTCCGTCCACCACCAGCACCACCAGCGACGCCGCCCCGATCGCCACCTCGGCCTGTTCGAATATTTTCCGTGGTATCTCGGCGTCGTCGCCCGCGAGGAGGCCGCCCGTGTCGACGACCTCGAAGTGGACTCCGCCCCACTCCAACCGGCCGTAGATCCGGTCGCGCGTCACCCCCGGCTCGTCGGAAACGATGGACCGGCGCTGGCCGACGAGCCGGTTGAACACCGTGGACTTGCCGACGTTCGGCCGCCCGACGATCGCGACAAGCGGGACGTCTCCCGGATGGGCCCCTGTGGCGGCGGGAAGATCGGACACGAAGGCAATTGCGCGGCGCCGGGCCGCCCCGACGGCCTGGCAGGCCTCAGCCGCCGGCGATCGAGGGCAGGATCGAAATCGTGTCGCCGGTGCGGATGGCCGTCGCCAAGTGATCCCTGTCCTTGATGTTGTCCTCGTTGACGAACACGTTGATGAACCGGCGGACCTCCCCGTTCTCGTCGAAGATGCGCTCGGCCAGGCCGCCGAACTCCGCATCCAGCTTCCGCAGCGCCTCTTCGACGGTCGCCGCCTCGACGGCCACTTCGCCGCGGCCGGCGGTCAGGCTTCTCAGCGGCGTCGGTATCTTGACGTTGACGCTCATCGCCTAGTTCTCCTCTCCGCCGGCGGTCGGGATATCGACGGATTCTTCCTCGAAGCGGTCGCCGGCGTCGGCCAGCTCCCAGCTCTGAACGCTCGCGACCCGGCCCTGAACGACGGACCCGATCATGTAGGACCATCCGGCCCAGGCGTGGGCCAGGTCCGTGCCCGACGGGCGTGACGGATGATCCGGATGCGAATGATAGATGCCGACGATGTCCCAGGGGCCTCCGTCGAGCTCCCGCTGCGCCCGGAGCATGTCCCGGGGATCCAGTTCGTACCGGTCCCGGGCGCGTTCCGTGTTGAGGTTGCGGCATCGGCGCGAGTCGGCCGCCACCCGGGCCCCGTCATTGACGGATCCGACGATCAGTCCGCAGCACTCGTGCGGGTAGGCTTCCTCCATGTGCGCGTGGATCTCCTCCATCACGCTCTGCGGTATGCGGAGCACCCATGAATAATAGCGGAATCGGCCGGCCCGTGGAAAAGCGTCCCGAGTCGGAATTTCCGATACACTAGCGGAAATGGAGGACTTCTTCGCCCCCGGCGGCCGCCTGGAGCGGAAGCTCGAAGGATACGAGGCCCGGCCTTCCCAGGCCCGCATGGCCGAAATCGTCGGCCGCGCGCTCGAGGAGGGAACCCACGCCATCATCGAGGCCGGAACCGGGACCGGCAAGACGCTGGCCTATCTTGCGCCGGCGCTCTCCCACGGGCAGCGGCTGCTGGTTTCGACCGGGACCAAGGCGCTCCAGGACCAGATCTTCTACAAGGACATTCCGCTTCTGGAAACCATTCTGGAGCGTCCGGTCCGGGCCGCCTACCTGAAGGGCCGCAACAACTACCTCTGCAAGTGGAAGCTCCGCCGGTTCCGGGAAGACGGCCTGTTCACGCCGAACGCCATCGACGGCTTCCGGGAAATCGCCGAGTGGGCCGGCGAGACGGAAACCGGAGACCGCGCCGAGCTGCCCCCCGTCGACGATGAGCTCTGGCAGGGCCTCGACGCCCGGCGGGAGCATTGCCTGGGCTCCCGGTGCGAAGAGTTCGAATCGTGCTTCCTGACCGTGATGCGGCGCAAGGCCATGGAATCGGACATCGTCGTCGTGAACCACTATCTCTTCTTCGCGGACCTGGCCATTCGCGAGTCCGATGCGGCGCAGATCCTCCCCGACTACACCGCCGTCATCTTCGACGAGGCGCACGAGCTGGAGGACATCGCCACGGGTTACTTCGGATTTCATGTCAGCAACCACCGCCTTCAGGAACTGCTTCACGACGCCCGCACGCTCGCCGAAGAGTCGGACGCGTCGATCGACGCCGGGACCGCGGTGTTGATGCGGGCCTCCGATCTCTTCTTCGGACGGCTGACGCCGACGCCGGAAGGACGCCATCCCCTGCCGGAGCTGACGGGCATCGACGAACTGATCGCCGCGCTCGCCGACGCCCGGCAGACCTTCGAGCAACTGGTCGCGGGGAGCGGGGAGTGGGGGAACATGGCCCGGCGGGCGGGTGAGCTGGAGTCCGAGTTGCGAATCTTCAAGGACGGGAGCCCGGACAACTACGTGTCGTGGCTGGACCGCAAGGGCGCCGGCGTGTTCCTGGAAGCGTGTCCGATCGACGTCGCCCCCGTGCTCGAGTCCAGCCTGTTCGAACGCGTGGCAACCTGCGTGCTGACGTCGGCGACTCTCACCGTGGGGGGCTCGACCGACTATATCCGCGGCCGGCTCGGGTTGCGCTCGGCCGAGAGCGAGACGCTGTCCACGGAGTTCGACTTCGGGAAACAGGCGGCACTCTACGTCCCGGGCCACCTGCCCGACTATCGCAATCCGGCTTTCACCGAAATGGCCGCGGACGAAATCCGGAAGATCCTCGACGTGTCCCGGGGACGCGCCTTCGTCCTGTTCACCAGTTACCAGCAGATGGAGGCCTGCCATGAAGCCGTTGCCGACGATCTCCCCTACCCCGTGCTGATCCAGGGACGGACCCGGCGTGGACGCCTGCTGGAGCGATTCCGAAGGAAACCCAACACCGTCCTGTTCGCCACGTCCAGCTTCTGGCAGGGAATCGACGTCCCGGGCGAGGCCCTGAGTTGCGTCATCATCGACAAGCTCCCGTTTCAGGTGCCGTCCGACCCGCTGGTCCGCGCCCGGATGCGCCAGATCGAAGAGTCGGGAGGGAGCGCGTTCGCCGACTACCAGGTGCCGGCGGCCATCCTCCGGCTCAAGCAGGGCTTCGGGCGGCTGATCCGGTCGCGCAACGACCGCGGCATCCTGGCCGTGCTCGACAGCCGGCTCCGCACGCGCCCGTACGGCAAGCTGTTCATGGCCAGCCTTCCCGACTACGCGATCGTCGACGGCGTGGAGGGACTACGCGACTTCCTCGACGGCGAGGACGACGGATCGGAAGACGCGGGAGCGAGCGCCTGATGGATCCCTCCATCCGTGTCACCGAGATCTTCCATTCGATACAGGGCGAGTCGTCGCACGCGGGCCAGCCCACGGTCTTCGTTCGCCTGACCGGCTGCGGCCTCCGATGCACGTATTGCGACACGCGTTACGCCTATTACGGCGGAACGGAGATGGCGCTGGGCGACGTGGTCGAACGCGTCAGGCAGTACGGAACCCGCCTGGTGGAGATCACCGGGGGCGAGCCGCTGGAACAGGCGTCGGCGATTCCCCTCATGGAGCGCCTGTTGGCGGCCGGCTACACGGTGATGCTCGAAACCGGCGGCCACGCATCGATCGCGGACGTTCCGGAAGGCGTGATCAAGATCATCGACGTCAAGACGCCCGACAGCGGCGAGCCGGATACGTTTCACGAACCCAATATCGCCCTCGCCGCGCCGCACGACGAGTTCAAGTTCGTCATATCGACCGAGCGGGATTACCGGTGGTCGCGCGACTTCTATCGAACGCGCCTCGCCGGACGCGGGAACACGGTTCTGTTCTCTCCATCTCACGGGAACCTCTCGAATCGGCAGTTGTCGGAGTGGATCCTGGCCGACCGCCTCCCGGTCCGCTTCCAATTGCAGCTCCACAAGTACATCTGGAAACCCGACGTTCGCGGCGTCTGATCCCGCCGCCCCGGCTTTGACTTGGGTCCGGCGCGGGAATACACTGAGTCGGGGCTCGTATAGTGACTTCGCTGGGACCACCGAGCCGGCCGAGGGCCGTCGTGCTGATGAGCGGCGGTCTGGACAGTTGCGTCACGGCGGCCATCGCCCGAACCGACCACGAATTGCACGCGTTGCACGCCAACTACGGCCAGCGGACCGAGCGGCGGGAACTCCAGGCGTTCCACGCCCAGGCGGACCATTTCGGAATCGCGAACCGGCTGGTGGTCCGACTCGATTACTTCGCCGCGATCGGAGGCTCCAGCCTGATCGACGCGGCGATCGCGGTACCCGACGGCGACCCGGACGCCGAGGGTATCCCCAACACGTACGTGCCGTTCAGAAACGCCCATTTCCTGTCGATCGCGACGTCGTGGGCCGAGGTGATCGGCGCCCGCCGGATCTTCATCGGGGCGGTCGCCGAGGACAGCCCGGGATACCCGGACTGCCGCCCGGAATACTATGAACGCATGAACGCGGTGATCGAGGCTGGCACGCGCCCCGGCAGCGGGATTAGAATCGAAACGCCGCTGATTCACATGCGGAAGTCCGCGATCGTCCGCCGGGGCGTCGCCTTGGGAGCGCCGCTGGACTTGTCCTGGTCATGCTACCGTCTCCAGGGGTCCGCCTGCGGAACGTGCGACAGTTGCCGCCTGCGGCTGGAGGCGTTCGAAGGCGCGGGCGCGGCCGATCCGATCGCCTATGACGCGCGTTTTGCCGAAGCTTGAGACACGGAGGTTTTCATGAGAGTCGTCTGCCGTGTGTTGCCTGGTTGCCTTCTGGTCCTTGCACTGGCCGCCCCAGCCTGGTCGCAGGCCGTCGTTCGGGGCACGATCCTCGACTTCCAGGGCGAACCGATAGAAGGCGCGGCCGTCCGGATCGAAGGCGACGGTTATCTCCAGGAGTATCCGACCGGTGCGGATGGCGCGTATTCCGCGACGCTGCCCCCCGGCACCTACACGCTGACTTTCCTGGTCCAGCGGCAGGCGCTGCTGGTCGAGAACAACGTTCCGGTCCGGGTCGGCGAGCCGCTCGTGCGCGATTTCGACATGAGCGCGTTGAGCGACGAAGACCAGGAGCGGGCGCTGGAAATGCTGGAGGCTCGGGGTGACGCCAACGCGATCCGTGCGGCGTTCGACGCGGGCGTCGCGGCCCTGAACTCGGGCGACGTCGACACGGCGATCGCACAGTTCGGCATAGCGGCCGAGGGCGACGACCAGCACATCATTCTGGCCAACCTGGCGCAGGCGCTGGCCCTGGGCGGCCGGCACGAGGAGGCCGCCCAGAACTACGCCCTCGCGTTGATCCAGGACCCCGAGAACGCGGTCTACCTGCAGAATCGAGGCATCGCGCTCGGCAACACCGGCGACATCGAAGGCGCCGTGGAATCGATCGCCCGAGCCGCGGAGCTGGACCCGTTGACGGCCGGAATGTCCTACTTCAACCTGGGCATCATCTTCGTCAACCGCGGCCAGGTTCCCGACGCCGTCGACGCGTTCGAACGAAGCATCGACGCGGACGCCGAGAACGCGCAGGCCTACTATCAGTTGGGTCTCGCCCTGGTGGGGACCGCGCCCGCCGACGCGGTGGCGCCGCTGGAACGCTTCCTGGAGTTGGCGCCCGACGATCCGAACGCGCAAACCGCGCAAGGCTTGCTGGACTTCGCCCGGACGCAGTAGAGACGCACCGGGACGGCGCCTCTCGCGCCTGCCCGGCGCCGGGATCATGCTGGACACCAGAACGGTTCATTGGATCCTGCTCGGCGTGATCGCCGGCTCCGCGGCCGCGTACGTGTACGCCAACTACCGGACCCACGGCGCACGGCTCGCCGAAGTGCGGGAAATACAGAGCGCCGCCGCGCCGGAGAGCGCGGACGCGCACGCGGACGTCACCGAGCAGGAGATGCTGGAGCTCTTCGCCCGGGCGCTGGCCGTCAGCCCCGGAGATCCCGAGCTGTTGTCCCGCTACGCGACGTACCTCTTCGAGATCGCCCGCTACGCGGAATCGGCCGAGTGGTTCGCGCGCCTCATGGAAATCACGCCGGACGACGCGACGATGCGGACGGCGTACGCGACGGCCCTGTACGGCAGCGGACGCGTCGGCGACGCGATCGAGGAATATCAGCGCGCGCTCGAGACGGACCCGTCCCAGACCCTCGCGCTCCAGAACCTGGTCCTCGCCTACCTGGAGCGGCCGCCGAACATCGCGGCCGCCACCGACGCGCTGGAGCGCCTGGAAACGATCGATCCGTCCTACGAGGCGCTGCCCACGTTGCGCAGCCGGCTCGACCGGGCGCGCGACGGCGGATGATGGGTCTGGTTCGGATCCTCTTCCTGGTGATGATCGTGATGGCCGTGTTGGCGCTGGTGCGGGGGATCGCCGCGCCGTCCCGCCCCCCGTCTCGAGGCCGGCCGCGCGGTCCCGGCCGGGGGAACCGCGCCACGCGGCAGGGCGGCAAGCTGTTCCGGGACCCGGTCTGCGGCACGTACGTCACGGCCGAGGGATCGCCCGCCGCGGCGCGGGGTCGCGAAACCGTCTACTTCTGCTCGGACGAGTGCCTGAGCAAGTTCCGGGACTCGACGGACTGACCTTCCCGCGGATCCGGAACTACCGGCCGGAGTTACAATGAAGGGTTCACACTGGAGGAACCCGTCCGCATGAGCACCGCTGAAACGATGCAATTCCAGGCCGAGGCCCGCCAGGTCCTCGACCTGATGATCCACTCCCTGTACACGAACAAGGAGATCTTCCTGCGGGAGCTGATCTCGAACGCATCCGACGCGCTGGACCGCCTGCGCGTGGAGTCGCTCACCCACGAGAACCTCCTGGGGAAGGACGACGTGTTCGAGATCGTCGTCGAGACCGATGCCGAAGCCAGGACCCTGACGGTTCACGACAGCGGCATCGGCATGAGCCGCGACGAGGTCATCGCCCACATCGGTACGATCGCCAAGTCCGGCACGCGGGAGCTTCTCGAAAGCCTCAAGGAGACGTCCGACGAGACGGCCCGCAAGATGATCGGCCAGTTCGGCGTCGGCTTCTATTCGGCGTTCATGGTGGCCGAGCGGGTGTCGCTGGTGACGCGTCGCGCCGGCGAGGCGCGCGCAACGCTCTGGGAATCCACCGGCGACGGCGAATACACCGTGTCCGAGACCGAGAAGTTCCGTCGCGGCACGTCGATCACCCTGCGCCTGAAGCCCGCCGACGAGGACGGCGGGATCGAGGACTTCACCCAGGAGCCCGTGATCCGCCGTATCGTCCGGCAGTACTCCGATTTCGTGACGTATCCCATCACGTTCAAGGCCGGCGGCAAGAAGTCGGAGTCGATCGAGGCCGACGCGAAGCCGATCAACTCGATGAAGCCGATCTGGGCGCGGCCGGCCTCGGAGGTGACCGAGGAGGACTACACCGAGTTCTACAAGCACATCAGCCACGACTGGAACGCGCCGATCAAGCACCTCTCGTTCAAGGCGGAAGGCCGGATCGAGTACCAGTCGCTCCTCTATCTGCCGTCCCAAGCGCCGATGGACCTGTTCTTCGACTCGGGCGCGTACGGGCTGCAACTCTACGTGCGCCGCGTCCTGATCGTGGAAAACTGCGAGGAGATCCTTCCGCGGTACCTGAGGTTCGTCAAGGGCGTGGTGGATTCGTCCGACCTTCCACTGAACATCTCGCGGCAGCGCCTGCAGGAAGACCGGCACATCACGCAGATCCGCAAGTGGGTGACGCGCAAGGTCATCGACGCCCTGGCCGAGATGGCCCGTGACGAGGGGGAAACCTACGGGAAGTTCTGGGAGCAGTTCGGGCGCGTCCTGAAGGAAGGCGCCAGCTTCGACCTCGAGAACAAGGACAGGCTGACGCCGCTGTTGCTGTTCGATTCCTCGCGCGGCGCGGACCGGAAGACGACGCTCCGGGAATACGTGGACCGTATGAAGCCGGAGCAGACCGAGATCTTCTACCTGACGGGCGAGGATCGGGAAACGATCGCGCAGTCGCCGCACCTGGAAGCGCTCCGGACCAAGGACGTCGAAGTCCTGTTCATCAGCGACGCCATCGACGA
>JAJEDW010000206.1 GCA_022821265.1 Acidobacteriota bacterium
TCGGCGAGGAGAACATCGAGCGGCTGCGAGGCGGCGGCGCGGGCGGCGAATCGCGGCCAGGCGCCGAACGGGTCCTGGTCTGCGGCCGGCTCGAGGCCGAAATGGCGGAACTGGCTCCGGACGAGCTCGAAGGCTTCCTCGATGACTACGGGTTGAGCGAATCCGGAATGGTCCGCCTGATCCGCTCGACCTATCACCTGCTGGGCCTGATCTCGTTCCTCACCGCGGGAGACGCGGAATGCCGGGCCTGGACCATCCGGCAGGGGACGCGGGCCGGCCGCGCCGCCGGCGCGATCCACACCGACCTGGAAAAGCATTTCATACGCGCCGAGGTGGCGGCCTTCGACGACTTCGAGCGGCACGGGGGGTTCGCGTCGCTGCGCGAAAAGGGACTGCTGCGGCTCGAGGGCCGGGAATACGAGGTCCAGGACGGCGACATCGTCACCGTCCGGCACGGAGGATAGCTATTCGTCGTCGGCGCCGGCGGGATGACGCGTCACGCCGGCCATGCTCGCGGCCGAGTTCTCGCGCTCGGCTTCTTCCTGACACGCGAGGCACATCGTGGCCCACGGCACGGCGACCAGGCGTTTCTCGTTGATGTCCTCGCCGCAGCCGGCGCACTGGCCGTACTCCTCGCGATCCATCCGCCCGAGCGCGTCCTCAATCGCCTTCAGGCGCCGGAAATCCGTTTCGGCGAGGTTGTAGAGAAGCTCCTTGTTGTGGCTGATCAACGCCAGGTCGCCCTCGTCCTCGGTCTTCTCCAGCAGGATTTCCTCTTCGGCTTCCCGGTTGCGATGAAGGGACCGGAACAGGTTCTCGTGCTCCGCGGTCAGGACCTTGCGCAATCTCGCCAGCTTTCTCTTGTCCATGCCACCCTCCCGCGTCAAGCCGCCGGATACGATCCACCCGCGACAACGTCATGGGTATAGACGACCGAACGCCGTTTTCGTGCCACCGAGGGCGCGGGATTATACCACCGTGACCCGGGAACTCCGGGGTCCGTTGTGATAGAGTGGCGTTCTTCGACCGTGGCCGGCGTCGGCATTCGCTTGCGCCGGTCGAACCACCACCGCGAACGACGAAGGGAAACAACACTGATGGCAGACCCAACCGAGGCTCTGATTTTCGACCACGGCCCCATCAAGGTCAGCGGCGAGTTCGTCCTGAAGGACGGCCAGGGTCGGGCGTTCGACCTGTCCGGACGCGACGCCGTGGCGCTGTGCCGGTGCGGTCATTCCGGAAACAAGCCGTTCTGCGACGGAAGCCACAAGGTTCAGGGCTTCCAGTCGGTGACCGAGGCCCGTTAACGCCGCGGTTCCGAGTGTTTCGGCCGGGCTCGGGCGAGTCTCCCAAGCCCGGTCCGGAGGGGTTATTCCGGCCGAATCGGCCCCGGCGCCGGTCGGTCTACGCCGTCGACCACGTCCAGGCCGGCCGCCTTCCAGTCGTTGATGCCGCAGAACTCACCGGCCATGTAGCCGGCGTCGAGGAACATCTGAGCGGCGCGCGACGCGCGCCCACCGCTCTGTCAGTAGAAGACCAGCGGCACGTCTCTCGGAATATCGGGCATCCGGGCTTCCAGCTCGCCCATCGGAATGTGGATCGCTCCGTCGATGGCGCCGTTTTCGTCGAGTTCCCAATCCTCGCGGACATCGATCAGCAGAAACTCGGCGCCACTGTCGAGGCGTTCCTCCAGCGTCGGGATCGCGATGCGTTCGGTTTCGGCCTGCGGCGCCGCGGCGACGAGGGCCGCCCCCGTCCACGCGCCCGCCAGAACGCCGATCAGGATCTTTCTCACGTAACCCACCTCCAGGCCGTTTCTCATGTGCGCCACGTTAACACGACCGGGTCGGCGCGCACAGAACTAACCGCCCGCCCCGGCCCTTACGCCGTTTTCGGCGACACGCCTTCCATCGCGGACGAAACGCTGTCCAGCACCGCGCGGACGGACGGGAGGAAGTGGGCGCGCCGGCGCTCGAGCGCGAGTATGCGCTTGGCCTTCTCGGGACGGTTGGCGAGGTCCGGTTCCGGCACCACGGTGAAGCCGCGGCGGCCCGCGGCGGCCGTGACGACGTGCAACTCCCCTTTCTTCAGGCCCAGATAAACCCAGTCCCCGGTTCGCACGGCGGCAATGGACCCGCCGGCGATCGCCTCGGGAGCGACATGAGCGATCGTCAGGCCGTTCGCGCCGAAGTCCACGCGCCCGTCGGTCGCGATCACGCACCCGTGGGCCATCCACGCATCCCGGCGCGGGAAATCGATTTCGGGCATGCCCGACGCCTGCGGACCCTCCCCCCCGACGAACACGATCACACGCAGCAGACGGCGGTCCACCAGGTAGTCCCACAGCCGTTTCTTGGTCCAACCGGGCGAGGGATCCATCGAGCCGTCCGCGGCCCCGTCCTGCGCCCAGTTCAGTTGCCACGTCTGGTAGAGATCGTCCCGGGTGACTTTCTTCCGCAACCGCTCGAGCGCACCGCCGGGCTTTTCCTGAGCCTCCAGGAGAGCCTCGCGTCCGAGGAAGAACTCGGCCAGGTACACCTTGTGATCATAGGCGGTCGGATCGCCCCCGTTCCGCGCCAGGGCGCCCGCGCACAGGTTGCCTCGGAGAGCGGCCAGGCCCGACGTCGGGGACGTGGGCGTCATCGTCGAATGAAAATAACGGCCGTTCGCGGAGCGTGCGCCCGTGATCCGGTGCATCCACGGTCCATCGAGGGTCGCGGCCCGATCGTCGATGAGGCGCTTTTCCGACAACGTGCGCATCAACGTGTCCACGCCCGAGTTGCCGCCCCCTTCGGTTTCCGCCGCCAGACCGGGCGCGGACCGCCCGTCGGAGAGATCGAACGAGAGCAGCCGCGGGACCTTCGACATCTTGCGGCCCAGCATCGCCGGACTCAGCCGGAGTCGCAGGGCTTCGGCAAGGTAGTGGATATGGAGTAGCCATGACGGAGACCCGCCGGTGGCGCTCCACACCGTCACGGCGTTCTGCATGTTCATCCGCACCAGGTGGGAGACGCTGATCCGGCGCTCGCGCCTGTGTATGCCTTGAACCAGCCGCCCCACGGCCCGGGCCAGGGCCGCGTCCCCGGGAGGATGGAGCGAGAGGTCCAATCCGCGCGGGACCAGGCCGAAAGCGGCGACGATCAACCGATTGACGAGTGCGGCTTCCGACGAGCCGGGATTGGCTCCGTGCGAGGCCGCCCGCCGGGCCGCGACGCCTTCGAGCACGTCCTTCTCCGACTCCAGTATCATTCGTTTCTGGAAAGCCCCGTCCAGGCAGTCCTTGATCTTCTCGTACGTGGCCGGCGAAATCGGGAGATCGATCAACTCGAACAGCGTCTCCGCCTCCGATGGCGGCAGCTTCTCCCGGATCAGCCCGAAGGGGCGGCGTTCCTGCTCCGTCAGATGGACCACGGGCCCGACGCTGACGGGAATGAACGACGCGTACAACGGACGGAGCTTCCGGCGCTGCCGCGCCAGGTCGGCCTCGACCAACGCGCGGAGGCACCCCACGAACATCTTGTCGCAGGCCCCCAGGACAAACGCGGCGTCGTAACCGTGCGCCTCCATCAGGGCGGCGACGTTCGACGCGCAGACGTTGCGTCCGAGAAACGCGTAGTGCGACCCGAACAGCCCGTGAGACAGCTCCTCGCAGGGGATGGCGTGGGACACGCCGATGGGAAGCGCATCGTCGGCCCAGAGCTGCCGGATCACGCGGCGCGCCAATTCCCGGGAACCGAGGCTGGGAGGATGGTCCTCGGAACCGTGGATCACGGCCACGCGAGGTTCCCCGGCCATGAAACGTTCGAGTATCGCCTCGCGGTCGGGCCGAATGCCGGCGAATCGCAGCGACTCCTCGATGACCGGATCCAGGATCGTGTACGGCCGCGCCTGGCTGATCAGGGGATCCCTGAACCGGCGCGAGTGCATTTTCATGGCAGAAAATCGACGCGGGCCGCACCACCGTGTCCGGCCGTGTCTCCTCCATCCGATTTCGGACCGCGGTTGGGCGGAATATATAACACCCGCGTCTCCCCTGACAACCGCACACACATATAAGTTACTTGTTTACATAGATTTACGTCTGATCGAAATTGTCTTGAAATCAGGACGAGAATCGTTTCCGCCGACGGCGGGCGATGGCGGCGAGCTTGCGCCGCTCGGTCGCGGACAGACCGCCCGCGCGTCGCGCGATACCGGCCTCCAGACGCTCCACATCCCCGAGCGAAGCGGCGCGGCCGGCGGCTTCGAGCAGATCGTAGAAGGCGGGCGAGGAGCGCCCCAGGAGCTGGGCCATGAAGCCGAACGAACGGCGGTGGATGGGCGACGGGCCGAGGCGCCGCACGGCTTCCTGGTGCGCGGCGGTGCAGTAACCCTTGTGGCTCGAGAAGCCGTAGCCGGGATATCGGGCGTCCAACTCGCGCATGCGCCCGTCCCGAAAGACCTTGGCCACGATCGAAGCGGCCGCGATCGAAAAGCTCACGGCATCGCCCCGGGGGATGCCGGACTGCGGCGGGACGATCCCGGGAATCGTTCGATTGTCGACCAGCACGTGCTGCGGGACGCGCGGAAGCGACTCCACGGCCAACCGCATCGCCCGAAGGCCGGCATGATAGACGTTCAATCGATCCACCTCGCCGGTTTCGACGATGCCGACGCCGATGCCAAGCGCGGCGTCGCGTATCCGGCCCTCCAGCGTCTCGCGCGTCTCCGGGTCCAGGCGCTTCGAGTCGTCGACGCCTTCGATGCGCACCCCGGGGGGAAAGACGACGGCGGCGGCGACGACGGGCCCCGCCATCGGTCCGATCCCGACTTCGTCCACGCCGGCCACGCGTTCGACGCCCTCCGCCCACAACTCGCGCTCGATGCGGAGCAGGGCGTCGAGCCGATCCCGCTCCCGTTGCCGCTCGTCCATCCGCCGGCGGATTCGACGGTACAGACGGCGCGCTCCGGCGCGGGGGTCGTCCCGCAACCGGTCGAGAACCTCCGGAGGCGCCTCCGGCGCCGCGGCGTACGCGGTTTCGAGTTCCTTCAGCGTCACCGCTCCGCCTCGCGCCCCCGCGACACGTTAAACTCGTGGGTATGGGAACGCCGCGACCTCTCGGGCCGGTCAAGCTGTTCGTGGGCGTCCTGGCTTCGGACGAGACACGGCTGCCGCCAACCGAGTCCGCCCTGGTCGAGGCGTTCGGTCCCGTGGACCACCGAAGCCGGCGCCTCCCGTTCGACGCCACGCGGTACTACGCACGCGAAATGGGAAACGCCATCCAACGCGTTCTGCTCTCGTTCGAACACCTGATCGCCGCCGACTCGCTCGCATCCATCAAGCTACGGACCTGCGGGATGGAACAGGTCCTCCGAAACGGCGCCTCCGTTCCCCGCCCCGTCAACCTGGACCCGGGCTACCTGGAACAGGCCAAGGTCGTCGTTGCCTCCACGAAGAACTTCTACCACCGAATGTACCTGTCCGACGGGGTCTTCGCCGAAGTCACACTGCGGTTCAGGAACAACACCTACGAGTGCTTCCCGTGGACCTACCCCGACTACGCATCCGCCGAGTATCGGGAATTCTTTCTTCGCACACGGGAAATCTATCGCATGCAGCTCAGGAATCGCTGCCATACTCGCACGGTTCGCGAAGGAACCGGGCCGGTGAACCGATGACGAAATTCTGGAACACATCGCTATCCCGGGTATCGAAGAACAAGGTCCTGATCCGCGGATACCGCGTGGAGGATCTCATGGACCGCTGCTCGTTCGGCGACATGATCTACCTCAGCTTCACCGGTGAGCTGCCGGCGGGCAACGAGGGCCGGATCCTGGAGTCGATCGTCGTTTCGAGCACGGAACACTCGGTCATGGCCCCGTCGATCAACGCGACGCGTTTCGTCGCTTCCGGGGGGGTCCCCCTCCAGGCGTCGGTGGCCGCCGGCCTGATCGCGCTCGGGGACCACCACGGCGGCGCGGTCGAGAACTGCGCGCGGTTGCTGCAGTCCGCCGTCGCCGCCAAACGCGGGGCAAGCGCGATCGTCGCCCACTACCGCGAGAGCGGTACGCGGATCCCCGGTTTCGGGCATCCATGGCACGACCGCGACCCGCGCACGCTGAAGCTCGCCGCGCAGGCGGAGGCTTGGGGTCTGGCGGGCCCGCACCTGGAGCTCGCGCGGGAGATCGCGGCCGAGCTCGGCCGGGTCCTGAACATCGATGGGGCGATCGCCGGCATCGTCTCCGATATCGGCATCGGCTGGGAGTACGGCAAGGCGTTCTTCCTGATTTCCCGAACGGTCGGCCTGGCCGCCCACCACGTCGAGGAAACGACCCGGGAACGGCCGTTTCGCGCCATCGCTCCCGAGGACGTCGCCTACGACGGTCCGGAAGAACGGGATCTGCCCGCGCCGAAGCCGCCCTCGCCGACGGGGGGCTAAGAGCCTGTGGTGAAACCCCGCGTCGCACCGAGACCGGTGAGGCGCCCGTCCGGCAAGGCGCGAGAAGGGAGCATATTCCCGATATGTGACCGACGAGCAACGCGGTCCGGACGGGATGCATCGCCGGTCGAATGCAGCAGGGGTTTCACCACAGGCTCCTAACCCAGACCCGGCCGAAGCGGGCGTCCGCCCAGCACGTGCAGGTGCAGATGGAACACCGTCTGCCCGCCTCCCGCGTTCACGTTGAACAGGGTGCGGTACCCGGCGGCCGCGGTGCCTCTCGTCTCGGCGATACGCGCCGCGGCGCGCATCATGCGGCCGATCAGCGGCGCGTCGTCGTCGGTCACGTCGTTCAGCGTGGGTACGTGCTTGCGCGGCACGATCAGGACGTGGACGGGCGCCTGGGGCTGGACGTCCTCGAAGGCGACGAGTTCCTCGTCCTCGTAGACGCGCGTCGACGGGATCTCCCCGGCGACGATCTTGCAGAACAGGCAGTCGGCGGGCATACGGCTACTCTATCGCATCGGCTCCGGCGGGCGCCATGGACCCGGCTACGCGGGCGACTCCCGTCCGGACGACATGCTGCCGACAAGCGCCCCGACGGCGACGACCACGACCGCACCCACCACGTTGTACCAGAGGAACGCGATCGAGGTCGTGACCGATACCACGCCCACGGCGGCCATACCGGCCGCCAATCCCAGGAAGGCGCCCGTGCCGTCGGCGCGCTTGACGAAGAACGCCAGGAGAAAGACACCGAGCAGCGAACCGTAGAAGTAGGATCCCAACAGGTTGACGGCCTCGATCAGCGACCCCAGCCGTCCGGCGAAGAGCGCCACTGCGCACGCCATCCCGCCCCAGACGAGAGTGCTCAGGCGCGAGACCGCCAGGTAATGCGCGTCGGAGGCGTCCGTCCGAACGTAGCGCTTGTAGAAGTCGATCACCGTCGTGCCGGCCAGCGCCGTCAACTCGGAATCGAGCGACGACATGGCCGCGGCGAATATGACCGCGATCATCAGACCCAGGATCCCGGCCGGGATGTACTGGACGATGTAGGACGGAAACACGTAGTTGACGTCGTTGGACGCGGCGCCCCGCACCTCGGTCACCAGATCCTTGGCGTCCTGACGCA
>JAJEDW010000099.1 GCA_022821265.1 Acidobacteriota bacterium
GGTTTCACCACAGGCTCCTACCGCTTGTCGACGACGACCACGCCCTCTTTGAGGACGACGCGGGCATCGAGCATGTTCCAGTAGCCTTCGAGCGGATTGCCGCCCAGCAGGACGATGTCCGCCAGCTTGCCCGACTCGAGCGTGCCGAGGTCGTCGGCCATGTTGATGTAGGCCGCCGTGTTCGGACCCATCAACCGGATGATGTCCTCCATCGAGAACATCACCTTGTAGGACTCGATCTCGTGCTGCAATCCCGCAAGCGGGTCGTACCGCGTGTCGGTGCAGTAGCCGAGCACGGCGGTCTCGTCCCAGATCGTCCGCGCGTTGACGATCGTGAACCCGATCTCGTTGCCGATGGCCCTTCCCTGAGCGTCGCGGTTCGCTCCCGCGATCGATTCCGGCCAGGGGTTGCCGTCGCGGAAGCGCGCCGCGTTGTCATCGCCGAACACACCGAAGACCGGCGCGCCGAAGCCGATCGTCGCGAGACTCATCGTGTTCGTGTCCGCCAGCTTCCGCGCCGCCTCGCGGTCGACGAAGTCCTTGTTCGGTACGTGCACCAGCCGCCGGACACCGGCGTCGACGGCCGCCACCATGGCCGGCGTGCTGACGGCGTGGACCTGCACGGTCACGCCCACCTGCGCCGCCTCGTCGACGATGGCCTCGAGCACTTCGATCTCGTGAAGGCTCGGCCGCGGTTCGGGCGTCAGGCCGATCTCCCCGGTCCACACGACGCCCGCCTCGGCCAGATCCCGCACGGCCTGCCGCGCCGTTTCCGGCGTGTTGTCGGCAAGGCCGATCCGGCCGGACGGGATGATCCGGGGTCCGTTGATCTCGCCGCTCTCGATCCGATCGCGCAACACGATGTTGCCTTCAACCGGGCCGCCGCCGGACAGTATGGTCGTGTAGCCCGCTTCGAGTTGCGCCTGCATTTCCTCGCGCTCATTGGGGCCCGTGTTGATGTGACGGTGCGCGTCGATGAATCCGGGCATCGCCGTCAGACCGGCGGCGTCGATCACCTGCAGGTCGTCGGCGCCGATCTCACCGGGACCGATTTCCGTAATCCGGCCGTTGCGAACGACGATGGCGCCCTCATCGATCACGGTCCCGTTTCCGACGATGATGCGGACGTTGGTAATGGCGACGTCCTGTGCGAAGGCCGAACCGGCGCGGGCGAGGCCGGCCAGGGCGAACACGCACAGGCAAATCCGGACACCGGCCCTGGGTGTGCTTTTCATCGTGTCTCCCCTATTGCGAACGAGTCCAATCACAGAATTCTACCTGCATCGAGGTGCGGCGGCGCGCATGCGGAACGCCCGTTCGACGGCGACCGCGTCGCGCCTTCAGGAAGACAACGTGGCGGCGTCGGCGAGCAGTCCGGGCAGCAGGTCGAGGTAGTAGCCGCGCAACAGCTCAGGCCGTTCGTCCCCCATGGCCGACACGGCGCGCGTGAGCCTGTCGACGCGCCGGGCATCGGCGCCGAAGAACGACGCCAGGAGTCGAAAGCCCGCGTCGGCGGCCGCATCGACCGGTTCGAGGTCGATGCCCCGGCGGCGGACGACGCGGACCTCCTCGGTCAAGAGTGCTCCCGGCACCGGAGCCGCTTCTTCGCCCGTGAGCGCGAGCCCCGCATCGCGGTCTCCCCACGTTCCTTCGCGGTAACGGTACCGGTAGCGATCCCAGAACAGGTTCAACCCGCCGCTGACCCCCAGCTCGAGCAGGTCGAGCGGCCGGCCCGTCGTGCGCGCCACCGTCAGGAACAGGGGCAGCAGGGCGAAGCACCGTTGGACTTCGTTGGTCTGGATCGGCCCGCGGCGGACGAAATCGACGACCCGGTCCTCGTGGGCATGCAGGATGTCGAGGAACGCGCTCCATGGGTCCGGCTCCACGCGGTAGTCCGCGGCCTCGCCGCCCAGAATGAGGAACTGCACCGACGCCAACAACCGGTGGGGTACGTCCCACGGCGGGTTCTCCGGAACGAGGCTCAGGACGAACGGGTCTTCCGCGCATCGCCGGCAGAGGGCCGCCTCGCCGGCGGGCCGGACCCCGGCGATCCCGCGCGCATGCTGCTGGAAAACGGTGGCTTTCGATGACACGTTTCTGTCCGAGGTACCGCGAGTCCGCCGCGGCGAACCGGCCGGAGCCCGGCCGAGTGGGCGGGAACCGGCCTATATTACCATGGTCATGACCATGGTATAGTTCTTGAAACCCCGACCTCGGGAACGGCCCGATGAAAACACGAAAACCGAGCCCCGCACGCACCATGAAGGCCTCGACGTTCAAGGCCCGATGCCTGGCGTTGATGGACGAAGTGGCGAACGGCGGCGGAGAGATCGTCATCACCAAGAACGGCCGCCCGGTCTCCCGCCTCGTGCCCTACCGGGAAAAGCCCGCAACCCTCTATGGTATCGACCGGGATCGGCTACGGATTCTCGGCGAGATCGGACCCGTCGACATCGAATGGGAAGCCGCGTCCGACCCCGACCGCGTGCTCGATCCGTGATCCTTCTGGACACTCACGTCCTGCTGTGGCTGACAACGGGAGACCATCGCCTGGGAAAACGAGCCCTGACGGCGATCGACCGGGCGTGGCAGGCCGACCATGTCGGCGTTTCCGCCGTCTCGTTCTGGGAAGTGGCCATGCTGCGGGAAAAAGGGCGGGTTGCGCTCACCGAAGACGTCGCTCTCTGGCGTCGCGAGCAGTTGGCGCGGGGAGTCGTCGAAATACCCGTGGACGGCGAGATCGGAATACGGGCGAGCAGCCTGAAGGGTCTTCACCCGGACCCGGCCGACCGCATCATCGTGGCCACGGCTACGGACGGGCATCGGCTTCTGACCGGGGACGATCGGATTCTGGAGTGGCGCGGGAAGCTGAATCGGCTGGACGCACGGAAGTGACGACACGCCGCGGCTGCGGCGGTTGCGGGCCGACCGCACAGGCGGCCGTCGCCAGCCGCGTCGAACCGGCCGTTGCCGGGCCGTGGGCGCCGCCGCGCAACTCACCGCCCCATCACCTGCGTCACAGGTAGCGCTCGCCCCTCCACTCCGGAATCTGCTGGTTCTGCTTGAGTCGAAGCCGTTGCAGTTTCAGGGCCGAGAAAACGCCGTCCAGGTCCGAATCGGAGGCGCGTATGCCCGGGAGGCTCAGCGACGCTTCCAATCGGAAACGCTCCGCCAACACGCGCTGGGCGTCCTCCGGATACGCCGCGCTCCACCACTCCAGAATCCGTTCCTGCGCGGTCCGCAACAACGCGTCGGCCGGGAGCCGGTCGCGCTTCTCATGCTGGTTGACCCGTCTGTGAGCCGGCATCAGGTTCCAGAGGTCGCCGCAAGGCCACGCCGCCCACGGGAAGCAATGATCGATGTCGAGATTGGCGGCGGAGAGCCGCTTGCCGCTCCACACGCAGAACAGGCGCCGCTCGGCGAGCAGTTGATCGGCGCGTTGCCGCGGCAGTTTCACGTCACGGTCCGGATCCGACCAGGTCATCGCCGCGGCAAGATGGGCGTCGTCGAGCGGCCGCCCCTGACGTTCTCCGTAACCCTTCGTCACGCGGAGCCATTCGGCGATGACGGCCGGTTCGATCCAGGCCGTAAACCGTTGTATGGCCGCCCACACGTGAATGGGCACGCGCATGGTTCCGAAGCTGGCCAGATAGGGCGCGTCCAGCCGTATCCGCAGCGGCGCGCGCGGAGCCGGCGCCGCGACACCGGACGGGAATACCGGCGCTTTTTCGTTGGGATACGTCGTGTAGCGGACCGGCATCCGGACGATCGTGCGAACGACGTCCTTCAGGGCCTGGTGCAGCACGGCGCCTGCCTCACCGCCAAACGAATGGCCCACGCGCAGATCGTGATGCGAGATCGCGCCCAGTTTCCGGAACGCGGCCTTGGCGAATCCCAACCGATCGAAACCGTGGTTCGTCGGACTCTGGGGGAAACCGGCGGCCAGCAACGGCATGTATAGACGGATCCACGTCAGCGCGACCAACCCCATCGGGACCGCGACATGGTCGTCGTCGATGGACTCGGCGAACCCCCCGGCGCCGTCGGCGATCCGGCAGAGCGTGCGCAGCAGACCGAGCTTGTAGGTGGAGCTCTTGTCGTCGTTCAGGATGATGTGCCGCAGCAGCGGCAAGGCGCCGGTCCCGTCATCCGGCAGGCGGAGGGCCACGTTCGTCCACCGGACGCCGGGCCGGCCGATGTAGTCGTCGACGGTGCTCTGGTATTCGACGAACGCGCCATGGTCCCGGGCCAGCGCCCGGACTTCATCGGCCGTGACGGGGTGGAATCCGCGTTCGGCCTCGCCCGGACCGCTCCTCAGCGTGATGGCCAGCAATCCCCCGGGCGCCAGGAGAGTGACGAGTTTCCGGAACGCCCGTTCACGGTCCGACGGCGCGACGTGCATCCAGACGGCGCTCAGCAGAATGACGTCGAAGGCCAGACCGGTCTTGAACGTGCGGTCCAGGCCCGGAAGGGAGTCCGCGATCCATTGGACGCGGGAGTCCGGATATCGCTTCTGCGCGACGGCCCGCATGCCGGACGCGTGTTCCACGGCCACGACGTCGTAGCCCTCCGACGCCAGCCAGGCGGCGTCGCGGCCGGTCCCGGCGCCCACGTCGAGGATCGTCGCGGGCGCGTCCGGCAGCATTTCCTTCAACCACGCGTGAACCCGCTCGGACGGCGCCGCCCCGTAGCGGTCCGCGAGCGTTTCGGCGTGGGCGTCGTACCAGGCGATCGGGTCGGGCAACGCAGTGTCTCCGCTACACGAATCCTCGAAACGATATCATTCGCGAGACCCACGCGTCGGGTCCCGCCGGAACCTGACCGCGAACGGCGCCGCACTCCGATGAGGCCGCGCATTCACCGCTAAAAATTGATCAGGTTCGTGACCTTGACGATGAAGGCGCGTTCGACGGGGTGTCCCCGCCGCGTGTCGCGCCGATCGTTGTAGACGACGTAGATGTCGCTCAACGCCCGGTACCTGAGGTTGAAACGGATGTTGGAGCTGAACTCGTCCGTGGCGCCGTTGTACTGGAAGAACGCGTTCAGGAAGGCCCGGGGCGTGAACGCGTAGAGAAAGCGCGCGCCCGCCAGGTCGCTGGTCGAGGACCGGCCCGACAGCTCCACGCGGCTGCGGTCGTAGACGAGCTCCAGGTTGACGTGCCGGTTGGGACGCAGCGTGACGGCGCCCCGCATGGAGCGTATGCCGCCGTCCCAGAACTCGCCCCATTCGTAGCGCACGCCCCCACTGACTCGCCGGGCGTTGTTGCTCTGGGCCGCCGCGGCATATCGCTGGTACTCGTAATCGCCTTCCGGTATCCGGATGCCCCGGATCCGCGTGGGCGCGACCAGCCGGTCGAGGGTGCGCGACACGGTGAAGCCGAGCGACGCCGAGTTCTCGAACGAGACGCCGGCCTCGGCCTCGTGGACGCGGGTTTCGATCTCGCCGCTCGTGCTGCCCGCGATGTAGTTGCTGCGGACTCCCACCGTCAGATTCCGCACGACGTCGTCATCGAGCAGCGGCAGCCAGAGGAACTCACCCGCGTACTCGGCCATGTTGCCGCGCCGGACGAAACCGATCTCGGGATTGAAGTTCTCCTGGACCTCGTTGAACTGGGCCGTGATCCGCAGCTCGTCGTCGCGCCACGCCGTCTGGAAACGGCGCGCCTGGTTGCGCCCGGCGCGCCCCGGCGTGTCGCTGCCCAACAGGTAGGCGTCGAACTCGAGCCGGTCGTAGAAACGGAAATACGCGTCAGCCCCGTAGACGCGGTTGGTGTCGCCCGGAACCGCCGAGGTCCGGCTCGTGAACAGCCCGCCCACCCACGACGTGTCGCGGAAGTTGCGCTTCACCCGTCCGACGACGTAGTCGTTCGACGGGACCACGCCCCGGCCGGTCCGCGCCTCCTGGGTCTTCATCGCGAGGAAACCGAGGTCGTACCCCTCGACCTGGCCGGAAACGCGCGTCCCGCCCAGTATGGGAATCGGGCGGCCGTCCTCGCTGAGCCCGATGCGCCGGCTGAAGAACGGCAGCAGATTGCCGCCGGGTCCGAAGTTGAAGGTCCCGGCGTTCTCCAGGAAGAACTCCCGCTTCTCGGGAAAGAACAGGTTGAAGCGGGTGAGGTTCACCTGCTGCTCATCGACCTCGACCTGCGCGAAGTCGGTCCGGTAGGTCGTATCCAGCGTCAACGACGGGGTCAACCCGAACTTGGCGTCCACGCCGCCGTCGTAGTCCCGGAACCGCCCCAGGGATCGTGTCGTGACCATGGCGTCGCCGTCGCGAACCCGCGTGAAACCGGCCGTGGCGAACGGCGTGACCTTGACGTTCCGTCCGGGGCTCAGGTCCTCCAGCCCGCGAAGCGTCCCGGAGACCGAGATCCGGATGCCCCGGAACCGGACCGGCACCGGCGACCAGCCACTCTCCTCGTTCAGGCGCGGGATGCGCCGCTGGATCTGCAACCCCCATTCCTGAACGCGGTCGCTGGAGAACCGGAGCGTCTTGAACGGAATCACGACTTCGGCGCCCCACCCCGTGTCGTCGATCATCGTCGCCAGGTCCCAGACACCGTCCCAGTCGGCGTTGGAGCGGTTGTCGTCGGCCACCTGCAAGTCGCGGCGCGCGCCCCCCGGGTTGAAGGCGAACACGAACCCCGAACGCTGGTCGTCGAGGCTGTCGATCATGATGCTGGCGGCGTCGCTCTGCAGGTAGCTGAAATCGTCGCGGAGGTCGTTGATGGTGATGTTCGCCGGGTCGGAGTCGAACATGTACAGCCCGACGTACAGGTTGTCGTCGTCGTAAAGGAACCGGACCTCGGTCCGTTCGAAGGCGCGTGCGCCGGAACGGGGCCCGATCTGGATGAAGTCCGTCGCGGGCTCGGCGAGCGCCCAGACGGCTTCCCTCATGCGGCCGTCCAGCGTGATCGGCTCGGAGATCCGTACCGCCTGGGCTACGCGCGCGGCGCGGACGGCGTCGAACTCTTCCTGCGGAATCAGGTCGCGTCCCCGGAAGGGATCGTCGATCGGACCCACCTGACCGAGGAGGGGAACGACCCAAAGCGTCAGGACCGCGAGGAGCCGGAAAGTTCCCGCCGTCGATGCTTTCTCCACGAACAACGCCGTCTTTCCGACAGCGCCCGTCACGCCGAGAACCCGCCCGTATCCCACTCCGGCAACATACAATAGGGCGTCCACGCCGGGCCACCCGGAAACACGCCGGCCGACATGCGCTTCTCGGATCTGACCATCGACTTCCCGGGCTCGACGAACCGGCTCTACCAACGGCTGGGAGAGCTTCGCCAAACCGGCGCCGCGATCGTCGACCTCGTCAGCGCGAACGTCACCGAACACGGGATCGCCTTCCCTCACGACCGGCTCGCCGCCGTCCTGACCGAGTCGGCCGTCGCCGGGCGCGTCTACGCGCCCGACTCCCTGGGTCAACCCGCCGCACGCGAAGCGATCGCCCGATACGAGGGCGTGCCGGCCGGCCGGATCCTGCTGACCCCGGGAACCAGCGTCTCCTACTGGTACGTCTTCAAGCTGCTGTGCGAGGCCGGCGACGAGGTGCTCTGCCCCGCGCCGTCCTATCCCCTGTTCGACTACATCGCGCGTCTCGCGGGCGTCCGGATCCGCCACTACCGTCTGGACGGGAACCGCGCGTGGGCCATCGACATGGAGAGCGTCGAAGCGGCCATCACGCCTCGAACGCGCGCCGTCGTCGTCATATCGCCCCACAACCCGACCGGGATGGTCCTCGACCCGGCGGCCATGGCGAAGCTGGCGACCGTCGCGTCGCGGAACGATCTGGCGCTGATCGTCGACGAGGTCTTCCGCGAACTGGTCTACGACGGCGTCGAGGCCCCGCGGCCGCACGGGACCGAGGCGCCGCTGGTCTTCGCGCTGAACGGCTTCTCGAAGATGTTCGCCCTGCCGGGGTTGAAGATCGGCTGGATGGCCGTTTCCGGCCGGTCCGCAGAAGTGGACCGCGCGATGCGGACGCTGGAGATGATCTCGGACACGTTCCTGCCGGTGAACGAGCCGGCGCAGCTCGCGGTTCCGGCGATCCTCGAGGCCGGCGCGGACTTCCTTCCCGCGTATCGCGGCGAACTCGAACGCCGCCGCAACGCCGCCCTGGCCGCGCTCGGAGCACTCGCCCCGTCCCCGCCCTCCGGCGGCGTTCACATGGTCTTACCCGTCGGGCGCGACGTCGACGAAGACGCGCTGGCGCTCGAGCTGCTCGAGGACGCGCGCGTTCTCGTGCACCCAGGGTACTTCTACGACGTCGAGGGGCGGCACATCGTGCTGGCGTTCGTCCAGGAAGCGCGCGTGCTGGGCGAAGCGCTCCGCCGCCTGGCGGCTCGCTTGTAACGTGCCTGAAAGCGGACTCCGGGTTGGATCGAACCCGTCGTCGGGGGGCGCCGCCGAACGGCGTCCGCCCTATTTTCGCGCCGTCATGGGTTGCACGTGCGTCCCCAGACTCTCGGGGACGAGGACGTCGGCGGCCGGTTCTCGATCTCGTTCATCCAGTCCTCGAATTCTTCTGTTGCGGGCATGCACAACCCGGCATTGTCCTGGAACCAGAAGACGCGAAGCTGCCGCAGATTCGTCAGCGACGCCGGCAGCTCCCCCGTCAACTGATTCCCGTTCAGGTACACGTTGACGAGGCGGGTCAGGTTGCCCAACTCCGCGGGGATCGTGCCGCTCAGTTGGTTGCCGTACAGGTGCAGTTCACGGACTTGGGTCAGATGTCCCAATTCGGGAGCGATCGTTCCGCTCAGGTTGTTCTCATGCAATGCCAGCCGTAAGACCCGGCCGTCGACATCGGTCGCAACCCCGTGCCACTGGCCCAGCGGCGCGGCGGTCTTCCAGTTGGTGTTGCGGGTCCAACCCGGACCGCCGGCCGCGTCGTAGATGACTTCCAGCGCGGCACGCTCCTCGGGCAATCCGTGGGGCTCGGGTCTTACCGTCACGGTCATCGTCTGACGAACGGCAGCACCCTCCGTGTCTCGCGCCGTGATCGTCACTGTCACCGTCCCCGCTGCCACGGGCCAGAGTACAACGCTCCAGTCGGCCACAAACGAGCGGTCGGGACGGTCGGGCGTGGCGAAGGCCGTGGCCACGGCCGCGTCGCTGGACTCGGCGGCGTATACCAGGCGATCCCCGTCCGGGTCGCTAAAATGCCGCGACGGTCGAACAAACCCGCCGAACCCCCCGACCGCCAGCGTCTGCGCCGGGATTGCGGCAACCGTTTCCGGCGGGCGATTCACTGTCTCGGACGCTGGGTCATCGTCCGTGCACGTGGGAACAGAGCGATAATTGATCGCGCCCAGCCAATCCCGGAAGGCCTCGGTCGATGGCGCGCACAGCCCGTCGTTGTCAAACGCCAGGAACCAGTCCAGGTTGCGCAGGCCCAGTATCGACACGGGTAGCGGACCGGTCAGGCGGTTGTCGAAGAGATCCAGCCACACGAGTCCCCGCAGGTTGAAACTGAAGAAGTCGGTGGGAATCGAACCGGTCAATCGGTTGCCGCTCAGGTCCAGGTGTCCCAAGCCGAGCCGACTCAATTCCGCCGGTATCGGTCCGCTGAGTCGATTGTCGTTCAGCCGCAGCCCGACGAGCTCGCGGAGACTGCCCAACTCGCCCGGGATCGTCCCGGTGAGTTGGTTGCCGTCGAGATACATCGACCGGAGGTTGCTCAGGCGGTTCAACTCCGGAGGAATCGCCCCGTCCAACCGGTTCTCGGAAAGCCACAGGGTCTCGAGGTGGAGCATGTTGCCCAACTCCGGTGGAATGGGCCCGGTCAGATCGTTGTCGTACAGGTTTATCGCTTCGAGTCGGGTCAGGCGACCCAACTCGGGTGGAAGCGGTCCGGTCAGATCGTTGTCGCCGAAGTGCAGTCGTCGGAGGTGAGGCAGGTTGCCCAACTCCGGCGGAATCATCCCAGTCAGATCGTTCGACGACAGATTCAGCGATTGCAGGATGATCAGCCGACCCAACTCCGAGGGGGTCGCGCCTGTAAGGTCGTTCCTCCCGAGATCGAGCGTTCGGAGCCGCAACAGGCGGCCCAGCTCTCGCGGGATCGCTCCGGACAGATCGTTGGCGGCAAGGTCCAACCTTTCGAGGCGATCCAGGCGGCCCAGCTCGGGGGAGATCGATCCGCGCATCTCGTTGTTTACGAGCGACAGGGAAACGACCCGTCCCTCGGCGTTCGTCCACACTCCGTGCCACTCCCGGAGGGGCGCGTCGGTTTTCCAATTCGTGCGATCGACCCAGCCCGGACCGCCGGCCGCATCGTAGAAGGCCTCCAGCGTGGCCCGGTCCGACGCCGCCCGCTCGGCAAGGGTTCGCTCGGCAGACGCCTCCAGAACGGCCGGCGGGAGCGTGTTGAACGTATCGATGGCGCCGTCTGCACTCAACTCGAAATGCAGTCCGATGGTCGCGACCTGTGGGTCGCACGCGATCGTGGCCGTTCCTCCCGGGAACGTTTCCGGCAACGCGATCGCGGCCCGGAGCATTTGCGCGTAGTTGGACCTGGATGGAACCGACAGGACAGCTTCGCCCACGTTCACCCGGCGCCGGTCTACGACGCCGAGACGGCAGGCGGCGTCGACGTCCGTATCGTTGGCGATTGCGAATCCGACCGCGGCTTCCGGCGTCAGCACCGGCAGCTGGAACTTCGATCCGGCCTGGGAGCTGAAGACCGTGGCCATCCCTGTCGGCTCGCCACCCTCGCCGATCGACGCGAACACGAGCTGCACCGTGACCGGCCACGTGCAGTCGAGAATGCCGTAGCCGGACGCCAATGCCGACTCGTTCCGACTGCGCCATACGAAGTGCCCGCCCGATTCCGGAAGTGTGAAGGTGGCTGTCGAAACCGGCACGGAAACCTCGTCGGCTTCCTCGAACCGGTCCGCCGCCAAGCCGTGCAAGTCCAGCACGCACACGCTCTCGTATCGCCAGACGTTCGTGACGATCAGCCAGGACTGCCACCCGCCCCCGTCGGCGATGTGCGGCACCACGTGAACGCGTCTCGCCGTTGCGTCGACCGCCGATTCGCGTTGGCCGTCAACGTAGTCGCTGCCGAGAAGCGTCGGCGGCAGCGTGTTGAAGGTGACGATGCCGCCGTCGGGCAGCAGCTCGAAGTGCAACCCGACGAGTGTGACTTCCCGAGTGCAATTCATGGTCAACGCGCCTCCAGAGAACGTTTCGGGAATCGAAACGAGCTCGTTAAGCATGCGCGCCATGGAGGTCTTCGAGGGAACGTCGAGTCGGAACCGAGTCACTATTCGGGAAGGATGGCCTTCGAGGGTCATCCAGCAGATCGTCTCGTAACCCGTGTCGTTCGCGATGGCGAGTCCAAGCGTGGCCGCGGGCGTCAGAACCGGAACCTGGAACCTGTTACCGGCTTGCGAGCTGAATACCGTGGCCATTCCCAGCCTTCGGCCCGTGTCGTCGACCGACGCGAACACGATCTGCGCCACGACCGGCTCGGTGCAATCGACGGTGGCGTAGCCGGAGGCCAACTCCGACTCGTTCCTGGAGCGCCACTCCAGGAAGCCGCCGGAACCCCGAAGAGAGAACGTCACGGTCGAACCAGTCCTGAACAGGCCCGCGGCGGATTCGAACCGCGCCGCGGTCAGCCCCGTCAACCGGACCGTGCAGGAAGCGGCCGCGGGCGACACGTTCGTGACCAGAAGGGTCGATTGCCATCCGCCCCCGTCGGCGATATGCGGAAGGACGTGACGGCGCTTCGCCGAGTCGTCGGATTGGGCCCCCGCCAGCGCCGTCCAGGCGAACACCATGAACAGCGCGCTCAGAATCCTCATGTTCCTCCCCACCCGATCAAGCACTGCGCGCCCACATACCAGAGTATCAGTTCGTCCGACCGGCGCCCGCGCCGGAAGTCCTGGAAACGGTTCTCCGACAACTGGTAGAGTGTCGCGCATGCGACGCCGACGAGAGTGCGCCGCGGGACTGGCGGCCGCGGCGCTCGGCCTGTGCCTGGCCGCTCCGTCCGGCGCCCAGCCGGCGCCGGACGTCCTGCTGATCACCATCGACGACCTGAACGACTGGGTGGGCCCCCTGGGCGGCCATCCCGGGGCGCGGACGCCGAACATGGACCGGCTGGCCGACCGCGGCATCACGTTCACGAACGCCCATACCGCCGCGCCGTTGTGCAACCCTTCGCGGACCGCGTTCATGACCGGGCTGCGTCCTTCCACCAGCGGCGTCTACGACAATGCTCCGGACTGGCGGACGCTGGATGTCTTCGACGATGTCCGGACGCTTCCCGGCCACTTCCGGGACAACGGATACGCGACCTACGGCGCGGGAAAGCTCTTTCACGCCCACACCTACAGCGCGCCCGGGTTCTTCGGCCTGAACGACACGACGGCCTGGAACGACTTCTATCCGGCCATCGAACGGCAGCTTCCCGACGAGGTCGGGCCGCCTGTCCGCCCGGCCAACGCGAACCCCGGATTCTTCGGGTTCGACTGGTCGCGCGTGTGGGTCGACGACGGCGCGATGGGCGACGGACAGGTCGTCGGATGGGTGGAGGGCCGCATCGCCGAGGCCGCCGGCGGCCCCCGCTTTCTCGCGGCCGGCATCTACCGGCCCCATCTCCCGTGGTACGTCCCCGGGGCCTACCTGGACATGCACCCGCTGGACGGGATCGAGCTGCCGACGACGATCGACGACGACCTGGACGACGTTCCCGAGATCGCCCGGACCGCGCCGGCCCAGGGGAACGCGATGCACGACTGGGTGCTGGAGGCGGGCGTCTGGCCCGACGCCGTACAGGCTTATCTGGCCAGCACGTCGTTCGCCGACGCGATGGTCGGACGCCTTCTGGACGCGCTCGACGCCAGCGGACGGGCCGGCGACACGATCGTGGTCCTGTTGTCGGACCATGGCTTCCACCTGGGCGAAAAACAGCGCTGGCGCAAGAACTCGCTGTGGAACGAATCGACCCGCGTGCCGCTGATCATCGTCGCGCCGGGCGTGACCCGGCCGGGCAGCCGCTCCGACCGCCCCGTGTCGTTGCTGGACGTCTACCCGACGCTGGCCGAGTTGGCCGGCCTGCCCGTTCCCGACCACCTGGAAGGCAACAGCCTGTTGCCCCTGATCGAGGACCCCGGCGCGGAATGGGACCACGTGGCCATCACGACCGACGGGTTCCGGAACCATTCGGTCCGCGGGCAGCGCTACCGGTACACCCGCCACCCGGACGGTTCCGAGGAGCTCTACGATCTGGAGGCCGACCCGAACGAGTGGATGAACCGCGCGGGCGATCCCGCGCTGGCCGAGGTCCAGGCGCGACTGGCGGCGCGGCTCCCCGAGAGCGACGCGCCGCGACGGCCTTAGGCGTCGGCCCGCCGCAAGACTTCCAGCGGCTTCTGGCCGAGGATCCGGAAGCTGGCGGCCCACCCCGTCACCAGCGTGAGAACCGCCATCACGGCGACCGCGACGGCCAGCGGCGTCCATTCCACCTGATACGTCCCTTCCATCAATCGCTCGACGATCACGGTGGTGAACGCGGCGGCCAGCACGGCGCCGATCGACCCGGCCATCAGGCCCAGCGCCAGGAACTCCATCGAGAAGACGCCGATGACGCGCCACCGTCGCGCGCCGACGGTCTTCAGGATCGCCGCCTCCCGGATCCGGCGGTAGCGGGTTCCGGCGATGCTCGCGGCCAGGATGATCAGGCCGCCCAGGATCGCGAACGCCGCCACGAACCGGACCACGAGGCTGATCTCGCCGATCATGTCCTGGACGATGACCACGATGTCGGCCGCGTTGACGACCGTGACCGACGGGTAGCGCTCGAAGACGTCCCGCTGCAGCGCGCCCACCCGGTCCGGCTCGACGCGCAGCGCGCCGTAATAGATGCCGGGAAAGTCATCGAGTGTTCCGGGGGTCAGAATGAACTGGTTGTTCGCGCCCGCGCGCTGGCCGTCGGTCCGGCGGACGTTGGCGACCCGCGCGCCGACGACGCGCCCGCCGATGGTCCATTCCATCGCGTCTCCGGGCTCCAGGTCGAGCACGCCGGCGGCGTTCTCCTCGACCGACACCAGCGGCTCCGCGGTCCCCGGCGCCCACCACTCCCCTTCGAGTATCTCCGTCGCCGCCGGTTCCGCATCCGCCCAGGTGAGCTGGAACTGCGACCTCAGGTACCGGCGCTGGCCCGGGACCCGCTCCATCTCCTCGATCGGCACGCCGTTGACCGTGTGGATCAGCGCCGACACGGCGGCCGAGGCCGGGGGCGCGTCGATCACCGCGTCGTGGCCGTCGAGCAGTTCCCACAGGCCCTCGCGCTCCCGGTCCGTGATGTTGATCATGTAGACGTTCGGCATGTCCGGCGGCGCGCTCGCGACGAGTTGGTCGACGAGCGTGGTCTGGAGAAGCTGCACCGACAGCGTGAACATGACCCCGATTCCAAGGGCCGCCAGGATCGCCGCCATGTGCGAACCGGGCCGGTACAGGTTGGCGACGCCGTATCGGAGCGCCGGCGGCCAGCCGCGGCCGAAACGGGCGACGAGGCGGCGGACGGCCCCGAGCGTTCCCTTCCCGGCGAGGATCAGCAGCGCGGCGCTCACGATGACGCCGCCGGCGAAAATGGATCCGGCCTCCGTGGAGCCTCCGATCCAGACCGCCATCGCCCAGAGGCCAACCGCGAT
>JAJEDW010000217.1 GCA_022821265.1 Acidobacteriota bacterium
GTACGGACCCGCGCCGAAGACGGCGGGCTCGATCTCGACGCAGTCGACGATACGGGTCTCGGGAAACACCGTGGCCGCGCCGGCCGTGACGCCGCCTCCGTAGCCGATGACCAGCGTGCGCTCCGGCCTCGGGTGGTAGAACCCCGGCAACATGCCGATCATCAGTTGCGTCGTCATGTCGCGTCCGTTCGAGGCGTCCACCTTGCCGTTGGTCCGCAGGCCGTAGTAGTTGTTCCCGCGCCGGACCGAAATGCTGGCGTTGTTGCACTCGTCGAAGTACACGACGTCGGTGTCGGCGTAGTGCTCGGCCAGGCGCAGGGTGGGGCGCACTTCGAACTGGCGCGCATAGACCAGGACCCCCCGGTCGAGCATGCCGGGAGACCAGAACACGCCGCCCACCATCGAGCCGGTCGACACGAGCATGACGGCCAGGGCGGCCCATCGCGCTGTGGCGATCCCGCGGCCGCGCTGCTCCGACAGCAGCAGGAAGGCGATCGCGGCGTTCAGCAGAAGACCGACCAGGATCGTACGCTCGGTTCCGATCACGGGAATCAGGACGAAACCCGCCGTGAGAGAGCCGAAGATGGCCCCGAGCGTGTTCACGGAGTAGATGCCGCCGACACGGCGGCCCAGAACCTGCAGGCGGTTCGAATAGAGCTGCGCCGCGACCGGGAACGCCGCGCCCATGAAGAAGGTCGAGAGAATCATCAACGCGGCGCTCACCACGAACTGAATCGTCAGCACGGCCGGGAACGAGTAGTTCAACGCCCGGATCAGGGCAATGAGCAGGTACGGCGCGACGATGTATCCGCCCAGGAAGACCAGCGCCCCGGCGGCGACGCCTATTTGAACCAGTCCCAGCATGGCGAGGCTGGCCCGGGGCCGGAACCGGCCGGCCCAGGTGCTGCCCAGGGCGATCCCGACCAGGAACGTGACCAGCATGATCGAGAAGGCGTAGGTGGAGCTTCCGATGACGGCCGTCAGGGCGCGCGTCCACGCGACCTCGTAGGTCATCGCGACGAAGCCGGATGCCAGGAGCGCGAGCAGAACGAGCCGGTCCTGGGCGGGCGGCCGTACGGCTTCCGGAACCGGGGGATCGGCGGTCTCGACAGCGCCGGCCCCGGAGAAATCGGGCAGCGGCTCCATTCCCAAGTCCAGGCGGATCGCCAACAGTCCGAGCGCGACGTTGAACGCGGCAATCCAGGTCGTGGTCAACTGGCTTCCAAGGCCGGGAATCAGGATGAGGGCGGCCGCCAGGGTGCCGACGGCCGCGCCGAACGTGTTGAGGGCGTAGAGGGTGCCCAGCTTGGACTCGACCTCCGACATGCCGCGGACGAAATAGCGGCCCAGCACCGGCAGCGTGCCGCCCATCAGGAACGTCGGAACCAGCATGATCGCGAACGAGGACAGGAACCGGACCGCCAACTCGGCTCCGGGCACGGCGGCGAGCGCGGGAGCCGCGCTCCAGTACACCGTGTCCATCGAGCGGAACGCGAACGGCACGAGGAACGCCGATACGCCGATCAGGATCTCCAGAATCCCGTACAGGCGCAGCGGCCGCGGGAACCGGTCGGCGAGCTTGCCCAGTTGCCAGCTCCCCAGGGCCAGACCGGCCATGAAGGCGCCGATGACGGTCGCGATCGAGAACGACGTGTTGCCGAAGACCAGACCGGTGAGCCGGACCCAGATCACCTCGTAAACCAGACCCGTCGCGCCGGAGGCGAAGAATATCAGGTACAGGAGACGTTTCATGGGGCATGCGCCGGCGAGCCACTGGCGCACGTCGGCCTAACGAGGGTAAAACAACCCCGGCGAGCTTGCATAGCCGCTTTTTGGAAAGCCGGGCCGTTCTCCGGTCACGGTGTCGCGAACCGGAAGCGCAGGCCGCCCCGGCGTCGGCTACAATCGTTCGACGCCGCGAAGCGAAAGGAACCCAGCCATGAACAGCGAACACGCCGCGGACTCTCGCGAGCCGTCGTACACGATGGGCTACAGCGACACGTTCCAGAAGATGCTCCATCGCCGGAACGCGGAGAGCTACGCCGCATACCTGCTCCCGCATCTCGGACCCGGGCTCCGCGTGCTCGACCTGGGTTGTGGCCCGGGCACGATATCGATGGGGTTGGCGCAAGCCGTGGCGCCCGGCGAGTTGCACGGCATCGACCTGGAAGAGTCGCAGATCGAAACGGCGCGGGCCAGGGCGGCGGGCTCGAGCGTCAACGCGGTGTTCCGGACCGGCGACGCGACCGATCTGCCCTACGAAGACGAGACTTTCGACGTGGCTCACGGCCACGCGCTGCTCATGCACGTTCCCGACACCGAAGCCGTCCTGGCCGAGGTCATGCGGGTGTTGAAGCCCGGAGGCCTCGTCGCGGCGCGCGACATGATCGGCGCGTCGTCTTTTGCCGAACCGGATTCCGAAGGGTTGAGCGCGGTATGGACCACGTTCTCCAACCTGCTCGAAACCAACGGAGCCCACCCGCAGATGGGCAAGCAACTGCGGGGAGCGTTCCGGATGGCGGGGTTCTCCGACGTCCGTGCGGGCGCGTCGTTCGAATGCTTCAGCACGGACGAGGACGTCCGCTTCTTCTTCGATTACGCGGCCGGCTGGTTCTTCTCTCCGGCGACCGTGGAGGCGGCCACCGGCCGCGGACTGGCCACTCGAGAACAGTTCGACGATTGGCGCCGGGCGATGGAACGGTGGAAGGAAACTCCCGGCGCGTTCGCCGCCATCGCCTGGGGCGAGGCGACCGGACGCAAGCCGTAGGATGGTCCCTCAGGGCGCGAGCAGCACTTTACCCGTTGTTCTCCGGCCTTCCAGCGCGCGGTGCGCCTCCGCGGCCTCAGCGAGCGGGAACGTGGCGCCGATTCGCACTTTCAGGTCTCCCGACGCCTGCCACCCGAACACGGCGTTCGTCCGTTCCAGGATCTCCTCCCGCGTGGCCGTGTAGTTCACCAACGTCGGGCGCGTGAGGAACAGGGAGCCCTTGGACAGCAGCACGAGGGGATCGACGGGCGGCACCGGACCGCTCGCCTGGCCGTAGAGAACCAGGCAGCCCCTCGGCGCCAGGCAGTCCAGGCTCCGGTCGAAGGTCGAGCGGCCGACCGAGTCGTAGACCACGTCGACGCCGCGGCCGTTCGTCAAGCGCCGGACCTCCTCGTCGAATTCCTGTTCGTCATACCGGATCGCCGCGTCGGCGCCGGCCTCCAGGGCCAGCGCCTCCTTTTCCGCCGTGGACACGGTCCCGTAGACCGTCGCGCCCAGCTTCTTGGCCATCTGCGTAAGCAACAGTCCCACGCCGCCGGCGGCCGCATGGACCAGCGCGGACTGGCCGGGCTGCAATGCGAACGTGCCGTGACACAGGTAGTGGGCTGTCATTCCCTGCAGCATCAGGGCGGCGCCCGCCCGTGCGTCGACGGTGTCGGGCAGTCGGACGAGCCTCCAGGCGTCGACGGCCTGGCTCTCGGCATACGACCCCAAGGTCGAGGCGTGGGCCACCCGGTCCCCGACTCGAATCCCGGTCACGTCGCCGGCCACGGCCGTCACCACACCGGCCGCCTCCGAGCCCGGAACGAACGGCGGCTCGATCGGATAGAGCCCGCAGCGGTGGTAGACGTCGACGAAGTTGACGCCGACGGCCTCGTTTCGGACGACGGCCTGCCCCGGCGCCGGCTCCGGATCGGGAGCCTCGCCGTATCGAAGGTTCTCCGGCCCCCCGTGCCGGTCGACGAATATCGCTTTCATGGTGAGGGACTGTACCACCCCGGACCGGCGTCCGGTCAACGCTCCCAGAGCGCCGTGCTCATGTAGCGTTCTCCGATGTCGTTCAGGATCGTGACGATCACGCCGTCGCCGATGCGCTTCGCCGTCTCGTAGACACCCTGCAGGTAGGCGCCCGACGACTGGCCCGCGAACACGCCCTGGCGGGACATCAACGCGCACATCCGGGCCGAATCGTCGCTGGACGCCCGCACCTTCCGATCGACGAGGCTCTGGTCCAGGATCGCCGGGATGATGTCGCCGGGAGCTTCCAGCGGCTTGAGACCCTCGATGCCCGGGAAGTCCTCGGGAACGATCTGCACGATTTCCACCCCGGGCACCTCTTTCTTCAGCCGGCGCCCCACGCCGGTCAGCGTCCCGCCCGTCCCGATCCCGGTCACGAAGTGAGTGATCCGGCCACCGGTCTGCTCGAGGATCTCGGCGGCCGTCGTGTGGTAGTGCGCCAGCCAGTTGTTGTCGTTGCCGTACTGATCGCAGTGGAAGAACTCGTCCGGCCGGGCGTCGGCGATCCGATGGCATTCGCGCAGCGCCTCGTCGTAGCCTTCGATCGGGTCCGTCTCGATCAGCGTCGCGCCGTGCGCCCGGATCCGCAGCTTGCGCTCGCGGCTCGCGTTCCCGGGGATGACGATCGAGACGGGCACGCCCATCATCGCGCCGATCATCGCGTAGGCGATGCCCGCGTTGCCCGAGCTGGAATCCAGCAGCGCCCGCCCCCCCTGGAACTCCCCGGCGATCAGGGCTTCCAGCATCATGCGCCGCACCGGGCGGTCTTTCAGGCTTCCTCCCGGGTTGGCGTACTCGGCCTTCGCCAGAACTCGGACTCCCGGGAGTTCCTCGCGGAAGCACGTAACCTCCACCATGCGCGTGTTGCCGATGAGCCCCAACGCCGGGAACCGCGCGTGGTATTCGGCGTATCGCTCCTCGACGGGGATGTGCGCTCGGGTATTGAAGGCCACGGCCTGGTCTCCGCTGCGGGCGGCGAACGGTCAGTCTATCAGGAGAACTTGCCGTCCGGCTGTTGGTGGCGCGTGAGAAAGCCGACGAGATCGGACTTCGTGATGATGTCGAATCCCCGGGCCGTCTCGACCAGAACGGCCGTCACGTCGCGCTTCATGTGCTCGACGACGCTGGCGATCGGCGCATCGGCCGCAACCAGCGGGAACGGCGGTTCCATGTACTCGGCCACGGGCTTGGTTCGGGCCGACGGGTCGGAAACCAGGATGTCGAGGATCCGGGCCTCGGTGATGCTGCCGACCACGCCGTCGGTCTCGACGATGGGCAATTGCGAGATCGCGTGCTCGCGCATCAGGTTCACGGCGTCCTGGACCGGGGTCGCCAACGGGATCGCCAGCATGGATTCCACGCGGCGGGCCTTGCTGGCCACCACCTCGCCGGCCCGCACGTCGACGGCCGTGTCCAGGAACTGGTTCTCGCGCATCCAGTTGTCGTTGTAGACCTTGCTGAGATACCGGTTCCCCGAATCCGGGATGACGACGACCACAAGGGCGTCGCCGCCCAGGGAGCGCGCGCATTCGACGCCGACGTGCACGGCCGACCCCGCCGACCCCCCGGCAAAGATGCCTTCGCGCCGGGCGAGCTGGCGCGTCATCAGGAACGAGTCCTTGTCGGACACGGAATGCAACTCGTCGATGACCGTGAAGTCGACGTTACGGGGCTTCTCCCACTGGCCGATGCCCTCCACCTTGTAGGGCGACGGATCCGGCCGCCGGCCGGTCCGGAACATGCCGGTGAAGATCGAGCCCTCCGGGTCGACGCCGATGATGCGGATGTCCGGGTTCCGCTCCTTCAGGAAGCGCGCCGTCCCGCTGATCGTGCCGCCGGTTCCGACGCCGATGACCACGTGCGTGACCTTCCCCTCGGTCTGTTCCCAGATCTCCGGGCCGGTGGTCCGGTAGTGCGCCTCGCTGTTGGCCAGGTTCTGATACTGGTTCGGGAAGTAGCTGCCGTGAATCTCGCGGCTCAAGCGGTCGGCGACCGAATGGTAGCTGCGCGGATCGGTGTTCTCCACCTCGGTCGGCGTCACGATCACCTCGGCCCCGAGCGCCCGCAGACTGTCGATCTTCTCCTGGCTCATCTTGTCCGGCACCGTGAAGATGCAGGCGTAACCCTTGACGGCCGCCGCCAGCGCGAGCCCCATGCCCGTGTTTCCCGAAGTGCCCTCGATGACCGTGCCGCCGGGGCGGATCGCGCCGGCCGCCTCGGCCGTCTCCAGCATCCACATCCCGATGCGGTCCTTGACGCTGCCGCCGGGATTCAGGTACTCCAGCTTGGCCAGCAGGGTCGCTTCCAGCCCGGCGGTCACGTGGTTCAGCCGCACCATGGGCGTGTTCCCGACAACTTCCAGGATATTGGCGTGCCACATGGAGGGGATGACGAGAACTAACGCGGGCTGCGGACCTTCGACTTCTTCTTCTTCGCCGGGGTCGCCCTGGCGATGGGGGGCGCGATCGTCACCTCGTTCCGGTAGCCGTCCAGCATGCGCTTGAGGTCCGCCTCGATGCGGCGCCGCAGGCGTTCCGGGGAAAGCACCATCGCCGAAGGCCCGAAGTTGAGAATCCACTGCTCGATCTCGAACTCGCCGCCCACGTGCAGGCTCATCACGATCTCGCCGTTGCCCACGTCACGGACTTTTTGCGAGGGGTGCCACGTTCGCGAGCGGGCGTAGGGCGCCATGTCGGCCTTGAAATGGATCTCGACATCGAACGGGTCTTCCTTGACCAGACCGAAGGACGACTCCAGGTAGGTGTCCATCGAGAAGTCCGCCGGCCGCTCGAACGTGTCGGTCCGCTTCTCGATGGCCTCGATCCGCTCGACGGCGAACGTGCGGATCTGCTTGTACTCCTCGACGAAGCCGAAAAGGTAGAGGCCGCCCCGGAAGTACATCAGGCGATAGGGATCGACCACGTACGGTTTCCTTTTCCCGCTGTGCGCGGAGAAGTAGTCCATCCGGACACGGCACTCCTCGCCGATGGCGTCCATCAGCGTTCGGATGGTCTGCTTGTGCTCGTCCAGATCCTTGGGCGCGTCGGCGCGAACCGAGATCATGTCGTCGAGGCCGTCCAGGAACTCGGTGCTTTTCTCCGGCAGCGCGCCCTTGATCTTCTTGAACGCCGACTCGATGTCGCCCGAGAACGGGGGCGCCAGCAGGGCGCTGACCATCTTGCGGCTGAAGTAGAGCGCGGCGAGCTCGGAGAACGACAGGTTCGCAAGCGGGAGGCCCTTGTATTCCTCGGCCAGCCTCCAGTAGACCCGGCCCTCGTACCGCTCGTCGTACAGGGGAAACCCGGCTTCCATCAACGCCGCCAGGTCCCGACGGATGGTCTTCGTCGACACGGCGTGGCCGTCGGCCATGTCCGGAATCGTGCTCCACCGCGTGGTCTCGATCTGCTTCAGGATCGCCCACTGGCGAATAAGCTGCGCGTTGCGTCCCATAACGGCGGTGTCCCCCTGCAATCGACGGCCGTGTTTCCGGCCCGCCGGGCCGGGCGCCGTCGCCCCCGCCCGCCCACGCATATTATCAGCCCGAAAGGAAATCGTATATGGCGAGGTCGGGACGGCCCGGACAGGCTCGGCGCCCCCGGCCCACCATGACCGCGGCCTGTTACGGACGGGGCGTCATGAAGACGAGAAGAACGAGGTCGTCGTCGGCCTCGTTGCGAACGCCGTGGTCCTCGCCCGGGCGCGCCACGGCCGCCTCGCCCGGGCCCAGGTCGCGTTCCTCTCCGGCGATGTGAATACGCCCCGACCCCCGAATCACGTAGTAGATCTTGTCGGATTCCGGGTGGGCGTGAATCCGCTGCGCCTGGCCCTTCCGAAGGCAGTAGAGGTCGCAGAAGTACTTCTCGGAGCCGAACAGCGGCACCTTCTGCATCTTCTCATCGGAAAACAGGACCTCGGCGTCGACCTTCCGCGTTTCCATGGGCGGTCATTGTAGCAGGGGCCTTGACCGATCGCGGCGCAGTCCAGCGACCTATCCGACGCGCATCGGCAACGCTTCACATACCGCAGCGGCTACACCGTGTCCTACTGACCGGTCGGTTCGTTTCGCAGTGCGGTTTGGCGTGAGAATGCTTCGACGTTGGCACGATAGACACGGACGGCTCGAACTGGTCATGCGTCGGGCACGGAGACATCGATTACGCAGATCGAAGCCTTGAGTCTCTCCTCGTCCGACAGCGTCCCGCGCAAGTGTTCTTCGAGTTCGGCGGCGCTTTTCGGCGGCGGGCCGGACCCGCGTGTCGGACGGCAAGTTGCCGCGTCTCCGAACCAGAACACCAGATAGATGCCGTGGCCGTCGGCGCCCAGGCCTCGGGCATACCCATCGATCAACTGCGTCCGGACGGCGCTCCACAGATCGCGATGGCAGCTTCTCTTGATCTCCACCGGGACGTTGAAGCCACCGTGGGCAACACGTATGTCCGACCGTGTATCCCCGGCGTAAGCCGCCTCGGGTTGCACGTCGATATGCAACGGTTTCGTTCTCAACCTCAGATCCTCTACAAGATAACCGCGGCAAGCGTTCTCCGGTTTCGGTTTCTCAGGCCGATTGTACGAGTCGACGTTCCAATATTTCAGCCACCCCGACGCGTTGCCGCGGCGAACCGTTCGAGCGATCTCGCGCAAACAGTCGCACGTCAACGCGGCGAGGTCGGCCGCGTTCGCCGGCGCCTGTTTTTCCAGCGTCTTGATCACCTGTTCGACGCTGAAGTGGCGAAAGCCGGCCTCGCGCCGGATGGCGTTCTGACGGTCGCCTGCGTCGATGATCTCCGCGCGCCAAGGCTCCAGAGCGTCGTCGGACGCCAGCGATTCGATCGCCTCCGTGGCCTCCGTAGACGCCATCGAAGCCAGTTGATCGATGAAGCCCTTGACGCAACCCGCCGGGGCTCCCAAGGGTCCCGGTTCGTGTGAACGGCCGAGCACGCGGATCAAGAGACTCAGCGCCGGCGCCTCGAGGCGGCCGCTCAGCCTGGACGGGAAGTGACCCCGGCACATGACATGCGCGAGATGCCGAACCCGGCGCTCATCTTGCCCGACGACGTACTCTTCCAGCCTCGACTGATACGAACCGGGTGAAAGGACGAGTCCGACGGCCAGCCAGCAGACCCGCTGGGCCACGTTCATGCTGCGACGGTCGAGTTTCCGTTCGATCAGTTCCAGCACCGCGGCCTCGTCGCAATGCCGAAGCGCGGTCTCGATCAAGTAGACGAGCGCCCGCATCTGCGGCGTCGCGCAACGCGCGGGAAACGACTCCAGCACGGGGAGGGCCGCCCGGCGCGCGACCGCCACGTTGTCCTCGAGCCGGTACACGCCGGAGAGATGGCTCTTGCCGCTCCGCATTTCCGCCCGGACCGATCGAACCAGAACGTCGGCCGCTACGTCCGGGTAGGTTGCAGATTCTCGCGCGTACCACCGCAGCGCCGGATCGGGAAGCTCCGAGTACGCGAAGGCGAACGCTTGACGCCTCTGCTTTTCGTCGAGTGGGAGGCGGCCTTCCGGCGCATCCGCCGCAATCTCTTCCAGGCCGGCCAGGAAGGGAAGAGCCAGGGAGTGTGTCTGGTTCTCGGTCGCAAGGCGCATGATCTCGACGTCGTCCGGAACGTCGCTGCGCCGTACCGATCCACGCAAGCCTTGCAGGACGGCTTCGATCAACGGTTCGTCGTTGCCGAACAGATCTCGCATCCGATCCCGAGGGGTATCGCCGTCGATGTCCGCGAACAGGCCGAAATACGCC
>JAJEDW010000010.1 GCA_022821265.1 Acidobacteriota bacterium
CCGTCGACGATCCCCACGCCTACACGGAGCCGTGGTCCGCGGTCTGGGTGAAGAGCTGGGCCCCCGGCCAGGAGATCATCGAGTACTTCTGCCACGAGAACAACATCGACCAGTTCCACATGGTCGGGCAGTAGTCCGGCCCGTCGTTCGCCGACGGAGCGGAGGTACGGATGAGCGTCAGCCGGCGGAGGTTTCTCGGAACGGGCCTCTCCCTCGGTGCAGCCTTCGTGGCCATCGGCTGCCGGCGCCTCGCCGAGGAACCCTCCGGGGAACAGTCCGGCCCGCCCGGCTACGGCCCGCTGCTACCGGATCCCGAGGGCGTCCTGGATCTGCCCGCCGGTTTCTCCTACCGGATCTTTTCGAGGACCGGGGACACCATGGACGACGGGTTGCTCGTTCCGGGCGCGCACGACGGCATGGCGGCGTTTCCCGGACCGGGCGGACTCACGCTCCTGGTCCGGAATCACGAACTCGAGGCTGACGATCCGGCCGGCGGCCCGTTCGGCGCGGGGCGCGAGTTGCGCGGCGCGCTGGACCGATCGTCGATCTACGATTTCGAATGCGTCGGCGGCACGACGAACCTCGTCTACGACACGTCCGCGCAGCGCCTGGTCCGCCACTCCCTGAGCCTGGTCGGAACCGTCCGCAACTGCGCCGGCGGACCCACCCCGTGGAACACGTGGGTGAGCTGCGAGGAAAGCGTCCAGCGGCCCGACGCGGTGCATGACCGGGATCACGGCTTCAACTTCGAGGTGCCGGCCGATTCGGAGGGCGTGGTCCGCCCCGTGCCGCTGGAGGCGATGGGGCGGTTCAACCACGAGGCCATCGCCGTGGACGCGGCCTCGGGCGTCGTCTACCAGACCGAGGATCGCCCGGACGGCCTGTTCTACCGGTTCATTCCGGACGTTGCCGGGCAGTTGGCGGAGGGCGGACGGCTCCAGGCGCTGAGGATCGCCGGCCTGGCCGGGGTCGACACGTCGAACAACGACACGCCGACGATCGAACTCGGCCGCGCCTACGCCGTGGAGTGGGTGGACCTCGACGACCCGGCGTCTCCCAACGACGATTTGCGCGACGAAGGCCGCGCGATGGGCGCCGCGGTCTTCGCCCGCGGCGAAGGTCTGTGGGCCGCGCCCGGCGAGGTCTATTTCGCCGCCACCACGGGCGGCGCCAACGAGGCCGGCCAGATCTTCCGCTACCGGCCCAGCACGCTCGAGGGCGCGCCCGGGGAGACGGCCGCGCCCGGCGCGCTGGAGCTGTTCGTCGAACCCAACGACGTCGAGGTTCTCGACCAGGTCGACAACATCGCCGTCGCGCCCCGGGGCGGCCTGATCCTGTGCGAGGACGGCAACGACGGCAACTTCGTCCGCGGCGTCACCCCGTCGGGCGTCGTCTACCCCTTCGCCCGCAACGCCGTGAACGCCTCGGAGTTCGCCGGCTCGGTGTTCTCACCGGATGGCACGACGCTCTTCGTCAACATCCAGCGCCCCGGCCTGACGCTCGCCATCACCGGGCCGTGGGTGTAGCGGTATCGGAGGTTCCTGAACCTGCCATGAGGTCGATCACGTTGTCCGAGTTCGACAAGAGGTGCGCCGCGCTCCTGAAGGAGGTCCAGCGCACGCGAACACCGCTGTTGGTCACGCTGGAGGAAAGACCCCTGGCGGCGGTCACTCCGGTCACCGAGCGGTTCAAGGCCAAGCGCCTTGGGGCCCTCCGGGACATGGTCACCGTTCGTCCGGACCTGGATCTGGTCCACGCCGACACCACCGACGACTGGGAAATGCTCCGCTAGCTCCAGCTTCGACTTCCGCCAAACCGATCACGTCCGGCCTGGAGGCACCGCCGTTCGCCGGCGCCTGGGACCCGTTCGCCGATAAACGGTTTCGCCGCGTTCGATACTCCCGTACCGTGCCCGTCAGACTGCGATGCGAGGTAGACCATGAGAGAAGACGACGGATACGGGGGTCGGACGACACCGGAGCGGAAAGACGGTTTTCGGCGCCAAGTGTCGGGTCAGGTCTGGTTCGGGGTCGCGATCGTGCTGGTCGGAACCGCTTTCCTGCTCGACAACCTTGGGATCGTCAACAGCCGCGAGATCCTCCGCTTCCTGCCGCTGATCCTGGTGGGGGCTGGCCTCAGCCAGATGTTTCATGCCCGGGGCCGGTCGCAGGTCCTGTGGGGCGCAACGCTCGCGGCGCTGGGAACACTGCTGCTGCTGGGCAGCCTGGATGTCCTCCGCTTCCAGGTCTGGTCACTCTGGCCGCTGTTCTTGATTCTTCTCGGCATTCGCATCGTGACGCGAACCCGTTCGCGGGCGGCGGCGGACGACGGGATCGTGGACACGGCGCGTGTCGCCGACCTTGCCTGCCTGGGAGGCGTCGAACGCTCGATCGCGTCCTCCGCGTTCGAGGGCGGGAGCGCCACGGCGTTCATGGGCGGTGTCGAACTCGATCTGCGTCGTTCGAAATTGGCCGGGCGCACGGCCACGATCAACGTCTTTGCGATGATGGGCGGCGTGACCCTGCGCGTTCCCGACGAATGGGCCGTGGTATCGGGCGTCACGGCGATCCTGGGCGGCGTCGAAGACAAGGCGCGGCCGGAGGGCGAACCGACCGGGACGCTCCTTCTGGAGGGCGTCGTGATCATGGGCAGCGTCGAGATCAAGAACTGATCAGGCCATGCACCCCCTCCTGAAATCCGGACGGCGGCTGGCCCTCTACCTGAGTTGCTGGGTGGCAATTGCCGTCTTGTTCGCCTACGTCTACCCGGCCACGGTGGTCGGGCAGCCGGTCAGGGATTCGGTTCTGGTTCCCGGGACACTGCAGTGGCTGGCCTACCTCGTTCCTCCGTTCGTCTTCTACGCCTTCGTCTGTCTGTCGGCTTGGCACTTGTGCCGGGCGACGCCGTTGGGGGAAACGGCCTTGCACCGGGTCCTGTTTCGCCATGTCGCCGCGTCGGTACTTGCCTCAGCCTTGTGGGCGACGGCTTGGGACGCGTGGTTTCGGATCTTGTCGGGGTACATGGACGGCAGGCAGAGTCTTATCGTCTTTACGGCGGTGTTGCGTGTTCTTCCCCTGATCTTCGCCGTCGGCGTTCTCCTGTTCTGGCTGTCGAGCATGTTCCACTATCTGCTGATCGCCTTCGAGCGTTCCCGCGAGGCCGAAAAGCGCCAGTTGGGCCTGGAGGTCATGGCGCGGGAAGCCGAGTTGAAGGCGTTGCGCGCGCAGATCGATCCACACTTCCTGTTCAACAGCCTGAACTCGATCAGCGCCCTGACGGCGACCAGCGCGGAAGGAGCGCGCCGGATGTGTCTGCGTCTGGCCGAATTCTTCCGCAGCAGCGTCAGGCTCGGCGCCGAGGACTGGATTTCGCTCGACGAGGAGATCGAGATGGTGCGCCAGTATCTGGACATCGAGAAGGTCCGGTGCGGAGACCGGCTGAGGGTGGAGGTCCGGATCGGCGAGGGCTGCGGATCGTGCCGGATACCGCCGCTGATTCTCCAGCCACTGGTCGAGAACGCCGTCCGGCACGGCATACAGTCCATGGTCGAGGGCGGGTGGGTCCGGGTGTCGGCCGTCTGCGGAGCCGGGCGCTTGACCCTGGCGGTGGAGAACCCGTTCGATCCCGAAGCTGTTCGTGATGCCGGCGCCGGAGTGGGATTGGACAACATCCGGCGCCGGCTTCGGGCATTGTTCGGAGCCGAGGGCGAGACCGGCGTTTCGAAGTCCGTTAACCGATTCCAGGTGGAAATCCGGATTCCGTGCTCGGAGGAGAAGGAAACTACGGACCGATGACCGAGCCCGGACGAAGGATCCGCGCCGTGATCGTCGACGACGAGGAATTGTCGCGCGCCCTGTTGAAGGAGTACTTGGCGCCGTTCGCGGACGTCGAGATCGTGGCCGAATGCGCCGACGGTTTCGAGGCCGTCCGGGCGGTCAACGATCTGGGTCCCGACCTCCTGTTCCTGGACATCCAGATGCCCAAGCTCGACGGGTTCGAGGTGCTCGACCTGATAGGCAACGACGTCGGCGTCATTTTCGTCACGGCATACGACGAGCATGCGCTGCGGGCTTTCGAGGTGCACGCGCTCGACTACCTCGTCAAGCCCTTCAGCGCGGAACGTATCGGTCGGGCCGTCGGTCGGGCGCGCGCGGGGCTGGAGGATCTCAAGGTACGGTCGCCGGCGGCCGTGGCGGCCGACGCGCGCCCGGCGGCGGGGCCGATGCGCCGCGTGATCGTTCGTTCCGGGCCCAATGTGGACGTCGTTCCCGTCGACCGGATCGATTACGTCCTGGCGCAGGACGACTACGTGGCCTACGCCGCCGGGGGCAAGCACTACCTCAAGCAACAGACCCTCGCCGAGGTCGAGCGCCAGCTCGACCCCGCCCGTTTCGTCCGCATCCACCGCTCGCACATCCTGAACGTCGACCGGCTCGCCCGCATCGAATTGACCGCCAAGGACAGCCGCGCCGCGATCCTCCAGGACGGGACCGTCCTGCCCATCAGCCGGTCCGGGTACTCGAAGCTCAAGACTCTGCTGTGAATCCGGACGTCGAGTCCGATGGCGTCCTTCGACGCGTCGCGTCGGAGGCGTCCACGCCGATCACCGGTCGCTTCGATCGTCGTCCAGTTCGGCGAGCAGGGTGTGAAGCGGCGCCACGCCGGACGCCGTTGGAGGCTCCCCCCGGGGTAGCGCCGGCGGCGTCAGCCAGCCCTGGCGCACGGCCTCGGCCAACGGCGCGTCGGGCCGGAACGGGCTCACGGTGGCTTTCGGCGGCCCGATTTCCGCGACGACCCGGTCGCGGTCCGTGACGAGAATGGTCTCGCCCGATGCCGCCAGCCGCAGGTACGTGCTCAGGCTGTCTTTCAACGCCTCGATGCCGACCGACCGCATACGCCACACGGTAGCAACAGGGGGCTGGCATGTAAACGCGCGTTCTGTCCGCCCCGGACCCCCTGGCTCGGATCGAGCGGGATGGTTCGGGTGATGGGCCTGCCGTGAATCCGGGCGTCCGGGTATACTGGGCGCTCGATCGAACGCTTCGAGGTGGACCGCCATGAACGTTTCCGTCCGGCCGCTGCTGATCACGGCAGCGTTTCTCGCGCCGCCAGGCGCCTTCGCCCAGTGCGTCGACTTTTCCGACGACCCGGCCGGGTGCCAGCCCGCCACGTTCGACACGCCGATCGGCCAGATGCCTTCGGTCCGCGTCAACGCCGAGGGGGACATCGACCCGTTCTCGTCCGAGGCGGACGCCCGCGCCGGGTTTGCCGCGCTCGAATCCGAGCTGAACCTGTTCCGCAACTTCGAGAAGATCCATTGGGTCCTCACCATTCCCTCGGAACGCGATCCCGGAACCGGCGCGTGGCGCGGCGGCGATCTGGATGGCGCGGGCGACGCGCGGGGGTTGGGGATCGCGGGGCAGTGCGCCTACGTCGGACATCGGAACGGTCCCGGGACCACGCGGGCCGTCGACATCTTCCGGATCCAGCCGGATCCGGTCGCCGACCCGCCGGTCCGGGTCGGGGAGATCCCGGCCATGGCCGTCGGAAACGAAGGCTTCGACGACCGCGAGTTGCGGTCGCTGGTCTATACCGCGTCGGACGGAGAGGACCGGCAGATCATGGTCCGGAACGCGGGGACCAGCACGATCGGCCGGCTGGAGACCTACCAGGTCGACATGGAGACCTGCCTGCCCGTCTTCCGGAGCGCCACCTACGACTTCAACGGTCCGTCGCACGAGTTCTTCCTGTGGCACGATCCCGCGAACTCGAACCGCGTGCTCGTCTTCATGGCCATGTTCGCCGGAGGCGGCCTGCCCGACCCGGAGAACCCGGGGCTCCGCATTCCGGACGCGATCGTGCTGGCGGTGACCGACGAGGACACGGGCGAGGTGCTGGAGAACCCGCAGGTGCTGGCCGGGTTCAGCCTCGAGTCCGTGGGCGGGCCGCCGATCAACGAGCGGCCCGACGAGACCGGGTTGTTCGGCGACGGCCGTTTCGCGGACTTCAGCGGCGAGGAGAACCTGGCCGGCCGGGCGGGGAACTACCAGAACCGCCAGAACAACATGCTGCACTCGCTGTCGGTGTCCAACGACGGCGAGCGCGTCTACGCGGCCGGCGGGAACGCGGGCTTCTACGTCCTGAATTCCGAGGGCGTGGCCCGGAACACGAACGCCGATCTGGCGGCGGGGACGGCGGACTGCAACACGCGATCGACGATCGTCGCCTCCGGCGGTTTCGTGGACGCCGCTCTCCTGGCCGAGATCGCTGGCGACTGCCTGCACATGGTCGTCAGCGACGACCCCGGCCTGCAGGCGTTCCTGGCGTCGGAAGCCTCCGACGCCGCCAAGGCGGCCCGGTACCTGGTGCTGCTGACGCGTTCGCGCATCGACGTGCACCCCCCGTTCAGCTCGTTGCCGACGGGCATCCACAGCGCGGTCTTCGTTCCCGGCCGTCCGGCCCGGGTCCGGGGGAATGTCGACCAGCGGCCGGCCTACGTCTGGCTGAGCGACGAGAACGGCGGGTGCCCGCTGATGCACGCGCGCATGGTGTCGGTCGAGGCGGAGGCGACGCCGGTCATGGTCGGCGCCTTCGCGATTCCCGACAACCGGATGGAGGAATGCCTGACGCAGGCCGTGACCGAGCCCAACGGCGAGCGCCGGCGCAACGTGCCCCAGCAGAACCACAACCCGACCGTGTTCGAGAACCTGGTGTTCACCACCTGGTACGGCCACGGCCTGCGCGCGATCGACATCTCCAACCCCTACAGTCCGCGCGAGGTCGGGTACGCGTTGACGCTGCCCCACGGCGTGGCCCGCAGCTACCCGGTCTTCAAGGACGGCTTGATCTACTGGAGCGACAGCGACACCGGTCTTCACGTCGCCCGCTACGTCGGCCCCCGCAGCGAGGAACTCCCCGGTCCCGGGTCCGGCGTCTACGAGAGCAACGCCACGAGCCCCCATCGATGATCCGTCGGCGTTCAGTCGGGCCGATCGTCGCGGCCGTCGCGATCGTCGCGGCGGCCATGGCCGTCGTCGCCCAGAACCCGTCGATGCGGATGCCGGCGGCCCCGCCCCTGCTGGACCCGAACGAACAGGTGGCTTACATGTGTCCGATGCACCCGGACTACACCTCCGAGGTCGCCGGGATGTGTCCACGCGACGGCATGATGCTGGTCGAGTCGAACCCGTACGACGTTCGCGACTACCGCCTCGAGCTCGAAACGACGCCGGCCGTCGTGCGGGCGGGCGAGGCCGCGACGTTGCGGTTTCGGGTCTACCATCCCGGAACGGGAGAACCGGTCTCGAGCTTCCTGACCGTTCACGACCGGCAGTATCACCTGTTCGTAATCAGCCAGGACATGGAGCACTTCGAGCACATTCACCCCGAGCAGGACGCCGACGGTAGCTGGTGGATCGAGGTGACGCTCCCGAGGGATGGCTACTACAAGGTCCTGTCGGACTTCGTCCCCAACGGCGGCGCCGCCCAATTCATCGCCAAACCGCTGGTGACGGCCGACTACGAAGGGGATCTGGCCGGCGACGCCGCGCGCCTGGCTGCGGACGCGAACCGGACTCGGACCGTGGGCGGTCTGCGGGCCACGGTGTCGCACGATCCGGAAACGTTCCTGACCGGCCTGTACGGGCACATGACGTTCGCTCTGGCCGACGCCGAGACGGGCGGGCCGGCGACCGACATTCAACCCTACCTGGGTTCGTTCGGGCACATGCTGATCATGAGCGAGGACATGACGGACTACGTGCACGCCCACCCGCTGGACCTGGAGAACTCCGACGACGAGACGGGGCCGCTGCCGCTGATGCTGCCGATGGGCGTGGACAACTCCGCGTTGCGCGGAGGGCCGGAGGTTACGTTCGAGGGCCTGATGCCTCGAGCGGGTCTCTACCGGGCCTGGACCCAGTTCCAGCGCGACGACGAGATTCACACCTTCGTGCACACGTTTCGGGTCGAGGACCCGGAGTAGACGGTCATGAAGAGGAACCTGGCGCTCGGGCTGGTGATCATCGCGTGCGGGATGACGCGGCCCCCGGTGGTTCGGACCCACGTCACGACGACGAACACCGTCATCTTCGACCGGGAGATCGTTCGTATCCTGGACGCCCACTGCGTCGCCTGCCACGCGCCGGCCGCCCTTGCGCCGCCGCTCGCCGCCTACGAGGAAGTCTGGCTGAGCCGCGACGCGGTCCTCCGGGAGGTGCTCGGTCACGGCATGCCTCCGTGGGCCGCGGTTCCGGGATACGGCGAGTTCGCCAACGACAACGGCCTGACGCTGCGGGAGCGGCAGTTCCTCGTGTCGTGGGTGGAGGGGTTGGGGCCGCGCAACGACGGCGCCGTCTTTCTCAACGTTCGGGATGCGGGCCCACGTCCCGAAGTGGTTGCGGCCGAACCGGATTTTGACACCTGGTTCCTCGGCGAACCGGATCTGATCGTGCCGCTGCCCGAAGCCGTCGTCGCGCCCGGGCAGCGGGAACGCATCGAACGGCGCGTGGTCGATCCCGGGTTGGAGAGCGAGCGGTGGGTTCGCGGGCTGGAGTTCCGGCCCGGCGACCGGCGCGTGGTCCGCGCGGCGACGTTCACCGTCGAAGCGACCGGTCAGTGGCTGGGAAGCTGGACGCCGTGGCACGGGTTCGTCGAGCTTCCCCAGGATGTCGCCTACCGGCTTCCGGCGGGGACACGCATCGTGGCCGAAATCCGTTACGGGACGTCGGACGAACGCGTGATCGACGCGTCCCGGCTGGGGTTGTTCTGGCATGGCGGCGCCGGTGTCGCCGAACCGGCGGACCTGGTTCTGGAGGCGCACGGCCTGACCGCGCCGGGCGGCGGCGCCGTGCGGTTCGCAAGCGAGGTTCGGATCGAGGAAGCGTTGCACGCGCTGGCGCTGTTCCCGGAGTTCGAGCCGGGCGTCGAATCGCTGGAGGTCTCCGTCCGCAAGCCCGACGGCGGGACCGAGGTACTTCTGTTTGCCCAGGACATCCCCGAGGGGTGGCCCACGCCCTACATCTTCGCCGAGCCTGTCGCGATCGAAAGCGGTTCCGCGCTGCGGGCGATTGCGTATCATTCGAACGATACGGCGCGGGCCCGGCCCGGAGGCGTCCGGCTGACCGTGAGCGCCTATTGAAACGGGTGCGGCGGCGGGAGCGCGACATGGAGAGACTGATGACCCGATCCACCCATGTGTTTGCCATGTCCGTGTTCCTGTGCGCCTTGGCGCTGCCCTCGGCGGGACAGTCCGTGTATCCGACCGGGACGACCATCTACGATCCGGACCGGGCATGGAACGGTTATACCGTGCTCACGCCCCTGTCCACGCCCGCGGTGGTCGTCATCGACATGAACGGCAACGTGGTCAAGGAATGGGACGACTACGACAACGCGCCGGGCGGTCCGGCGCGCGTCCTGCCCGGAGGCGTCGTCGTCGCGGCCCGCAACACGCGCGCGCCGCACCAGGAGTCGCTCGAGCTGGTCGAGCGCGACTTCGACGGCAACCTCATCTGGGAGTTTTCCCGCAACGAGCAGGTCGAGACGCGCGACGGCGAAACGGTCTGGGCGGCGCGGCAGCATCACGACTGGCAACGCCCGGACTTTCCGGCGGGTTACTACTCGCCCGAGGCCACCCCCGCGGCCGAAGGCGGCCCGACCCTGATGCTGACCCACACGAACCGCGTCGTGCCGGCGGTTTCGGACGTCGTGCTCGAGGACGACCGGATCATCGAGGTGTCATGGGACGGGGAGATCCTGTGGGAGTGGGTGGCCAGCGACCATATCGACGAGTTCGGTTTCGCCGATGACGCGCGCGAGGTGATCCGGGCCGCAGACGCATTCAGCCGGGCTCGGGGCAGCTTCGACTGGTTCCACATCAACTCGGCGACCTACCTGGGGCCGAACCGGTGGTTCGACGCCGGCGACGAGCGGTTCGCCCCCGACAACGTCATGATCAGCAGCCGGGAGGCCAGCGTGGTGGCGATCATCGCGCGCGACGACGGCCGCATCGTCTGGCGGATCGGCCCCGATTTCAGGGAATCCGAGGCGTTGCGCGCGATCGGCCAGATTATCGGCCAGCACCAGGCCCACATCATCCCGAAAGGGCTGCCCGGCGCCGGCAACGTGCTGATCTTCGACAACGGGGGTTCGGCCGGTTACGGCTTCGACACGCCGATCGCGCCGCGGGGCCGCGGAGCGCTGGCGCGCGCGTCGTCGCGGGTCGTGGAAATCGATCCCGTGACACTCGAGCGCGTGTGGACCTACGCGGGGGCCGGTTTCTTCAGCACCAACATCAGCGGCGCGCAGCGGCTGCCGAACGGCAACACGCTGGTCACCTCCGGCGCTCCCGGTCGGTTGTTCGAAGTCACGGCCGAGGGTGACATCGTGTGGGAGTACATCTACCCGCGGTTCGAGCCGCGCAACGCCGTGTACCGGTCCTACCGCCTGCCGTACGACTGGATTCCCCAGCTCGATGCGCCGGTCGAACGCGCCGTCGCGCCGCCGCCGCTCGGCGAGTTCCGGGTGCCCTGACGCGGGCGGCGCCCGTCGGCTACTCGCTCGTCAGGTAGTTGTACATCCCTTCGATGTTGAGCGCCCGCCACTCGTCGAAGGACGCCCAGTCGCTGTACGCGTCCATGGTGATGGACTCCTGCATCTCGGCCAGCGTCCGGCCCGCCGCGATGCCCTCGGAAACGGCGGCGTGCATCTCTTCCAGGTAGTGCCGGTGGTCCCGGACGTCGGCCGTCGTGCCGATGTCGCCGTGGCCGGGGATGACGATGCCGGCGTTCATCGCCTCGACCATGCGCATTTCGGCCATCAGCACCTCGTGGTCGTACCCGGGCAGCGCCTGGAAGGGAACGCGCTTCAGGCTGATGATGTCGACGACGAAGAGGGCGTTCTCCTCCGGGAACCGGATGATCGACATGTTGTCGGAATGGGCCGGCCCGGGGTGGATCATCTGCACGCTCTTGCCGCCGAGCGCGATCGTGTGGCGGTCCGAATAGTACATCGTCGGCGGATGCACGTTCTCGTTCAGCTCGGCGTCGCGCATGTTCTCGTGCCCGACGAACTCGGCCGTGTCGGCGAACACCGCGCCGCCCGAGGCGTGGTCGAAATCGCTGTGGCTGTACACGACGTAGCGCACCGGCGCGCCGAACCGCGCGTCCAGCTCGGTCCGGAGCCACTCGGCGAAGTCGTTGTTGATGGGGTCGGTCAGGATGATACCCTCCGGCGTGACCAGGAAGGCGGTAAAGTGGTTGTTGTCCTGCGCGCGGTACAGGTCGCCGGTGACGTGGACGATGCCGCGCACGGGTTCTTGGGCCTGGGTGCAGGTCGCGCCGAGGGCGATGAGGGCGGCGAGCCCGATCAGCCAGACGGTTCGGTGCTTCATGGCGTTTTTTCTCCTGGTTGTTGGCCGTGACGGTCCTTGCGAGTATATCGAACGACGGGCGGTCGCAAGATTCTTCTATACTGGCCGTCGATGAAGCGCGCGACCCGGATCACGACCGAAGTCCCGTGCAACCTGTGTAAACGGTCCGATGCCGACCTAGTCGGCACCCGGGACCGGCGCGGCCGTCCGTTGCGCACTGTTCTGTGCCGGGGCTGCGGTCTGGTGTTTTCGGACCCGCGCCCCAAGGATGCCGTCAACGAGGCCTACTACCGCGAACGGTATCGGCAGGAGTACAAGGGATTTTTCACGCCACGGCCACTTCAGGCGTATCGCGGCGTACTGGGCGCGCTGGACCGTGTCGCCCGCATCGAGCACCTGCTGCGTCCAGACGCTGCTGTCCTCGACGTCGGCAGCGGCGCGGGCTAGTTCCCCTACGTCCTGCAGTCGCGCGGCTACGCGGCTCGGGGGCTGGAACCCGACCGGGCGTGCGCTGCGTTCGCGCGCGAGCGGCTGCGATTGACGGTGGAGTCGCGGCCGCTGGCCGATCCGCCACCGGCGGGCGGGCCGTTCGGCGTCATCACGCTTTTCCACGTCCTGGAACATCTCGTGGACCCCCGGGGCGCGCTGGAGTTGCTAGGATCCTGGCTGGCGCCCGACGGCCGGCTCGTCGTTGAAGTGCCCAACGTGGAGACGCGTTCGACGGCGCCGCATCATCGCTTCCACCGCGCGCATCTGTACGGCTTCAATACCGTCACGCTGGACGCGTGCGGCGAAGCGGCCGGGTTGACGGCCCTGGAGCACATGACGACGCCCGACGGCGGAACCATCACCACCGTGTTCGCGGGCGGGGAATCCACCGCGGCGACCGCGACCCTGGGCGGGAACGCCAACCGCGTCCGGCGCGCGCTGAACGACTACACCAATGCACGGCACTACCTGGGCGGTACGCTCTTCAGACAGCAGTGTCGCAAGCTCGCCCGGAACGCGAGGGTATGGTGGGCGACGCGCGGGCTTTCCGATCCGGTCGACGCGATCCGGCGCGCCGTGGGCGCGGAGGCGGCGCACGCGCGGCATTGAGGCAACGAGTATCGGAGTTCGAGTCCCGATAAAATCGTCACGGAGCACATCGTTGACCGATTCATTCTTCAATCAGCCCATCCTCAACTCGCCGTATGAGTATCCAGGTCGGCACTGGGAGCTGGACGCGGACGGGCAGCCGACCGGACGGAAAGTCGAAAGCCGGCGTCCGGCGGAATTCATCACCCCTATTCCGAAGGCGAAGAAGCGCAAGGGCTCGGGCCGACAGGCCGCGATGGTGTTCGACGAGGCGGCGCAAGCTCTGGAAACCCGGGAACAGCAATACGACTTGACAAAGGTGATCAGCGACCTGCGCCACCACGTTGATGTCTGGCGCGCGCTGCCGGACGCGAACCGGTGGCACGTGACCCCGGAGACGGCCCGGTTGCTGCGGCACTGGCGGCAACACCGATTCAGTGGGATTCGCCCGTTCTTTTGTCAGATCGAGGCCGTGGAGACCGCCATCTGGCTCACCGAAGTGGCGCCGCGCGCCGGCCGCGCCGGGCGTGGCTTTTTGGAGCACCTGAACAACGCCAACAACGAGGCCAACCCGTCATTGCACCGTCTGGCGCTGAAGTTGGCGACCGGCGCCGGAAAGACGACCGTCATGGCGATGTTGATCGCCTGGCAGACCGTCAATGCCGTCCGACGGCCGCAGAGCCCCAGATTCACGCGCGGGTTCCTGGTGGTCACCCCCGGCATCACAATCAAGGACCGCCTGCGCGTATTGCAAGCCAACGATCCCGACAGCTACTACCAAAGCCGCGAGCTGGTTCCCAGCGACATGATGCCCGATCTGGAGAAGGCCAAGATCGTCATCACCAACTACCATGGGTTCAAGCGCCGCGAACGCTTGCAACTCTCCAAAGGCGGGCGCTCCCTGCTGCAGGGCCGCGGCGAGGTGCCGTCGACGGTCGAGACCGAAGGGCAGATGCTGCAGCGGGTGATGCCCGAGCTCATGGGCGTCAAGAACCTCCTGGTCCTCAACGACGAGGCGCACCACTGCTACCGCGAAAAGCCCGGCGAAGGCGACGAAGGCAAGCTCACGGGAGACGACAGAAAGGAAGCGCAGAAAAATAGCGAAGCCGCCCGGCTCTGGATTAACGGACTCGAAACGGTCGGCTCGAAGCTCGGCGTCAGCCGCGTGATCGACCTTTCCGCGACGCCCTTCTTCCTGCGCGGGTCCGGCTACGCCGAAGGGACGCTGTTCCCATGGACGATGAGCGATTTCTCCCTCATGGACGCCATCGAATGCGGCATTGTCAAACTGCCGCGCGTTCCGGTGGCCGACAACATTCCCGGCGACGACATGCCGAAATTCCGCAACCTTTGGGAACACATAGGCAGGTCCATGCCGAAGAAAGGACGGAGCCAAGCCGCGCGGCTCGATCCACTTAGTCTGCCGCCCATGTTCATAACGGCGCTCCAGGCCCTGTACGGCCATTACGAGAAGACTTTCAAGTTGATGGAGGAGGCGGGTATCGACGTCCCGCCGTGTTTCATCGTGGTCTGCAACAACACGTCGACATCCAAGCTCGTGTACGACTACATTTCCGGGTTCCACCGGGAGAACGCCGACGGCTCGACGACTTTGGAAAACGGGCGCCTGGAACTATTCCGGAACTACGACGAATACAACAATCGGTTCCCTCGTCCACGAACGCTCTTGATCGACAGTGAACAACTCGAATCCGGCGATGCGCTGGACGACGACTTCCGCAAAATGGCCGCCGACCAGATCGAGCGCTTTCGGCGCGAGTTGATCGAACGGACGGGCGACCGACGCCAAGCCGAGAACATCCGAGACCACGACTTGCTTCGCGAGGTCATGAACACGGTCGGCAAGCCGGGCCGGTTGGGGGATTCGATCCGTTGCGTGGTTTCGGTGTCGATGCTCACAGAAGGCTGGGATGCCAACACCGTCAGTCACGTCCTGGGAGTTCGAGCCTTCGGAACGCAGTTGCTGTGTGAGCAGGTGGTTGGCCGCGCCCTGCGGCGGCAGTCGTACGATCTGAACGACGATGGCCGGTTCGATGTCGAGTACGCCGACGTTCTGGGGGTTCCGTTCGACTTCACCGCGAAGCCCGTGGTCGTGGAGCCGAAGCCGCCTCGTGAGACCGTGCATGTGATGGCCGTGCGTCCGGATCGGGATGCTCTTGAGATTCGTTTCCCCCGCGTGGCCGGCTATCGCGTGGAATTGCCGGAAGAGACGCTCAGGGCGGATTTCAACGACGAGTCGGTGCTGGAGATAACGCCCGAACTGGTCGGCCCGACCCGAACGACCAACGAGGGAATTATCGGCGAAGGGGTCGATCTCAACCTGATTCACACTCGAGGACTGCGGCCATCGACGCTCGTGTATCACCTCACGCAGAGGCTGCTCTATACCAAGTGGCGCGATCCCCAGGACGAGCCCAAGCTACACCTTTTCGGCCAGCTCAAGCGGATTACGCGGCGGTGGCTCTCTGAATGCCTCGTGTGCTCAGGCGACACGTACCCGGCCCAGCTGATGTACCAAGACCTTGCCGACAGGGCCTGTCAGAAAATCAGTGACGCGATTACGCGAGCGGAGGTCGGCAGCCGCCCCGTCAAGGCGGTGCTCGATCCGTACAACCCGGAAGGCTCAACGAAGCACGTCAATTTCAACACGACGCGGACGCACCGGTACGAGACGAACCCCGAGCGTTGCCACGTAAACTGGGTGGTCCTGGACAGCGACTGGGAGGCGGAGTTCTGCCGGGTGGCTGAAACCCATCCGCGTGTCGCGGCCTACGTCAAGAATCACAATCTGGGTTTCGAGGTCCCATACCTCTGGGGGTCCGAATCGCGAATCTACTTGCCAGACTTCATCGTTCTTGTGGATGACGGCCGCGAACCCGGCGATCGTCTGCATCTTGTCGTCGAGATCAAGGGCTACCGCGGCGAAAACGCGATAGTGAAGAAGTCCACGATGGACACGTATTGGGTGCCCGGAGTCAACAATCACGGCGGCTTCGGCCGGTGGGCGTTTGCCGAGTTTACAGATGTGTTCCGGATGCAGTCGGATTTCGCAAGAGTTGTCGAGGACGGATTCGACGATATGGTTCGCAACTCATCTCCGACGGACGGTGTGGCACAGGGCGCGCGGACCATGGGGTCGGGTTAAGAAACGGAACGAAGGGCGGTCACTTCCATCAAACGGCGGCCGCCAATTCTTATCGAGTGTTGAGAGATGGACATTCAGGACTTTCACATTAAGGACGTGCGCTGCTTCGCGGGCGAACACTCGCTGCGGATTCGTCCCGTCACTTTCCTCATTGGCGAGAACAGCACAGGGAAATCGACCGTGCTGGGGTGTATGCAGGCTTTCGGTGACTTGTCGAGTCCATTTGTTGTCGCCAACGAACCGGACTTCAATCGGCCGCCGTATCAAATGGGGTCGTATCGTGAGATCGCGCGCAAGAGCCGTCCGCTCAGTGAAAGTTTCGAATTGGGCATGACGTGGCGGGCGCCGAACGCTGACGGCAACTATCACTGTCGCGTCACGCTTAGTGAACGCCCGAACGGGACTGAGCCGATTGCGACCATCGTCGAGTGGCGTTTACCGAGCGGAGAACAATTGGTTTTTGAACTGAATTCGGCCATCGACACGCCGCTAGCGATAACGACTCCAGACGGCGAGATGACTGACGCGCCGAGGTTTCACATAGAGTGTGGGCAGCGATCGGTCGTTGATTGGGCTTTCAATCTTCAGCGTTTGCGATACGTGATCGAAAACTCTGATGCGATGAAAGAAATGCTGGGCACCCCCGGTGCGAGTCTGTCTCGGCTCACATCCTTACTGAGAAAGTGTCACGAGGCAGCGACGAACGCACCACGCCGTTTCGAGAGCATTGCTCCGATCCGTTCCCAACCTCGGCGCACGTACGACCCCGTTGTGGAAACGCCAAGCCCCGAAGGCGCTGACGTTCCCGTGACATTGATGAATCTGGCCAAGAACAAAAAGAGCGAATGGGACTTTCTGAAGACGCGTCTGACCGCGTTCGGAAACGATTCCGGATTGTTCAAGGACCTGAAAGTCAGGCGCTTGGGCCGATCCGGGAGTGATCCCTTTCAACTTGCCGTACAGGTGCGAGGTCCGCTGGCGAATCTGGTGGACACGGGTTACGGCGTCAGTCAGATTCTGCCTATCCTCGTGCGCATCTTGCGGAAGAAGGGGCCGCGTCCCGGTGTGTTCCTACTACAACAACCGGAAGTCCACCTCCATCCTCGAGGGCAGGCCGCGCTAACTTCGTTCCTGATCGACACACTCCAGGGCAAGCGGCGTCCCACATCGTATTTCTTGATCGAGACTCATAGCGACTACATGGTTGACCGCGCGCAAATTGAAATCCGCCGTCGCCGAATTCGTCCGGAAGACGTTTCCGTCATCTATTTGGAACATGCGGTTGGCAAGGGCGTACGGACGCACAACCTGACGTTCGACGAGATGGGCAACCTCGAGAATCCGCCTCGCGGATACAGGCAATTTTTTCTCCAGGAAACAGATAACTTGCTGGGATTCGGAGACTGACACTGTGTGCATCGTCTTGGACACCAATTGTTGGGGCGTGTTCTTTCAGCAGCACGAGGACATGTTGCCGGTTCGTCGGTGGCTGGACAAGCATGGCGGCCGGGTGGTCTATTCGCCGACGCCGAAACTCGAGGAAGAATTCATACGGGCCGGCGGCAGGCGAAAGTTTCGTGCACTGTATCAGGCGGGCCAGGTGAAGCAAGTGCCGCCGAATCAGGTCGAGAAGAGACAACGGGCGCTGCCGCGGCTACGTTGCGACGATCCTCACATTATCGCGCTCGCCTTGGCGGCTGGGGTCAATGTTCTGGTGTCGCAGGATCGGGCGCTGCACAGGGATTTCAAGCAGATCGTCAACGGCTGGGTGTATCAGAAACCGAGGCATAAGCACCTGTTGGCAAGCGGCATGTGCCGCTGAGCCGGACTGGACCATAACGACCATACCGGGCGTGGTCCCGACGAGGACTCCGATCGGACGCTGTCGCGGCGCATCGTGATGTGACGCTGGGTGTCCCAGCGCACGGAAAATGGTTGCTGGGGTTGATCACGAATGGCTGGATCACGTAACAGGCGGAAAAGACGAAACGCGCCGAAACAGATTACGACGCTGACGCATGATGAGGCGTCGCGAAAGAACATCCCGACGGCCGAGTATCAGGCAGTGATGGCCGACGATGACCGGAATCCGATCGAGGTTGCCTATGAGCGGCGTAACCGCGATCTGGATCCGCAACTCGTCTGGCGCGGGAAGGGTGTGCAGAATTGGTCCGATCTGGTGATTCAGGCCCCGCCGCTGTTCATCCAGGAGAAGGTCCATCCGAAGGCGTTGATCGACGACGTGCAGAGGCAGGCGAATAACGCGCGCGCTGAAGCCCCCGGAGCGCAGGCCGACCTGTTCGCCGATTTCAATGGGTTACCGGACGCAGCCGCCAAGACCGAATTCTATCAGCACGACGCGAACTGGTCGAACCGCATGATTCTGGGCGATAGCCTCCAGGTGATGTCATCGCTTGCGGAGCGGGAAGGACTGCGTGGTAAGGTGCAGTGCATCTACCTGGATCCTCCGTACGGCATCAAGTTCAACTCCAACTTCCAGTGGTCGACGACGAGCCGCGACGTGAAGGACGGCAAGTTGGATCACATCACACGCGAGCCGGAGCAGGTGCGGGCGTTCCGCGACACATGGCGCGACGGGATCCACTCATATCTGACGTATCTGCGGGACCGTTTGGTTGTGGCACGGGATCTGCTTGTAGAGAGCGGATCGATATTTGTACAGATCGGAGACGAGAATGTCCATCGTGTGCGGTCCGTGATGGACGAAGTCTTTGGAGAGGAGAACTTCGTTATCGAAATCATCGTTGTCAAATCGTCCGGGCTAGGCAGCAATACCTTGCCTCGCCAGAACGACTTCATTCTTCT
>JAJEDW010000296.1 GCA_022821265.1 Acidobacteriota bacterium
TGGAACGCGGCGGCCGGGGATCGATGCCTCGATCCCACCGGCCACGGCCGAGACGGCAGATGCCGTGTTACGGAGGTGGACAGAGCGACCCTCGGCGAGGCCGCCCTACGCACTCGGGACCACGGCGTGATCGACACGCTCCTTGTCACGTAGGTGTCGTTCCCGCCCACAACCGAACTGCCGTTAAGTATGTGAATACAGGTCACCAATTTGTCGAGCGGTCGGCGCCTCCAGACTTGCCCTTACCACAGTAGCGCCTCCGAATGATGTTGCAGCCGAAACAGCACACGGGACGTGACTCTCGGTGGAACGAAACGTGTTGGCGACATTGGCCGGATTCGTGCCCGAGACGAACCATGAGCAACCAGGACAAGAAGTTGTCGGCGTACAGCGCGTCACCACGACGCGGCGCGGCTGACGGCGGACGGATATCAACCTGTAGTGCTTCCCGAAGTCAATACGGTCCTAAAGGTTAGAGATAAACGCCGCCGCCGGTCGCGTTCACCGGCCGAAGTCCTTTCCGACTTGCGCTTATCGATGCCGTGCATCCATCGTGATCTTGAATCACCGGTAAGGATTAGCGCCGAACCCCGCGCGAGCATGAGCCGCCGGTCGTCTCGCGACGTTCCGCCGACGGGCCGTAGTCTCATTTCCCAGGGATCGCCCAGCGATACCGTGGCTACTGTCGCGCCGAAACACTGTCGATCCGCGTGAAGCGCAATACCCTGTCCGGGCCGGTATTCGTTCACGATCGCCTGGTCAGGAACGCGGTCGAACAGCCGGGTTTCGACGTACAAGCGGACCGCAAGTCGAGCTATCCAATCCGGCAACGGGCCCAGCTTCATGTCGGGCGTGACCGTCCGTGAATGGTAATCATAGCGCCAGCCGTAGTGTTGTACGCGGCGTTCCAGGTCGTTTCTCCATGGTTCGGTGTCGATGCGCTCGATCAACGCGTGTTGAGAAACTTCGTCCAGAAAAGCCTCACAGTAATACAGGCCATCGATTTCCGGGATTTTATGCATCCGCTGCGCATGCATGCCGTAGTTCAAGTGTTGGGGAAGCGGCGTCTCCCACAGTCGAGCCCCGGAATCAAACATGTTCAATTGGTCACTTGCGGACACGCCTTTATTCCTTGTCGAGACGAGCAAACATGACACTGCGCGAGTCCGGCAACAGCCGGCGGTCTTCCAGGTCGACGCCGTACTCGTTCAGGGCAGCCTGCAGTGCACGACACTGGCTGCTGAAGGCCTCGCGCCGTAGACCACTGTGCGCGTCGGCGGCGATCACGATGCACGAGCTTGACGGAAACATGTACTGGATCAGCATAGCGAAGTGGTTCAATGCTGTTGGATCGTTCTGCACTTGAACCAAGGCGTAACCGAATGTGACGACGACATCGTAATCAGAGAAATCCTGATCCTTCAGCGTTGCCGCTGTCGCGGCGAGGCGGAAGTCACCGCGGAAGTTGTTCCGGTAAGGAAGACTGTCCCAAAATAGATTGGCCAGTTTGATCATGTTGGCGCAGTGATCATACCCGTAGTATACGACAGACTCGGGACGGCGGTCTTTTCGGGACCGCAGGTGATCATGCAAGACCCATGAAAACAATCCCGGTCCGCAACCGATGTCCAGATGCACAACTTGACAACCGGCAAGGTCGGCGTCCAATCGAGTGATGGCGTCGGACAGCGCATCGCGATAATAGTCGTACCGGTAATGGCGCTGTTCCTCGTCGACAACGAAGCGGCGAGTGTAGCCGATCGCCTTTTTCAGGGAGTCGAGTCGATCGATTTTCGCTTCGGAATCCACTTCGCCGTGTTCTTTCGCTATGTCGTTGAATGTCGATCGGTAGCGGTCTCTTATTGACATTCGGCAACCACCCGATTACGTGCACTGACATGTTCGACCGGGTATCGTCTCTCGCACTCGGCTCGGCTGTCCGTCAAGCGCATTATATCAGGCAGTGATCACGCGCATCGTAGTGGCGTCTGTGACGGTGCGCCGTACGAGGTTGGATGCGCGGGCGCTTGGCCTCAAGCGCCGCAAGGGGACATCCGGCGCGGTCACCGAGCGCGTAGTCGGCCCGCGAGCCGGCGGGCAGCGCCTGCTCGAACAGGACGCTCACGCCGTCGGTGAGATTCCATCCGGCGTCCTTGAGGAGGGCGTCGATCTTGACGCGGGAGAAGGCTTCCGTCGTTCGGCTCATGCGCCAGGCCATGAATCCGGAGGGCTGGCCAGCCGTTCCCCGTGGCGTCCCAGCATTTCGTATCGGCCCAGACGGCTACGAAGGGTCAGCCGAGCAACCGGAGGATGGCGACGACGGCTCCCACGATTGCGCCTGCTTGCAGGAGCATCGCACGGAACGTGTCCGCACGAAGTGAACTGATCGCACCGTGCAGGGTTGCGATCTCGGCGCGTAGCATCTCTGGAGTCATGTGCTCGGCGTGCTCGGCTGCTTGGCGGATGGCATCTGCCAGCTCGTCGGCTTAGGCGCGTTCAATGCCGCCTCGGTAAACTGGCTGGCGATAGTGAGTGAGTCGAACATCAAGATCTCCTGCCGCCCTTCGGTCGCCGCCAGTCCACAACAGATCCTGTGACGGTGTCCGGGCGTGCGCGAACGCCGTCAGCGTGACGGTCCGCAAGCGTGAGGCGCGACCGGCTACAGTATACCGCGCGGCGGCCGGTGACCTCTATCGCGGCCCGTGAATGGACGCCCGGCAGGAGAGGCCAAGTTCCAGTGCGGCAGTGCGTCGACGTGGCGGACCGGGTGGTCGGCGATCCGGGCCGGGACGTTCGCCAGATACGCCTCCGGGTCGATGCCGTTGAGCTTGACCGTGCCGATCAGACTGTAGATCGCGGCCCCGCGCTCGCCTCCGGCGTCCCGGCTCGGCAGGTTTCCTCCACGATCTGACGGCATTCCGCCTCCTACCGCCTCCGACGCTTCGGAGGCGCCCGCCCCTCTCCCTCCACCCGCCCGACCTTCTTGGCGCGGATTCTCCGCGAAGGCCGGGGCAGTCGCCGACGATTTCGCTGTAGCGTGCGCGCCGATCGATGGCGTGCTCGATGTGCGTGGAATCGGCCCGCCGTGTTAGGCTCGGCGACCGGAGGGGAGTCTCCGTGGTCGAGCGGTTTTCAGACGATGAGCCAGGCTATGCCGCATGGCTTGCGGCGCATCCCGACGGGTTCGTGTTCAACCACTTCGGCGGCCACCACGCAGCCTACAACGTTATCCACCAAGCTTCGTGCCGCCATCTTCACCGGGCGGTCGACTCGGGCCGTCGAACCGTGATCGAGAAACTTGTGTCAACGGATTTGCGGGAGCTGACTTCCCGCGTGAATCAGGTCAGGGGCCTGGGGGCGTGGAAGTTCTGCAACGGGTGTTGCGAAGGAGGCGAGCGATGACGGGATCGGAGACGAGGGATCCGCTTGAGGAAGCCTTGCAGAATGCCATCGAGCAGATAATCGCTACCGGAAGCACAGAGGATGATCCGCTCGTCGTCAGCCTCAAGGCCAGGCTGGAAGAGATTTCGGACGAGTATTCCAGACCGGACGCGGTCGACTTCCTGAACCAGTCGGAGGTCAAGGGCATGCTCGGCCGCCAGCGGGAATTGGTTCTTGAGGATGCGAAGCGCCGCCCGGAGAAGTACCAGGGGCCGGACGGCAAAGTGGACCCGATGAAGATCGAGCAGGAAGTGAACCTGCAGCAGATGTCTATGCGGGAGGAGATGATGTACGACCTTCCGGACGAGTACCTGAGTGAGGGGGAGCTGCGGGAGCGCGAAGACCGCCGGGCCGAGATTCCGGGCGAGGAATGACTGGATCGCGAGGCGGATTTTCGGCGGGATCGCGCTCGGTCGACGCCGGAGAGCGATACGGGGACGCCTGGGCTTGACTTGATGCAGACAGTGTCCCGTTGGTGTCCGGGGAATGAAGCGCCCGATAGTCCCGGCGAGGGCGGGCTGATGAGCTTCGAACTGGAGAACGGGAAGACGGTCACGATCTGTCAGAATCCCGAGTCGTCCGCGCTGACCTACTACTACGGCACGCTCGGAGACCCGCCCGAGCTCGAGTATCGCGTCGCGCTTCTCGGGACGATTCCGGAGTGGTCGTTCAGTGCGGATCTTCCGGAACTCGTGGAATAGGGCGCCGCGGAGTCCGCGGGCCTGTCCCAACGGACGTTGGCCGAAATCGCCGCCAAGTCCGACTCCGGAGGGTTCGTCCGCGTCTTCGGCAGAGGCGTTTCCGGCGGCGAGGCGACCTTCTACCTGTTCAGAACTGGAGGGTGACAATACGCTGTGCGCATCGGCTACAGCCGTAACCGGAATCCCGAGATCGTGGCAGAGCTGGGGAACACCAACTACTGGGAGCTCATAACGCTGATCTCGCCCGACGGGCAAGACTACACGATCCGCTGAATCCGGCGGCGACGACCGCCCGATGGCCGCCCGATGAGTCTCTTGCATCGTACATATCTGTACGGATACGGTGGCCCGTGACGAGTTCGTGCGCCGCGTCCGGCGGGTCGGTCGCGAACGCGGAGTCGCGGTGCGTTTCGAGAGCCGTTCGGGCAAGGGAAGCCATGGACGGCTGCATTATGGGGAACGCTTCGCCACGGTCAAGGACCGGCGCAAGGAGATAGGTCCGGGGCCACTGACGGCGATGCTACGGCAACTCGGACTGAGGCGCACGGACTTGGCGTAGCACGCGACGGGGGCACGCACGATGACGCGAACGCTGGCTTGGCCCGCAACGTTGGAGAGGCAGGATGACGGCTCGGTCCTCGTATCGTTCCCGGACGTCCCGGAAGCCCTCACCGAGGGAGACACCGAGGCCGAGGCGCTGGCCGAGGCCCAGGACTGTCTGGTCGCCGCCCTGGGAGGCTACATCGGGGGACGGCGCGCCATACCCCGGCCGTCTTCGGCGCGGGGGAGGGAGTCGCTCGCGCTGCCGGCGCTCGCTGCCGCGAAGGTCGCGCTCTACGACGCCATGCACACCCAAGGCGTCGGGAACACCGCGCTGGCTGCGCGGCTCGGCGTTAGCGAGGGCGCGGTGCGGCGCCTGATAGACCTCGACCACCGGTCGCACATCGGCCAAGTCGAAACAGCGCTGCATGCTCTCGGGCGGCGGCTGATGGTCGCGACCCGGGCAGCGTAGGGTCGGCTTGGTCAAGGCGCCGAGTTACAACGACTGCACGCATCAGCGAGGTATCTGCTTGGAAGATCGAGGCGGGTTGTCGGTTCAGGTGGCGTCGGTAGGATTCTGGACCGGGCGAAACCGGCCACGAGCTTCATGATTACCCGGTCGCAGATCTGATTCAGGGGCCTTCCCGCAGGGACCGAAGAGTTTCGTGTGGCGCCCCAAAGCCTCAAGAATGTCATGTTTTATTGCGTAAAAACTTGACAGCTCGGATCGCGCCGTCCACAGTGAGGACATGGGCGGACATCCCCCACATCCCGCCGGAACACGCCCGGTCGCAGGTTGGATTCGCCGGCAGATCGAGAATGGCGGCGAACGCCTATGGCGATTCGACGACTTCCCGGGGGTTCCCGTCACCGCTGTCGCGCAGGCCCTCTCACGGCTGGCGCGGGGAGGAAAGCTCGAACGCCTGAGCAAGGGCGTCTATTACCGGCCGCGGCAGACCGCTCTCGGAAAGAGTCGGCCAAACCCAGCTGCCATCCGTGAACTCGCCGCTGACCGCGACAACCCCGTCTTCCCCGCCGGCATCGCGGCGGCCAACATGCTCGGATTCACAACCCAGAGCGGAAGCCGAACAGAAGTGGCAACCAGCGGCTTTCGGCTTCCGCGCAAGCTGCTGGGCGAGGACACCGTCGTCCATACCCGCAGGCCGGAGGCCTGGAAGAAGCTCAGCGAAACGGACGCCGCACTACTCGACTTCCTTCGACGCGCCGGCGCGACCAGCGAGCTGTCCCCCGAGGACACCGTCAAGCGCACGCTGGCGCTCTGTCTCGACGATCGGCGCTTCGAGCGGTTGCTCGGCGTCGCGGCGGGCGAGCCGCCCCGAGTGCGCGCGATGCTCGGGGCGATCGGGGCCCAGCTCGGCAAGAGGTCGGCGGTACTCGCCAATCTGCGCAACTCGCTTAATCCGGTTTCTCACTTCGAATTCGGCATGCTTCGGCGTTTGGCTCACGCGGCGGCCTGGCAAGCGAAGCAAAGCCCATCCTCATGAGACTGTTCGAGCATCCTGATTCTGAACGTGACTCGTTACGCGCGCATCCCGCTCTGACTTTCTGGTCCAACACCTGCGGAGTCGGCGGCCGCTGGAAGTCCATCTCCCAGCGCCGCTGTGGGCGCTCATGTGGCAAGTTCAGGATGCGGTCGGAGCAGCGATTGGGCGTTTTCTGTCGAATATTCACGGATTGCCAGGGAAATCGTTCGATTCGGCGCCTGTGTTCCGAACTCCGGCCTTTTCGTCACTCACTCGCCGAGCACGCGCACGACGGCCTCGGGGTCCCGGTCAATGACGGTCAGCAAGACGCGGGCGGCGCGATCCGGAACCCGGCGCCCCTGCTCCCAATCCTGCACGGCGCGCGCGTCAAGGCCGAAACGGTCGGCGAATTTCCGACGACTCAACTTCATGCGCTTCCGTATCGCAAGGATGTGCTCCGCGGCGGGATCGTCGACGATGCGGCACGGCAGATCCGCTTCGCCGCGCACGTGGGCAAGCACCTCGCCCAACGCTCGTTCGACCTCTCGGCCCACCTGGGTTCGTTCCTTCGTCATCGGCTTGCCTCTTCTTTCTTGATCGCGGCCACCAGGGGCGACAGAGTCTTCCTGTCCGCGGGAGTCGGGTCTTCACGGCCAGCCTATGCTTACGCCGTCAGCAGGTACATCGCCTCCGGTCCGGCGTGATCGTGACACAAAGGATGACCGCCGGCGTCGGCCGGTTGCCGGCTTGGCCCGTGCAACCAACGCCGATCGGTCGGCAAGACGCCGGGCGTCGTGCGGCAGGCCGAACGCCCATACCCGTCGCCGCGGCTCAGCGGGTCACGCGCACTTCGACGGTCGCGCGCCCGCTCTCGCCGACACGTACGAGTTGGCCGCGTCCCTCGATCCCCGCGATGTACTCGGGATCCAGCCAGGCGTTCGCCGCAACGCGCTCCCACGCGAACACGCGGTACTCCCCGGGCGCCATCGCGTCGAAGCGCAGAGAGCCGTCCTCGTCGGTCCACCCCGTCCGGTAGAGGTACGGCCGGTGGCGCCGGCGGGTGTCGGGAACCGCGGCGACGAAGACAGCGCCCTGCGTCCCGGTGACCTCGTCCACAGTGACCGACAGGTCGCTGGACGATCGGCGGAGCACGACCTCCAGCGGTTGGCCGGCCCAGCTCCGGTCGATGCGGAACTCGGCGTCCAACGCGTCGATCGCGCCCATGCGTGCCGACTCGACGTACCATCCGGCGGGCAGTCCCGCCGGCAACCCGCCGCTCAAGCCCGTGACGACGAGCCGATAGCCGCCTTCCGGGACATGCGTGATCACGAACCGGCCGTCCTCGCCCAACTCGACGGGATGCGGCTGGTTGGTCGACAGTCCGGGTCCTCGAATCGCCAGAAACAGGCCATCGGGCAGCGGCGCGCCATCGGCGGTCTCGACGGTGCCCGAAACCTCGACGGCGTCGGGCACGATCACGACTTCGTCCACATCCTCGTTGACGATGGTGACTTGCGCATGGTCGACCAGCCGGTCCGGATCACGGTTGGGCTGCACCGGCACCGGCAGCGGCGGGCGGCCGGGGACGGGTGACGGCGTCATGCGCGCCGGCTCGCCGGTCGACAGGATCGTGTTGATGTCGTAGGTTCCGGGCGCCAGGTTCGAAAACTCGAACGTGCCGTCGGCGGCCACGTTTCCCGAACGGGTGAGGGCGATGTCTCTGGATGACAGCGAAAAGAATGTCGGTCGGCGGTCCAGCGCCGAAGGATCGACCACGGCGCCGCGAATGCTGAAAGCCGATTCCAGCGGCATCACGATCCGTATGTATGTCTCGCGTGCGTAATCGACGTCGATTCGGGCGGCCTGCCGCAGATCCGACGTGTTCGGATAGTAGATCGGCAAGTGGCCGCCCGCGCGCTGACGACCCGTGACCCGGTTTGTGATCGCCGCCCTCGCTTCCGCGGGCAAGGTTTCGAAATCGACGCCGTCTACAAGGCGCGCCAGGGGCTCATTCAGCCCGATGTTGGATGGTGGCGTCACCCGGACGACGTACCGGCCCGGATCGAGGCCGTCGACGCGGAAGTCGCCGCCCCCACTCGTCGTGACCGATTCGATCGCCGTCCACGTCCACCGGTAGTCGATCGTGTCGTACACGTACCGGTACACGGACACAGGCGCATCCGCCACGGCCTGCCGCTCCACGTCCTGGACCGTGCCGGCGATCGCGCCGCCCGGGCCCATCAATAGCGTCACGTCTTGGAGATTCTGACCGGATCCAACGAGGATCCTTCCCGAAACCCGGTTCACGACCCCGTCGGCGGCATCGAGGTAGCCTTCGCGTTGCGGGACCAGCCGGTACTCACCCGGTTCGACTTCGGAAAACGTGTAGTTTCCCGCGCCGTCGGCGGCGACTTCGGCGGTCTCCGACGCTCCGGCCCCCATGGGGCCGATCAATCCGACGCGCGCGCCGGGGATCGGTGCGCCCGTCCTGACGTCCAGCACCATCCCCTGGATCGACGCCGGCCCTGGCGTCTGCGCCGCCGCGGACAAGGAAGACGACACGAAGAATGCCGGAACGACGGCCAGACAATACGCCAGCCGCGTCCAGGCGTTCATCCGGCGGATCTCTTGATTGGCGACGATCGACTTCCCGAGTTGGTCGACCACGATGGTCGTCGAATTCGCTTTCCCCATGAGGCTCCAGCGTCTCGACGTCACTTGCCACGTTCCTGCCGACCCGATTATCGGTGAGCATCGTCGGGGCCGCAAGAGTCGCGGACAAACCCGACGACACGGTCGGCGTCCACGCGTTCCTCGCGTTCCTCAAGGCACGGGCGCCTCCGTGCGCCCGCGCTCGCGCTCTCAGCCGACGGCTCTACCAGAGTTCACCGCCCCAGAGGCGCTTGAGGAACGCCGTAACGGGCAGGATTTCGATGCCGTCCGCCGTTCGGCGGGGCCGGGGCTCCCGGCACACGACGAGGCGGCGCTTCACCTGCGGATGATCCTTGACCAGGCTGCGCAGACCCTTCAGATGGTTGCTGGTGATGTTGGCGGGCGACTTCGCCTCCACGGCCGCTTCCATGTCGCCCACGATGAAGTCCACCTCGGTGCCGCCGGCGAGCCGCCAGTAGGAGAGAGCCGTATTCGATTCCCGGTAGGACAGGTTGAGACCGAGTTCGTGGAAGACCCAGTTCTCGAACGCCTTGCCGTAGGCGGAGGAGCCGGGAATCAGTTCTCCGCGTCTGGCCAGCCGGTTCACCACCCCGACATCGGAGAAATAGAACTTGGGCGCGCCGATCACGCGGCGCTTGGGACGCTTTCGAAAGGCGGGCAGCCAGGCGCCGAGCAGGGTGTCCTCGAGGATCTGGAAGTAACCCTTGATCGTGGGGCCGGAGACGCCGCACTCGCGGGCGACGTTCTTGAAATTCACGAGTTCGCCATCGCCGAGGGCGGCCGCTTCCAGGAAGTCGGAGAACACCGGCAAGCTTCGAGCGAGGCCCTCGGCCATCACCTCCTCCTTCAGGTACACCGCGATGTAGGCATCGAGCATCCGGCCGTATGAGGGCACCTGATAGATCCGAGGCAGGCAGCCGCGGTTGAGCATCCGGTCGAGATCGAATGCGTCTCCGGTTTCGATTGCCGACAGGCCGCCGAGTTCGCAGCGGAGCGCGCGGCCTCCAAGAAGATTCACGCCTCCCCGCCGGACCCGGCGAGCGCTGGATCCGCAGAGCGCGAAATGGAGACCGCGGTTCTCGATCAGCCAGTGCACCTCGTCGAGCAGCGCGGGGACTTTCTGGATTTCGTCGATGACAACCTGTTGGCCGGGCTCCGGAGGGTTTTCGTCCAGTTCTTCGCGGAGCCGTTCCGGCCGCGCGCCATAACGGCGGTACTCGTCGGCCTTCAAGAGATCCACCCACCGAGCGTCCGGATAGATGCGCCGCAGCAGAGTGGTTTTGCCCGTCTGGCGTGGGCCCCAGAGGAAGAACGTCTCGGTCCCGGACGGGGGGAGGCTGAGTGATCGTGGAAACATGCGGTTTATATTATCATGATGATCTAAATCGATACTTTCTATTATCACATCCACGGGAGTTGCAAAGACTGTTCCGCGGCTTGCTCCGGGTGGGTGACAACAGCGCGTGGTCGATGGCGACGAACGGAATCGGAACCGAGTGACGCTGGTCTTGCGTCGGGAAAGCCACGGCGCGGTCAATCAGGCGCAAGTCCAGGAAGACCATCCGGCTCGACAGCCCGAGCGTCGCGCGGGCTCTACCGAAGCCCGCGGCGTGCGCCGCAGCCCGTCAGTGGGTCATCGCGTAGAAGGCGAAGTTGACGCCGAGCCGCACGGCCTCCCCGGACGGTTCCAGCGGGTAGCGGGGGTTGTCCAGGTATTCCCAGTAGTCGCCCACGTCGTTGTGGTAGCAGATGATCATGGCCGTGCCGTCGCGTCCGTCCGGGAAGCCCAGGAAGTAGGCTTGCGCACCGGACATCGGATGGACCGCGTTTCGGGGATTCACGTCGTACACCGAACGGAAGATCTCGTGGTCCAGCGACAACTCGAACATTTCGCGGTCCGGAAACGCCCGCCGGAAGTTCGACCGCACGGTCTCGAACTCCCAAGGCCCCTGCCCCTGGCCTCCGAAGTCGTCGAGCATGACGAAGCCGCCCCGCTCGACGTACTCCCGCAGGTTCTCCACCTCGGCGTCGGTCAGCTCCACGTCGCCCGGGTGGGACATGTAGCTGAACGGGTACTTGAAGATTTCCGGGCTCGACAGGTCC
>JAJEDW010000038.1 GCA_022821265.1 Acidobacteriota bacterium
TGCGTAACCGGTTCCGGTATCCGTTTCTTAGCTTCCTGACAGCCATAACCCTGTCGTTCCCCGATTCCCATGCGCAAACCAGCAGTCTGAGCGGCACGGTCGCCGACGCCAGCGGTGCGGTGATTCCCGGCGCGGAGATCACCGTGACGAACGTGGCCAACGGGTTCCAGCGGACGCTGCTCTCCGACGGCCAGGGGTTGTACACGTTCGCGCAGTTGCCGCCGGGCGCCTACACGCTGTCGGCGATCCAGCCGGGCTTCCAGACCGTGACCGTGGAAGGCGTCACCCTGCTCGTCAACACCCATATCGAGATTCCCGTGACGTTCCAGGTCGCCGCGCTCACCGACGCCGTCACCGTCTCCGCCCCGACCGAACAGGTCAATACCACCGACGCCTCGGTGGGGAACGCGTTCGGAACGCGGCCGATCAGCCAGTTGCCGCTGAACGCGCGCAATCCGGCCGGCCTGCTCTCGCTGCAGGCGGGCGTCACTTTCATCAGCGCGGATCCGCTCGACGCCAAGCGGGCGGCCGACATCCGGAACGGTTCGGTGAACGGCGCGCAGAGCGACCAGTCGAACGTGACCCTCGACGGCGTTGACGTCAACGACCAGAACGGACGGACGCCGTTCACCAGCGTGCTGCGCAACACGCTGGACTCGATTCAGGAATTCCGGGTGGTGACGACCGCGGCCAATGCCGACCAGGGCCGGGCCTCCGGGGCGCAGGTGTCGCTGGTGACCAAGAGCGGAACCAACCAGCTCCACGGATCGTTTTACGAGTTCCACAGGAACACGGTCACGGCGGCCAACGACTTCTTCAACAACCGGGCCGGCGTCGATCGCCCCAAGCTGATCCGCAATGTCTTCGGAGCGTCCGTCGGCGGCCCCATCCGCACGGGGCGCGTGTTCTACTTCGTGAATTACGAGGGCCGCCGCGACGCCAGCGAGGGCAGCGCGGTGCGCCGTGTTCCCACGGCTTCGATGCGCGAGGGATCCGTCCGGTACAGGAGCGCCTCCGGGGACGTCGTCACGCTCGATCCCGAATTCGTCCGAAACCGGATCGACCCCATGGGAATCGGTACCAATCCCGCCACGCTCGAGTACTTTCGATCGTTCCCCGCGCCGAACGACTCCACGGTCGGTGACGGGTTGAACACGGCGGGATACCGTTTCTCGGCCCCCACCCCGCTGGTCTGGAACACATGGGTGTCCAGGTTGGACTGGACCGCGGACCCCGACGGCCTGCACCGCATGTTCCTGCGCCTGAACTTCCAGGATGACCGCATCACGAGCCTGCCGCAGTTCCCCGGGGAACCGCCCAACAGCGAGACCGAGGACACCAGCCGCGGGTTGGCCATCGGCTACGACGGGACGTTCGGGGGCAACGTGATCGGCACGTTCCGCTACGGGTTCACGGGGCAGAAGGTGACCTTCTCGGGTGTCCAGACCGCCTCCCGGGTCAGCCTGGGAGACAGCATCATCGACGACATTCGCGGCGCGACGACGCCGCGGGAAACGTACCTGCCGACGCAGACGTTCTCGGCGAACCTGTCCGCGACGCGCGGATCGCACTTTCTCCAGTTCGGCGGCGCGTTGTATTCGATCCGGAACCGCCGTGTGAACTTCGAGAACAGTTATCACTTCGCCAAACAGGCGGCCTGGGCTCTGGCGGATGCGTCCGCCGTGTTCGAGGCCCCGCTCGCGGCGCCCCCCGCCAACCCCGGCGTCTTCCGCGAGACCATGGCCACCGTGCTGGGAGTGGTCAACTTCTACGACGCCAACTACAACTACGACCTGGACGGCAACGCGCTGCCGCTGGGCGATCCGTCCACCCGCACGTTCGGAACCGAACAGGCCGAGTTCTACGTCCAGGACATCTGGCGCGTCCGTCCCGGGCTGACGCTGACGGCCGGCGTGCGATGGTCCGTGCTGCCGCCGGTCCGGGAGGTGGACGGGTTCCAGGTCAGCATCACTCCGACGCTGGACGACTACATCGCGCGCCGGCTGGAACTGGCGGCCGCGGGCCGGCCCACGCGCGAAGCCGGACCCATCGGGTTCGTGCGGGCCGACGATCTCGAAGGCGGGCCGCTGTGGAGCACGCACTACAAGAACTTCGCGCCCAGGGTGGCTGTCGCCTTCTCGCCCGACGCCGGTGACGGGTTTCTCGGCCGGCTCCTCGGCGGCGGCGGGCGGACGTCGATCCGGGCCGGCGTCGGCATGTTCTACAGCAGCTTCGGCATGGGCATGATGCAGATGCTCGACCGGAACGCGTTCGGTTTGACCAGCCGCGTGACCAACCAGATAGCGACCGTGGCCGCGGCGCCGCGCTTCGAGGGGTTCGACAACTTCCCCGCCGCGGGGCTCCGTCCGCCGCCGCCGGGCGGCCCGGGCACGCCCGACCCCAACGGGCTGGGATGGAGCCAGGGCGTCGACTCTTCCGTCGTGCCGCCCTACAGCATCAACCCCACGGTTTCTTTCGCGCGCGAGCTGGACGGCGGGTTCGTCGTCGAGGTCGGCTACGTCGGCCGTTTCGGCCGCCGGCTGCTGGTCAACGACACGGCCGCGGCGCAGTACACCAACTTCCGGGATCCGGCGTCGGGCCAACACCTGATGGACGCGCTGCACGAACTCGAAATGCAAGTGCGGCAGGGCGCCCCGCCCGAGGCCGTGCCGCCGATCGCGTTCTGGGAGAACGTGTACTCGGGCGCCGCCACGCCGGACGCGACGGCGACCTCGCGCGTCTACGAGGCCATCCGGGCCAGCAGCCCGGACACCGGCACGGCGCTCTACAACATCGACTACGTCTGCGCCCCGTTCTGCAGCGACCTGGGGGCCGGCGCGTTCCTGAACCCCCAGTTCTGGGGGTTCGACGCGCTGCGGTCCTACGGAACCTCCGCCTACAACTCCATGCAGGTGTCGGTGCGCAAGGCGTTTTCCAACGGCTACCAGTTCCACGTGAACTACACCCTGTCCAAGTCCACGGACCTGGTGTCGGTGGGCGCGCGGCGCGGCCTGGGCGAACGATTCGGCCAGATCCCGGGAGATACCTACTGGTCGGCGTTCAGCGTCATCAACGCCTGGGACCCGGAAACGCAGCGGACGGTTTCGGATGTCGACACGCGGCACCAGTGGAACGCCAACTGGGTCGTGGAGTTGCCCGTCGGACGCGGCAAGCCCCTGCTGTCCGACCTGGGTTCGGCCGCCGAGGCCATCGTCGGAGGCTGGCAGGTCAGCGGCCTGATGCGCCTGACGTCGGGATTCCCGCTCAGCGTGCTGAACGGTCTGGCCTGGCCGACGTGTTATTGCTATCAGCACTTCGCCGAGCCGGTGGGGCCGGTGCCGGAACAGACGAACACGAAGAATGCCCGGCTGATCGGAGGCGGGACGGGACCGAACGTCTTCGGCGATCCCGCGGCGGCCCTGGCTTCTTTCCGCCAGGTCCTGCCCGGCGAGATCGGCCAGCGGAACAACCTCCGCGGGGACGGGATATTCTCGATCGACCTGGCCCTGGGCAAACGCTTCGCCCTGCCGTTCGAGGGCAACAGCCTGCAGTTCCGCGCCGAGGCGTTCAACGTGACCAACAGCGTGCGGTTCAACCCCGACGTGTGGGAGACGCTGTCGTTCGTCTTCCCGGGGAGCTTCGGCAACTACTCGCGGGTCATGATCCCCGCCCGGGTCATGCAGTTCGGCCTGAGGTACGAGTTCTAGCAGCCCGTGGTGCAATCGCGGTTTTCTGAGATTTCAATAAGCATCGAAACACGCAGGTGAATCGTCGACGGGACTCAGGTTAGGAGGCTGCCGATCGATAGCTCGCATCAGATAGCCGCACAT
>JAJEDW010000007.1 GCA_022821265.1 Acidobacteriota bacterium
AGGTCCGTTGCAGAAGTCGGGGAACTGACCGAACGGCTCGGACCGTTCGCGGGTTTCAGCCCGTTGCCCAGGGCCCTGTGGCTTCAGCGCGCGGAGACCGGCAGTTATCGGCGGACCGGTCACTTCTTCGAATCGTTCGACTTCATCAGCTTCATGTTGACCGGTGAGGCGGTGACGGTCCTGCCCTCCGGCCTCCCGTTGCCGTGGTCGCCAGACGATATTCACGACATCGGACTGGACGGGGAGAAGTTCCCGTCACGCCGCGCGCCCCTCGGTGAGGTCATAGGCGGCGTCACGCCGAGCGCGTCGGCGGAGACGGGTTTGCCGGAGGGATTGCCCGTGGTGGCCGGCACGGTAGACGCGTTTGCCGCGTGGGTCGGCACCGCCACCCTCAGAAGAGGGGAGCTCTGCAATACGGTCGGAACCACGGATGGTGTTGCGCTCGTCTGGGACCGCGCGCTCGAAGACCCACACGGCCGCGTCCAGTCGATGCCGCACGTCGTCGAGAGCGCGGGGAAGCGCGATTGGATCTTCGGAGGCGCCATGTCGAGCGGCGGGATCATGCTCGACTGGTTCGTTCGGCGCTTCTACGAGTCGGTGCCGGACCCGTATCGGGTCGTCAGCGAAGAAGCGGCGTCCGCGCCGGTCGGCGCCGGCGGGCTGCTCGTGTTGCCCTACCTGGTGGGTGAACGGTCGCCGATCAACGACCCGGACGCACGGGGAGTTTTTTTCGGTGTGGGCGAAGCGCATGGCCGCTCCCATTTCGCGCGCGCGGTGCTCGAATCGGTGGCGCTGGCGGTTCGTGACGTGTGCGAGGTCATCCAGGAGGCCGGCGCCGAGATCCGCCAGATCACGGTCGCCGGCGGGGCGTCGCGAAGCGATGTGTGGAATCAGATCAAGGCCGACGTGATCGGTAAACCGGTCCGGGTCCCGAGCGTGAGCGACTCCAGCCTGCTGGGCGCGGCGATCATCGCCGGCTGGGGGGCGGGCGTTTTCGGGAGTCTCTCCGAGGGAGCGGAAATCATGGTCCAGCATCGAGCCCGTTTCGAGCCGAACCAGACCCACCACTCCCGTTACACGGACTTGCTGCAGCTCTATCGCGACTTGTACCGAAACCTGAAGAACGAATTTCCCAAACTCACCCGCTGGGCCCGTGTCCGGAACGACTAGGATGGCCGTGGAGAGGGGCCCGCGGTGAGCTTGACGAAGTACGACCACTACATCGCGGGCGCCGCCCGGGCGCCGGCGACGAACAGGTATTTCGACACCCTGGACCCGTCCACCGGGGAGCCTCTCGCCGAGGTGGCCGAAGGGTCCGCTGACGACGTCGACCGCGCCGTCCGGGCGGCGCGCGATGCACGAAACGTATGGGGCAAGGTCGAGCGGAGGGATCGAGGGCGCATCCTGCATCGAATCTCCGGCCGTATTCTCGAGGAGCTGGAAGAGTTGGCGCGGTTGGAAACACTCGATACGGGTTTCCCGTTGCGGGAATCGGAATTCGTAGCCCGGGAAGTGGCCGCGCGTCACTTCGAGTACTACGGCGGATTGCCCGACAAGCTCGGCGGCGAGACGGTTCCGGTGCCTGGAAACAACGTGGACTTCACGTTGCGGGAGCCGCTGGGCGTGGTGGCGGCCATCATTCCCTGGAACGGTCCGTTGTACGCGGCGAGTCGGTGCATCGCCCCGGCGCTTGCGGCCGGCAATACCGTCGTCGTGAAGCCCGCTGAGGAAGCGATGCTGACCGTGTTGCGGCTCGCCGAGATCGCCACCGAAGCCGGGTTGCCCGACGGGGTCCTGAACGTCGTCACGGGCTTCGGGCCGGCCGCCGGCGCGGCCCTTGCGGGGCATCCGGACATCGACGGTGTGTCGTTCACCGGTTCCATCGAAACGGGTACGACGGTCATGAAGCTCGCTGCGGATCACGTCGTTCCGGTCGGCCTCGAGTTGGGCGGCAAATCGGCCAACATCGTCTTTTCCGATGCGAACCTGGATGCGGCCTTGCTGTGGACGTTGCCCGCCATCTTCTCCTGCTCGGGACAGATCTGCGTGGCCGGTTCGCGGCTGGTGCTGCACGAGGATGTTCATGATCCGTTTCTCGAACGGCTGGTCGAAGCGACCCGGAAGTTGCGCATCGGTCCGGGTCTGGAGAATCCGGATCTCGGCCCCCTCGTTTCGGACGGCCAACTCGACCGCGTGACGGACTACATCGAGGCCGGCAGGCAAGAAGGAGCCTCGCTCGAAACGGGCGGCCGTCGTGTGACCGATGGCAGTCTCGCGGAAGGGTATTTCGTCGAACCGACGATCTTTTCCGGAGTCAAGCACGAGATGCGAATCAGTCAGGAGGAGATCTTCGGCCCCGTGCTGTCTGTTCTCAGCTTTTCGGACGCCGAGGAGGCATTGCAGATCGCCAACGGAACGCAATACGGTTTGGCCGCCGGCGTGTGGACAAGCGATCTGAAGACCGCGCACTACATGGCGCGAAGTCTCGAGGCCGGAAGTGTCTATGTGAACCGTTACTTTCCGGCAGGGTTGGAAGCGCCCTCCGGCGCGTACAAGCGCAGCGGGTTCGGCTCGGTGGACGGCGCCGAGACCTTGCGGCGATTCACCCGCGTCAAGAACGTCGTGATCGGTCTGGACTGAGAATCGTCCGGGTCGCGTCGACCCATCGGCGGCGCGGTCGTCTGGGGGCAGCGTCGGATACGAACATGCTGGCTGGCACGAACAACGTGAAGGAGAAGGTCGAGGCCGGACAACCCGCGTTCGGAGTCGTATGCCGGACGCTGTCGCCGGTCATCGTCGAGTTGGTCGGCCTCGCGGGCTTCGACTTCGTCTGGGTCGACATGGAGCACTCCACGGCCGACTTCGGAAGAGTCGAAGAACTCTGCCGCGCGGCCGACGCCGCCAACGTGACGACCCTGGTTCGCGTGCCGGACCGGAGCCCGTCCCATGTGTCGCGGGCGCTGGAGGCCGGCGCCGGAATCGTCAACGCGCCGCAGGTCGAGACGGCCGAGCAGGCGGCGGCGGTGGTGAGCGCGGCGAAGTACGCTCCGATCGGGAAGCGCGGGTACAGCTCATCCAGCCGGGGAACGAGGTACGGGATCGGCGGTACGCCACTGGAACTGTTTGCGGAAGCGAACCGTCGCACGATGACCATGGTTCAAATCGAGTCGGTTCGCGGGGTCGAAAACGCCGCCGAGATCTGCCGGGTTCCGGGTTTGGACATCGTGTTCGTGGGCTTGGGCGACCTGTCCCAGTCGATGGGTCGAGCGAGCCGATTCGATGACCCCGAATTGCTCGGGTACGTCAACGATGTACTGACCCGGATCGACGAGGGCGGCAAGATCGCCGCCATGCACGCGGAATCCGTCGAGGCGGCGAAACGCTGGATCGCACGCGGGGTGAAGATACTGAGTTGTGCCGTCGACATTTCGGTCATGAATCGGGGACTGGACCGCATAGCGTCGAGCTTCGGTTCACTCGGGAAGTAGTCGGCGGGAACCGCGACGCTCCGGTCCCGAACCGTTGCGGACTTGCCGCTGTGGACTCGGAAAACAAGGGGTCACCGAAACCAGGAGGGCATTACCCATGGCTATCTGCTTATCGCACGGGGGAACGACGATCTACTCGTCCGAGTCTCCTTCGAACGACTTGCTGGTTGCAACCGTCGAGGGAGTCGTGTTCTGCAAACGGGATGGCGTGGGCAGTGACTGGAGAGTCGACAAGCGCGGTCTCCAGGAGCACCACGTCATCGCCTTGCTGATCGAGCCGGTCAGCCGGACCATCTTCGCATCGATGCACGACGCGGGTGTGGCGGCGAGCACGGATTTCGGCGAGACCTGGGAGTTTCGCAAGCACGGCCTGGCCTCGGACAACGTCTACAGCCTTACCCATGGGCGATCGGGCGACAAGGTCCGGCTGTATGCGGGCACCGAACCCGCTCACATCTATTACAGCGACGATATGGGAGGCAACTGGACGGAGATGCCTTCGCTGAGAACGGTCCCGAGCGTCTCGAAGTGGACCTTTCCGGCGCCGCCTCATGACGCGCACGTGATCAACATCACGGTCGATCCGAAGGAAGCGAACGTCATCTATGCCTGCGTCGAACAGGGTGGGCTTTTCAAGAGCACGAACGCGGGCGAAACCTGGCAGGAACTTCAAGGATTCAATGACGATTGCCATCGACTGCTGATCTTGTCTTCCGATACGAGCACGTTGTATTTGCCCACGGGGTACGGATTCTACAGGAGCCACGACCGAGGCGAGACGTGGGAGAACATAGGGGAACGGATCGCCCGCATCGGTTATCCCGATCCCATGGTGATTCATCCCGCCAACGAAAAGTTGATGTTCCTTGCCGGGGGAGAGGCCGATCCCTATCATTGGATGCAGACCAAGTCCGCCAACCCGCGCATTGCCCGCAGTCGCGACAGCGGGGACACCTGGGAAGTTCTGGGAAACGGGATGCCCGAGAGACTTCATGCGAGCTTCGAGGCAATGTCCCTGGAGGCGTGGAACGGATCCTGCGAGCTCTACGCCGGCAACACGGACGGGGAAATCTACTATAGCGACGATGAAGGGGACAGCTGGTCGAAGGCGATCACGGGAATCCCGGCAGTCTCGAAGACTATTCACCACACCATCCTGCGTGCCGATCTGAGCTTCGACAAGCACGAGCGACCGGAATAGGGCCCCGTCGGGACGCATGTGCGTGGGTCCTTCATTCCGCAAACGGCGACCGGCCTGGCGAAGCCGAGAGGCCTCGGTCCGATCCGTCAGGCGCCATCGACCCAAGGAGTAGAATCATGCTCGGAACCATCTCTCGAACAGGAATCGCGTTGGTGCTTGCGGCGCCGTTGGTGACCGCGGGAGCCGGCGTGCCCGCGGCGGCTCAAGCACTGGATCAGGACGTGGCGAGACTCACCGGTACGGTCCTCGACACCCAGGGCGAGCCTGTCGCCGGGGCCATGGTCACCGTGCGCTGCGACTGCCTGGGAGCCAGCGAGATTTCCGTCTTCACGGATGCCGCGGGCCGCTATCGGACGCCGGAGCTGGGTCCGGGCATCGGCGCCGCCGGCATCACGATCACCAGCCGCAAGGTCGGATACGAATCCGGCGAGCAGAGTCCGTCCGCGCCGTCGGCCGGAGCGGATGGCGCTGCCGAGGTCGACTTCACGCTCACCCCCCTCGACAACGTCGCGGACCAGGTGCCGGGATCGGCCTGGATATCGCTGATGCCCGACACGAATGCCCGCCGCCGCATGGTTTACAAGTGTTCGGACTGCCATGAGACCCCCGGTGACCGGGTGAAGGCGTTCGCCAGCAGGCTGGAGGGGCTGCCCGTGGATCAGCGCGAGGACGCATGGCGCGGAGCCATCGAGTTCATGAGAGCCGCGCTCTTCACGATGGCGACCGGGAGCTTCGCGCCCACGGACGAGGAAGTCCACCGTTTGCGGTGGGACATCGATCCGGCCGCGGAGGAATTCCAGGTCTATTTGCTGCCCGAGAACAGCCGTCACAACCAGGATGACGAAGACATCATCGCGCCGTTCCTGGCCGAGCACATGCCGACCGACTTCAGCACGTACAGCGTGGCCGACTACCGCGAAGCGTATAACGAAGGCGGCACGCTCGGAGCCAACGGGAACACGTACTTCAAGCTGTACGAAATGCCGAGCGTCTCCCTGGTACGCGAGGTTTCGACGGTCGATGGATCCCGCAATGTGTGGGGCGTCGATACCTTGAAGAACCGCCTGCTGAAGCTCGATCCGGACACCGGGGACCAGGAGTGGTACGACACGCCCACGAGGCCGGCGGGCCCGCACTCGATCTGGCCGGACACGGACGGGAACCTGTGGGTAACGCTCGAGGAGAGCGGCGAGTTGGCGATATTCGATCCGCGTACGGAGACGTGGGGAGAACGGTACCTGCTGGGAGCCGGCGGCTCCGGGATCGTCCACGACATCTGCCAGGACGACCTTCACAACGTCGCGTTCGACGCCGAGGGCCGGATATGGATGACCTTCACCGGGTTGAATCAGCTCGGAAGCCTGGATCCGGAGACCGGCGAGGTCGAGCTCTACACCATGCCGCTGGCGGAAGTGGCCGCGATGCAGACCCTGCTTTACGGATGCGTGATGACCTCGGACGGGAACGTCTGGTTTTCGCAGATCGGCGGCGTCGTGGGCGAGTTCAACACCGAAACGCTGAGTGTCGAGACGATTCTACCGTTCGCGGAAGGCGCCGGTCCGAGGCGACTCGCCGCCGGGGAGAACGATGTTCTCTACATTCCCCTCTTCGGTGAGGGTCAGTTGGTCGTCTACGACACGATCGCGGGCGAGGAGCTGGGGAGACATGACCTTCCCGATACGGTCGCGGCGCCGTACAGCGCGACCTGGGATCCGGAAAGGGAAGCCGTTTGGGTCAGCTCCAACTCGTCGGATCGAATCTTTCGCTTCGATGTCGCGACGAGCGAGTTTACGCAGTATCCGCTTCCGCGAGGTCCGGCGCTGCTGCGCATGATCCTGCTCGATTACCAGACCGGAGATCTATGGCTGCCGTACTCCACGTTTCCAGTGGACGACAACCCGAGCGTGCTCGTCATGATGCACCCCGGCGATTGATTCCCGCCATCCCGGATCGCGCATCGGGCGTTCCGCGGCGCGGAGCGCCATGCGCCGCCTCACGCGTTTCTCCGGCTCCGGCACGGACGGCCGATCGTCGGTGTCATCGGCGGCGTGCCGGCTGAACGACCCGGAGGATTCCATGAATGTCGCAGTGATCACCGGAACCAGCACGGGTATCGGCCGCGCGACGGTGATCGAGCTGGCGCGTAACGGCTACCACGTGTTCGCTTCGATGCGGAATCCGGGGGCGGCGGATCCCGAAATGGTTTCCTCCGGTCACGTGGAGGTGATTCCGCTGGATGTCACCGACAACGCGTCGATGGAGTCGGCCGTAGTCGGCGTGCTCGATTCGGCGGGAAGGATCGACATTCTGGTCAACAATGCCGGGATCGGGGTCGGCAGCTCGATCGAGGAAACGACCGACAAGGATCTGCGCGACACCATGGAGACCAATTTCTTCGGCGCCTGGCGCATGATGCAACTCGTGCTTCCCGGCATGCGCGCTCGAGGGGGCGGGCACATCGTCAACGTGACGTCGGTCGCCGGCCGGTTCGTCATGGCGTTCCAGGGACCGTACTCGGCTTCCAAGCATGCGCTCGAAGCGGCCAGCGAAGCCATCGCCCAAGAGGCCCTTCGATACAACGTGCGGGTTTCCGTCATCGAGCCCGGCGTGATCCACACTCCCATTTTCGACAAGGCGATGGCGCTGGAGCGACCGACCGAATCACCCTACCTGCAGTCGTTCGTCCGGCTCATGGCGATATTCGAGAAGCGTCTCCGGGATCCGTCTCCGCCGGAACGGGTCGCCGCGACGATCCGGCATGCCGTCGAGACCGATCAGCCGAGGTTGCGCTATCTGGTCGGGGAAGACGCCGAGCGGTGGGTCGCGGGCCGGGCCGCGATGTCGGATGAGGAGTACGTGGCGGCCGGCCGCGAGATGAGTTCGGAGGACTTCGAAAACTGGTACGCGGAGAAATTCGGGATGGACCTGTAGTGCGTATTCCTCCGAACCGAGCGGTCTCCCCATCACCGGCGCTGTCGGCGGAATGACATAAGACTCGCCGGCAAGAAGGCGTTCGTCACGGGAGCGACCGGTTTCATCGGCGGCCGATTGGCCGAACGCCTGACGGGGGAAGAGAAGGCCGAGGTGCGGGCCCTGGCGCGGTCGCCGGAAAAGGCCCGCCGCCTCGCATCGATCGGCGTCGAGATCGTGGAAGGCGACGTCACGGACGCCGCATCCGTTTGCCGGGCGATGGAAGGGTGCTCGGTCGTTTTCCATTGCGCGGCGCTCATGCACGACGCGGGCGCCGCTCCCGAGCGTTTCCGGAAGGTCAACGTCGGCGGGACGGCCAATGTTCTCGACGCGGCCGCGGAGGCGGGCGTCGAGCGGTTGGTGCATATCAGCAGCATCGCGGTCTACGGCATCGATCCCGGGATGCACACGGACGAGACGGGCCCGTTCCGGACGACCGGAATCCCGTATTCCGACTCCAAGATCGAGGCGGAACGGCTGGTCGCCCGCCACGCCGAGCGAACCCACCTCCCGCTGGTCGTCATCCGGCCCGCCAACGTCTACGGTCCCCGGTCCTCGTTCTGGACCCTCGGCCTGTTGTCCATGATCGACGCGGGCCGGCTCACGCTCATCGATGACGGGCGCGGCCAATCGAATCACGTCTATATCGACAACCTGGTCGACGCCATCCTTTCGGCGGCTCGGACGGACTCGGCGCTCCGCGAGGACTTCATCATCAGCGACGGCGCGGAGACTCCATGGAGCGAATTCCTGGGGTACTACGCGCGAATGATCGGCCGGGATCCCTTGCCCCGCGTTTCGCTCGTTCGCGCGAAGTGGATGGCCTATCGGTCCGAGTTGAGCGCTCGAATCGTCGGCGGAACGCCGGCGCTCACTTCCCTCGAAGTTCGGTTGTGGACGCAAACCGGGGCGTTCGACATCGCGAAGGCCCGACGGATACTGGGTTACGCACCGCGCGTGTCATTGAACGAGGGAATGAAGAGGACGGAGCGCTGGTTGCGCGAAAGCGGTCATATAGACGATGGCGGCGCAGCCGATTTCGTAAAGTCATAGCTTGAGGCCGCCTGGATTTCCGCGGCCGGAGGGGAGCGAATGTTCGACGACGCGCTGGGGAGAGAAAGGAGGGTCGAGCGCCTGTTCGGCGACGACGGACGGAGCCTGGTCGTGGCGATGGACCATGGTGGCGGCATCCACGTGTACCCGGAGCTGGCCGATCCCGGCCGGGTCATCGCCCAGGTCGCCGAGGGCGGCGCCGACGCGGTCCTGGCGAATCCGGGCACGATTCGCCGGTATGCCGCGGAGCTGAAGTCTCTGGGAGTGATCGCGAGGATGGACGGAGGCGGGTCGCTGCTCAGCAAGGCGCCTGAATCGAGACTTCTCTACTCGGTCGAAGACGCGCTGCGGCTGGGCGCCGATGCGGTGGCGTGCATGGGCTTTCCGGGTACCCCGTTGGAGGGGCACACCTTGGCCAACGTCGCGAACCTGGCGGGCCAGTGCCAGAACTGGGGCATGCCATTGATGGCGGAGGTGTTGCCCGGAGGTTTCACCCACCTGGAGCTACGCACTCCGGAGAACGTACGATTGGCGGCCCGTATCGGCGTGGAGCTGGGGGCCGACCTGATCAAGACCGAGTACACGGGATCGGAGGACAGCTTCAAGACGGTCGTGGAGAACTGTTTCCGACCTGTGCTGGTGCTCGGCGGCAGCAAGATGGATGACGAGCGGGCCGTGTTCGCCATGGTCAGAAGCGCCCTGAACGCAGGGGCCGCCGGGGCCGTCATCGGCCGCAACGTGTGGGGTCATCACAACCCGCAAGCGCTCGTCCGGGCATTGTCGCATCTCGTGCACCATGACGCCTCGGTCGAGGAAACCCTGGATGTCTTGAAGAACGCGACCGCGTAGGCGCCCGTTCCTCCGTGAACTTCGACCGCTTCGAGAACGGCCGCACTGTTAGAATAGACGCTGTTGTTCCGGCCAGGGGATCGTAGCTCAGTCGGAAGAGCGCCTGCTTCACACGCAGGAGGTCATCGGTTCGAGCCCGGTCGATCCCATCTCGAGTCCGCCGGTCCCCTGCTTTCCGGGGGTGCACGTCAGGATTGCGGGAAGCGGGCTTCCCTTGATCCTCGAACCGCGGCGCGATACGCTCGCGGGGCGAGTCGACGGCCCGTGGGAGCGGGCGTTTTCGAAATCGCCGGGTCGTGTACGTCCGGTGTTGACCCCGCTCCGCCGCACGGCTCGACATGGAGTGAACCCAATGAAATACGCAGGTCTAACTGTCCTGGCGCTGGCTTTTTCGGCGAGCGCCTACGCCCAAACGGACGCCGAGCTCATCGAGCGCGCCCTGATGGCCGCTCCGGCCAGGGCTCGCGACGCGGTCGGCGTGATCAAGTGGAACGACGACCACACGTACGAAACGCTCAGGGAGGGGACCAATCCGATGGTCTGTTTCGACCGGTCGGGACAACTGGGCGAGCCGGCGTTCTCGGTCCATTGCACCAGCCAGGCCAACCTCCCCCGGGCGGCGCAGAACCGCATGTACGCGGCCGAGAGCGCGGACGAGGAAGCGCTCAGGGCGCGGCATCAGGCGGCCGAAGAAGACGGCAGCCGCATCGCACCCGAGTTCGGTTCGCTGTTCATCAGCATGCGCGGCGCGGACGCGGAGAGCGCCAACAGGCACACGACCATCGCGGTGCCCGGCGCGACGGGCGAGTCGCTCGGGCTGCCCGAGAACCCGAACGCCGGCGGCGCGTGGATCATGCAGGCGGGCTCCAGCTACGCCCACATCATGATCCCCGGCAGCTAAGCGGGCGCAGGCTCGTCGTAGTCAGAACTGGAACCGGAGGCCGGCCTCGACCTCCCGGGGGTTCGAAGCGCTCGTCGACCGGCCGAAGTTCGGCGAGGTCAGAACACCGGAAGGCGCGCCCAGGTTGGTGCGGTTGAACGCGTTCGTCATGTTGACGAACACGTTCAGGTTGGTGCGCGACCCCCCGGCCCCGTTACCGAAGAAGAACGCCTTCGAGATGTTGAACGCCGTCGTCATGGCGTTCGGCCCGTCCTCGCTCCCGCGCTCGACGCCGGGCGGCCGGTCGGTGAAGCGCGTGTCGAAGTTGTCGTCCCTTCCCGTCGTGATCGTCCACCGGCGGCCGCTGTCGGCGGCCAGAGTACCGGTCAGGAAGAGGCCGAGCGGCAACTGCGCGTTCAGAACCACGTCGAGATAGTGGATCGGTGAGGCGATCAGGCCCCAGTCGGCCTTCACGTTGTAATTGTCGGCGGGAGTGGCCGGGTTGCTCGGGCGTGACGAGGCCCGGATGTGCTCCCAGGTGTATCCGGCCGTGACGTTGAAGATGCTGAACCGCTGCCTGTAGTTGAGCCGCACGTACTGTTCCAGCTCGCCGGCGGTGGATTCCAGGTTCAGGATGTTCCCGCGCGACGGATCGGGCCGGCAGCGCTGCACCTGCGCCTCGGTCGGGTCATCCGGCAACAGGGCCGTGCAGGCGGGAAGCGGCGCGTTGATGTCGCGTCGTCGATGCCGATGGATGTACTTGGCGATGCTGTACGACGCGCTGACGAACAGGTTCGACCGGAACGTGCGTTCGAACTGGACGCCGGTCACGGCGTCGTAGGGAGCGGTGATGTCCGGGTCGGTGACGTAGACGGCCGGCAGCGTTTCCTCCATCCGCCCCGATCGGAAGGGATCGGGGTAGGAGGGATCCTGGATCACGATCTCGAACTGCCGGGCGCCGTCGAAGCGCTGCTGGTCGTTGAACACGCTGAGCGGCGTCCGCTGGTGGAAGATGGCGGCGCCGCCGCGAATCACCGTGTTCGGGCCGATCGCGTAGGCGAGGCCGATGCGCGGATCGAAGTTGTTGCGGTCGTCGTAGTTCGTCTGTGTCTCGTAACGCAGCCCGAGCATCAGCGTGAACTGCGGACTCAACTGCAAATCGTTCTGAACGAACACGGCGACTTCGAGCTGGTCGGTTTCGAGCAGCCGTTCTCCGACCGTTTCCCGGTAGGATTGGGGCTTCCCGGCGACGAAATCGGCGAGGCTCGAGAACGTGAACGCTCCGCCGAAGTTGGTTTCCGAGACGGACCGGCTCGTCCGATACGCACCCTCGACACCTGTCTTGAGCGTCCAGATCTCGCCGATGCGCGTATACATGTTGCCGAACTGATAGTCCCGCCCCGCGTCCGTGGCGCGGTTCTGCCCGCCGCCGCCCTGGAAGGCGTCCAGGACGTTGATCTGGACCGCTTCGCTGCGCGGTACGGTCTCGATCCGGCTGCTCGTGACGGCGAAACGCGTTTCGTAGATGCTGCGCGCGGACACGCTCGAGAACTGGCGAACCTCGAAGTCCCAGTCGTTGCCCCTCGCGTCGTAGGCCCGTTCGGGCAGCGTGAAACCCCCGATCCCCTGGTTCTCGCTGTCGTTGGTCTGGTACCGCAGATTCAGGTCGAGGGAGTGCGCGTCGGCGAGCCGGACGGTATTTCGGGTCTCGTAGAACCGGTTCGTCGTGGGCCGGACGATTCCCAGATCGTAAACGCCGTCGGGCAGCGTGGCGTGCACCGCGTCGACGTTCTCCGCCTCGTCCTGACCGAGGGCCAACGCCGTGGTCAATCGGCGCGGAACCAGGGGCCCGCTCACGTCCACGCGGAGTTGCCGTTCCTGGTATGGGGGCTTGTTCTGCGCGAACGGGTTGCGCGCGTTCAGCGCGTCGTCCTTGATCAGGAACTCCACGTTGCCGTGAAACGCGCCGGCGCCGCCCCGCTCGATGACCTCGGGTCCGCGTGTTCCGTTGCCCCGCTGGCTGAATCGATAGGTGTCGTCCTCGGCCGTGTACGCGTTGTTGTGGATGCGGACGAATTGTGTCTGCTCGGCTTCCATCGCGAGTGGGGATTCTTCCCCGCCGGCAATGGCCGCGAGTCCGCCTCCGGCGACGAATGCGTCCCAGACTCGAGCTTGATCGGTTGTGAGGTGTTCGTTCAAGCGGGCCACGAACTCGCTTTCCATCCACTCGATCGCCGAGCGCAGACGGTCGTTGTCCCGGCCTTGCGTCGGGCCGACGCGGAAGTCCATCAGGTTGCCGAAGAGTTCCTCCGACGCGCGGCGCCGGTCCTCCATCATGAGGGTGATGGCGCTTTCCTGGGCGTCGGTGAACGGGAGCCCGGCGTCGCCCAGTACGCGGTCGGCTTCTTGCTTGAGCCGCGCCAGAGGGTTTTCCGTTTCGGACAGGAACTGGGCCGGCGACGGCAGGGGCGCGGCCATCGCAACCATCAACAGTGCTATTCTCAGCAGGTATTCCACAGGACGTTACTCAGCGGAGCGCCCGGCCGGCGCCGCGACGTGTCCGGAAATGTCGGTTTCAGGAGCTATCCCCGAGAGTCCTGGCAGATGTACTCGAAGGACTCGCCGTCCTCGATCCAGGACGAATTGGTCGTGAGGTTGATCTCCCAGCCGCCGGTATACGGCTCGGTGAGGCTGCCCGGGTCTTCGATCGTCACCTCGTAGTTGATCGTCTGGAGGTTCGGCCGGGTGATCCGTTCCACCAGGTGCAGTTGCCGCGTGGTGGGCGCCTGTCCGCGTATCCATAACTTCTCATTGAAGCCGACGGTGTCGATGACGAGCGTGTCGCCGTCCCAGCGTCCGATCGAGTGCCCGAAATAGGTCGGGCGCAGATCCTCGGGGTGTTCCCGACCGTCCATGTAGACGACGCGCCAGGAATGGGGGCCGGCGATGTTCACGATAAAGATCCGTTCCATGTCGGGTACATCGACGATCTCGAAACCCGGTGAGTTGAAGAAGCCGGGACCGCCGGTCGGCTTGCAGTGGACGCTGGGCGGATAGAGATCCTCCGCCTCGCCCCGGTGTTCCATCAGGGCGCGGGCCCAGGGGCGCAACGGCAGATCGGCCGCCCCCGGGAAGCCGATTCCGCCCCCGGCTCCGGGGCGGATCTCCCAGTATCCCTTGGCGCCGGGCGCCGACCCCAGGTTCGGGCGGCCGTCGGGCCAGCGCGGGGTCGGGTCCTGGCCGCGTACGGGAGCGCCGAGCACGAGCAGCACGGCCGCTCCGAGGGCCAATCCCGCGATTCTCGTCCTTGACGGGCGCAACATGGTCGGTCTTCCTCCGTTCGTTCGACGCCGCTATCGCAGCACCATCCGCTGGCCGTCGGCCAGCACCAGGGCCGACTGGCGCGTCGCGCCCGCGCGGTTGCTGCCGTCGCGGGCCATCGCCACGTTCTCCATCGTGATCGCGTCTCCGATCCGGACGGTCTGCCGTTGCCATCCGCCGCGGACCAGCGCGTAGGGCGGTCCCAACTCGATCGAGTAGTTCTCGACCTCGCCGTTCTCGGACTCGATGTTGATGAAGACGAAGGCGTGGGGGTTCACCCAGTCGACCTTGGTGACGAAACCGGCCAGGTCCGCCGTGTTGCCGGTGTCGAAGTCCACTTCGAAGGCATGGTGGCCGGCGACGGGCGCGACGGCCAGCGCGGCGATGCCGAAACCGCACGCCGCGAGGCCCAGCGTTTGATGTCTCATCGTTGTCTTCTCCTAGCGGATGAACGTGTCTTCCGCCTTTTCCTCGCAGAAGTACTCCTGAATCTCCTCGTCCGGGACCCAGCGGAGCGTCCACCGGCCCGTCCAGGGCCGGGTATACGCTCTGGGATCATCGACCGTCACCTCGTATTCCAGGGTGTGGTAGTCCGGGCGCGAGAAGCGTTCCGTCAGTCGGAGCGCTTCGGTGTGCGGCAGGCCGCCCCGGGTGAACCAGAAGCGCTCGTTGAACCCGACCGAGTCGACGACGAACGTGTCGCCGTCCCAACGCCCGACCGCCGTGCCGTAGTACGTGCGGACCGTTTCCTCGGGTTGGACCTGCGGCCGTCTGTCGGTGTGGATCGTCCTCCAGTTGCGGTTGCCGCCTCCGAGGAGCACCAGGACGCGGTCGATCTCGCGCTGCTCGATGAACTGCACGCCATAGGGCGTGTGGAACTGCCGCGGGCCGCCCGGGGGCATGCACACGGTCATGGGGTCGTCGGCCAGCAGCCGCCGCTGGCGCCTTTCGTACAGGGCCCGGGCCCAGGGGCGGAACGGCGCCACGCGCCCGGCGTCGGCCAGATCGTCCAGGATGGCGTCGTCGTTCATCGCGACCGGGACGCCGGTGTCCTCGACCAGCCCGACCGCGGTGGCCGGCCCCCAGTAACCCGTCTCGCCGGGCGCGGGGCCCAGGCGAACCTGGCCGTCGGGCCAACGCGGCGTATCTCGGGGAGCGGGGGCGGGCGGCGCGTCGGCCGGTGTGAACACGGCTTCACCACTATCGGCCCGGACGACGGCGTTGGCGAAGCCGTGCGCGACGGCCGCTCTGGCGGGCGACGCCTCGACGCGCACCATGTCGCCGATCCGGACGGTGTCGTCGGCCCACCCGGCCTTCTCCAGGTCGAAGATGTTGCCGAATTCCAGCGCCCAGTTCGTGACGGTCCCGTTGCCGTCCTCGACGTCGACGAACAGGTAGGCGTGCGGATTGACCCACTCGATGCGGGTGACGGCGCCCTCCAGGGTCACCCGGACGGCGTCGTTGTACGTGGCCGTGTGGGAATGGTGGGTGTGCCCGGGCCCGGCCGCGAGCGCGGCCAAAACCAGCGCCGCCGCCCCCCGTCGTAAGTTTCCGCCTGTTGCCGGTGCCCGCATCGCCTAGTCCCGCGTGAGCGTGAAGTCGCCCTCGGCCGCGCCCTGACGCCATGTCCCCGACAGCGTGCGATGGTAGGACTCGAGATTCTCGATCTGCCCCTCGGCCATGATGGACTCGCCGTCCGGGCCCTCCGCTTCGATGCGCACGGTCCAGTCGGTCACGTCCAGCGCGACGGCCGTGAGCGGCGTCGACCGTGGTCCGGGATTCATCAGTCCGGTGACGGCCTCGCCGTCGAAGTCCAGGACCAGCGTGACATGCGTGCGTTCGGTCAGGCTCGGTCCCCAGTCTCCGGACCATGTTCCGGTCAGGGGATGGCCTTCCTGCCCCGCTGCGCTCAGCGCGACGGCCAGACCGATCGGAACACAGGCCCATGGGAATGCTCGCGTTCGCATGCGAATCTCCTTCGTGAAATCCCAGCGGGAATCCTAGCAAGCATCACGTTCGATGAAAAGCGGATGCGTGACTACGTCGCCTTCGCGTCGACGACAGGGTCCGCACTCGCCTCGGCCCAGCGCATGGCCAGCATCGACAGGACGCTCAGGATGGCGAACCCGATGACGAGGGGATGGACCGTTCCGTTGTAGCTCTGGCCGATCAACGTGCCCAGGATCAGGGAGCTCAAGGTCGACAGGCCTCCGACGACGGATGCGCCCGTTCCCGCGACGTGCCCGAGCGGTTGCATGGCCATCGCGTTGAGGTTGCTGAAGAGCAGTCCGATGCAGAAGAAGGCCGTCAACAGGTACGCCATCAGGCTCCACAGCGGAGGATGGCCCGAAAACGTGTAGGCGACGGCGAGGAAGACGACCGAAGCCCCGCCGATGGTCTTCAACGCGGTCAGCGACAACCGGCGCATCCCGTGCCGCATGACCAGGCGGGCGTTCATCATGGAGGATCCGCCGGTGGCGACGGCCAGGATGGCGAAATAGAGCGGGAACCATGCTCCCAGGCCGTATTGCTGCTGCAGGATCTGTTGCGCCGAGGTCAGGTAGCCGAGGAAGGCGCCGAAGACGAGACCGGTGGCGATCGTATAGCCCAGGGCGGGTCTGGACCTCAGGACGCTCACCAGCGCATCGACGATCCGGGCAGGGGAGAACTCGATGCGCCGTGCCGGGTCCAGGGTCTCCTCCTGGCGCAACGCGAACCAGGCGCACGCGGTCAGGGCCATCACCAGGTAGACGCCGAAGATCAGCCGCCATCCCGCGGCGGCCAGAAGCCCCTGGCCGATGGCCGGAGCCACGATCGGCCCCAGGATGAACACGGCCATGATGAACGACATGACGCGCGCCATCGCCCGGCCCTCGAAGCGGTCGCGTACCAGCGCGATGGTCATGGTCCGCGGGCCGGCCACGCCCAATCCTTGCAGGAACCGGCCGGCGAGCATCATCGTGAAGTTCGCCGCCGCCAACGCAAGCAGACAGCCGGCCAGGTACATGGCGAGGCCCGCGTACACGGCCGGCTTGCGGCCTGTCGCGTCGGACATCGGGCCGTAGACGAGCTGGCCGAAACCGAACCCCAGGAACAGGAACGTGATGACAAGCTGGTTGTCGTTGGCGCGGTCGACGCCAAGCGAGGTTCCGATCGCCGGCAGCGCCGGCAGCACCATGTCGATCGACAGCGCGACCAGCATGGTCAGCATCGCCATCAAGGCCACGAATTCACCGATCCCCAGGGACGAGGACCGCGCGGCGCCGTTCATGGTTTGCGTGGACGGAACGGACAAGTCGGCCAGGCCGTCACCGTCCGCCGTCGAGCGCGAAGACGTACATCATCGGCGTCTGGTCGCCGCCGGAGTTGGGCCCGAACCCGATGCCCCCGCCGATGGCGGCGATGTACTGCACGCCGTCGATCATGTAGGTCATCGGCGGACCCATGTTCAACTGGCCGAACTCGATATCGGCGATCAGCTCTCCGGTCTCGGCGTGGAGCGCCCGCAGCGTCCCGTTGTTCAGCATCTGCAGGACCAGGCCGCCGGACGTCGCGAGGACGCCGCCGCCGCTTTGGGCGCCGCCGTTGGAGAACCACGCCTCGGTCTGAGTCACTGGATCCCATGCCGACAGGAACCCGCCCCGGCCAACCAGTCCCTGGCGGTTGGGGCCGATCTCGGGCAACGTCCGCGGCTCGGCCGGCTCGGGGTCGTCGGGTCCCGGCGGCGTTGCGCCCATGTTGGGAATGTTCAACCCGAGGTTCTGGTTGCCGGGCGTGAACTCGAAGCGCGGGGTGGTCGCGTAGGTCAGCGTGCTGTTGTCCCGGCCCGGGATGTAGACGTAGCCCGTGTCGGGGTGGTACGCCATCTGCGCCCAACTATGGGCGCCGCCGCCCGAGGGGGCGATCGTGACGGGCTGCGCGTAGGTGTAGTAGGCCTCCGGGTTGATGTCGGGCCGCCCGGTCTCGTAGTCGTAGCCGAACGTCCAGCTCACCTGGGCGAACGGTTCGGCGGAGATGAAGGCGCCGGTCGTCCGGTCGAGGACGTAGAAGATGCCGTTCTTGTTCGCCTGGACGATGGTCTGCCGCATCCGGCCGTCGATCTCCAGGTCCAACAGCATCAGGTGCTGCACGGCGTCGAAGTCCCAGTCGTCGCCGGGCGTCGTCTGGTAGTGCCACGCGTACTCGCCCGTGTCCACGTCGACGGCCAGGATCGAAGAGTTGTAGAGGTTGTCCATCCGGGGCGTGCCCGGGCCCTGGCGGATCTCCTGCGGCCACGGCGTGGGGTTGCCGATTCCGACGTAGAGCAGGTTGGTTCCCGGGTCGTAGGCCATCGCGTCCCAGACCGATCCGCCGCCGCCGTACACCCACCATTCACCGATCCAGGTCTCGGCGGCGCGTTCCAGGGCTTCGTTCTCGAAGCCGTCGGCCGGGTTGCCCGGCACGGTCCAGAAGCGCCACACCTCGCTGCCGTCGTCGACGTCATAGGCGGCGAAGTACCCGCGGAACGGGGGAAACTCGGCGCCGGCGAAGCCCACGATGACCTTGTCCTTCACGATGCGGGGCGCCATGGTGAGCGAGTAGGACTCCGAATCGGACGGCACGGCCAGGATGTTCCAGAGTTCCTCCCCGGTCTCGGCGTCGAGGGCGGCGATCCGCCCATCGATGATCGGCACGAAGACCTTGTCCTCGTAGAGTCCCGTGCCCCGGTTCACCACGCCGCAGCACAAGCGGCTCGTTCCCCGCTCGTTGATGCTTCGATCGACCTCGGGGTTGTAGCGCCACAACTCCTCCCCGGTGACGGCGTCCCAGGCGATCGTGACGCTCCAGTTCGTGATGACATGGAGCCGGCCGTCATGCATCATGGGCGTCGCTTCCTGGCGGCCGGCCGGGTCGGCCAGCGGCGCGGACCAGACCTGCTCCAGCCGCTGGACGTTCGTGGTGTCGATCTGATCGAGCGGGCTGAAGCGGGTCTCCTGGTAGTCGAGCCCCACGGTGAGCCATTCCCCATCCGAGCCGTCGGCGTTCATGAGCCGTTCCGAGTCAACGACGTTGGAATCCTGGATGGCGAGCGCGGCGCCGTAGGCGAGCAACATACCGAGAGCGCACAGATAGAGGGGCCGGAGCCTTTTCATGAGTCGTTCTCCGCCGGAAACGAAAATCGATTCGGACGCAAACAGGACAGGATAACAGATGGCGGCGGCGATGTTGATCGGCCCGGGACGCCGCGCCCTCAGCCCTCGGTGTCGGCGAACGTGAAGTCCAGATCCATCGCCTGGTTCGCGCCGACTTCCACCATCGCGGTGCGCTCGCCGTAGCGCTCGTGCCACGCGACGATCTCGTAGGTTCCGGGCGGCAGCGCCAGTTCGAACGTTCCCGTGTCGCCCGACGTGGCGTGAAACGGGTGGTCGAAGACGCCGATGGACGTCAGCATCCATCGGTGGAGGTCGCACCCGATCGTGACCGGCATTTCCGGTTCCGAGAACGTCTGGATGTTCTCCTGGCCCTCGGTGGGCTGACCGAAGTTGAACGGCGTGTTCACCACGGTCTGGGAGTGCACGTTGTGGAACGTGGCGTCGCTGTTCCGCACGAGCAGCGGTTGCCCGGTCATGATCGTCAACGCGCGGGGCACGTAGACGCACAGAATCTGGTCCAGGAGGACCGGCTCCTCGGGCGGCGCGTAGGCGAGCGACGCGTCGTGCCCGGAACGGACATACACGATCACGTCCTGGAGCAGACCGTCGGCGGTGACGAGGACGGCGTTGTCCCGCGTGCCGCGAGCGTTGCGGTTGCAGAAGAAATCCGACGCCATGTTCAACGCGGGCATCTCGGGCGGGGCGCCTTCGAGAACGACGCGGCCGGTGATGCGTGCAGTCGCGGAGGCGGGATCGTAGGGCGTCGCCGCGGTGGGCAGGGAGTCGGGACCGAACGGGTCCGGCGCGTTTCCCCCGCACGCAGCCAGCATCGACAGCGCGGCCATCAAGTTTGCGGTTCGGTAGATCATGGCGACAACTCCATCGGATCGCGGTTGATCGTTCGATGATAGACCCTTCGGGCTGTTAGACTGTTTTTTCGTTTTCCGATGTTGCTGTCGTGTCCGGAATGAGAATAACGGGAGGTGGGATCGTGAGCCATCGTGCAGTTGTCTGTGCGGGCGTTCTGGCGGTACTCGGTTGGACGGCCGGTCCGGTGACGGGCCATCATGCGTTTTCCGCCCAATATGACGAGAATCAGCCGATCGAGTTCACCGGCATCGTCGCCAAGATCGAGTGGATGAACCCGCACGCGTATTTCTACGTCAACGTCGAGGACGCATCCAGCGGCGAGGTCACGTACTGGGCGGCCGAGATGGGGTCGCCGACGTCCCTGATGCGGCGGGGATGGACGCGCAACTCCATGAAGGTCGGCGACGTCGTGACGGTCGAAGGCAGCCGGGCGAAGGACGGCAGCGCGCTGATGAACGCGCGTTCGATCGTGCTGGCCGACAGCGGCCAGCGGCTGTTCGCCGGATCGAATCCGGAGGGGCAGTGAGTCCGGGCGCCGGCCAGCGCGTTCCGGTCGTCCTGGCCGCGGTCCTGGTTCTGTCGGGCGGCGTCCTGGCCCAGGACGATCCCGCGTCCGCGCCGACGCCGCGTTTCGAGGACGGCACGCCCAACCTGGGCCCCGGCCCGGACGGGCTGGGCTTCTGGGACCGCGGCCCCGGTCCCCAGGTGGGCGGCGCCGACTACCCGCCGCCCGAGGCGATTCCGTTCCGGCCGTGGGCCCGCGCTCTGTACGACCAGCGGCAGGCCACGCTTGCGGCCGAGGATCCCCACGTGCGGTGCGCGCCGCCGGGCGGTCCGCGCCAGTTCGCCGTTCCGTTCGGACTGCAGATCGTGCAGGCGCCTCACATGGGCCGCATCTTCATCCTCTCGGGGGGATCGACGCGCCCGTGGCGGGAGATCTACATGGACGGCCGCGAACATCCCGAGGGCGACTTCCTGAACCCCAGCTATTTCGGCCACTCCGTCGGCCGCTGGGAGGGCGATACGCTCGTCATCGACACGGTCGGGTTCAACGAGCGGTTCTGGATCCACCGCGAGGAGTTTCCGCATACCGAGGCCCTGCACCTGGTCG
>JAJEDW010000256.1 GCA_022821265.1 Acidobacteriota bacterium
CGGCGCGGTTCGAACGAGGAACTGGTCGTGGCCGAGATGGGACAGGTCGGCACGCAGTTCGACGGGTTCACCCATCAGACCATCGGCCCGACGATGTACAACTGCGTGCCGGTCGAGGGCACGCTGACGCGCGACGGGTTCACGCGGATGGGGATCGAGAACGTCGGGATGCTGATGTCGCGGGGCGTCCTGTTGGACATCGCCTCGCTGAAGGGCGTCGAGATGCTGGAGGCGGACTACGAGATCACGGCGGCGGATCTCGAGGACGCTCTGGCGCGGGACGGTCTGGCGCTCGAGCCGGGTGACGCCGTCATCATTCACACCGGGTGGGGCCGGCTCTGGGACCAGGACATCGACCGTTACCAGACCGCGAGCCCCGGCATCGGCGTCGAGGCCGCCGAGTGGCTCGCCGCCCGGGACCCGATGCTGGTGGGTTCCGACACGACGCCCGTGGAGATCTCGCCCAACCCGGACCCGGCGATCTCGCTTCCGGTCCATCAGATCATGCTCGTCGTCCACGGCATTCACCTGCTGGAACGGATGAAGCTGGACGAGCTGGCCGACAGCGGCGTGCGGGAGTTCGCGCTGATCGTCCAGCCGTTGAAGATCCAGGGAGCGACCGGGTCGACGGTCGCGCCGGCCGCCGTCTATTGAGTCGAGCCTGACGGATTCGTCGCGATGGGCCAACCGGTGCGATAATTCACGCGCACCGCAACTGGCTAAGGCTTTTCCGGGAGGCGAGGGACATGAAGAAACTGTTTCTGACGGTGGCGTTGGCCGCGGCGCTGATTCCGGGCCGATCGGCCGCGCAGTCCGCATCCGACGCCGAGCCGCGCATCAACCGCGCGATCGAGCTGCTCATGGACGGGCAACCGATCTACTACACCCAGATTGCGGGGGGCGATTACGAGGACGGGATGCGGCTCTCGCAGACCGACGCCGACTATATCACCTATGAGATGGAGCACGGCGTCTTCGACATGTCCGAGCTTCGGGCCTTCATGCAGGGCCTGGTCGACGGCGGGCCGACGCCGACCGGACACCGGACGCCGCCCGTCATCGTGGCGCTGCCCGTGCCCGGACTGGACGAGGCCAGCATGCGGGCCAACGCGTGGGTCGTCCACCAGGTGCTGGCCGCGGGCGTGCACGGGATCCTGCTCTGCCACGCGCGCGATCCCGAAGCCGCCCGCGTCATGATCGAGGCGAGCCGCTATCCGTTCGCGCCCGAGGCGGACGGGCTCGACCGGGGGCTTCGGGGCAGCGGCAGCCAGGGGTTCGCCTCGCGCATCTGGGGCGTCGGCGGCAACGAGTACCTGCGGCGCGCCGATCCCTGGCCGCTCAACCCGGATGGGGAACTGTTCTTCGGCGTGAAGATCGAGGACAGCTACGCCCTGGAGACGGCCGGCGAGACGACGCGCGTCCCCGGAATCGCGTTCGCGGAGTGGGGGCCGGGCGACATGGGGTTCTGGCTCCTGGGGATTCCCGAGCCCGGCGTCAACAGCCAGGCGCAGCCCGAGATGGCCGCGGCCCGCGAACGCGTGTTCCAGGCCACCCGCGACGCCGGGATCTACTTCCTGAACAGTTGCAACGACGCGAACGTCGCCGAGATGATCGACGAGGGCGTCATGATCTGCACGGGCGGCGCCCAGGCGGGGCGCGAGTACACGGGCCGCCAGACGCCCTGAAGCGCCGCGAACCCGGCGCCCTCCGCCGTTGGCCCGATGCGCCGCGAGGGCGTCAGTTGCCCAGCTCGAACACGACCAGGGTGCCGCCCAGGTTCGTATAGTCGCCCAGAGACCGAGTCAGGCCGACGGCCCCGAGTCCTTCCGTCCCCTGCGTGAGCCCTTCGGCAAGCCCGAGCGCCGCCCAACCCCCGACGCCGCTCAGCACGGCGATGTACTGCGTGCCGTCGTGCATGTAGGTGATGGGGTTGGCGATCACGCCCGACGGCATGCGGAACTCGTAAAGCACTTCGCCGGTCTGCTTGTCGGCGGCCTTGAGCCAACCGTCCAGCGTCCCGTAGATCACCAGGTTGCCGCTGGTGCTGAGCGGCCCGCTGTACGCCTGGAACGTCTCGTTGTTCTCCCACTGCGTCTCTCCGGTCACCGGGTCGAACGCGATGACGCGCCCCCGGATATCGCCGTTGTTGGCGGGGTACATGCTCACGATGGCGCCCACGTAGGGGAATCCCGCCCGGTACCGGACGCTGAAGGCCTGGTAGTCCATGCAGATGTGGTTGGTGCCGAGGTAGAAGAGCCGGGTTTCCGGATCGTAGGACGCCGGTTGCTGGTTCTTCGCTCCCTGGGCCGCCGGACAGATGTTGGTGACGTTCCGGTCCGCCTCGGTCTCCTTCTCGGGGACGACCTCGGGGCGGCCCGTCTCCATGTTGATCCCGGTGGCCCAGTTCACGCTGGGATCGAACGTGTGCGCCCTCAGGAGCCGGCCGTCGCGGCGGTCCATCAGGTAGGCGAAGCCGTTGCGGTCGAAATGCGTGAGCGTCGGCAAGGTCTCGCCGTCGACCTCGGTTTCGGTGAGCACCATCTCGTTGATGCCGTCGTAGTCCCACATGTCGTGCGGCGTCATCTGGTACGCCCAGGCGGCCATTCCCGTGTCCGGGTTGCGCGCGAAGATCGTCGTGGACCACTTGTTGTCGCCGGGCCGCTGGCTGGGGTTCCACGTTCCCGGGTTGCCCGAGCCGTAGTAGAACAGGTTGAGCTCGGGATCGTAGGTGTACCAGCCCCACGTCGTGCCGCCTCCGAGCTGCCACTCCTCGTTCTCCCATGTCCGCAGGCTGGAGTTCTCGCCGACGGGCTGCTGGGTCGCCGCGTCGATCGTCGTCTCGGGATCGAACAGGATTTCCTCGTCCGGTCCCACGCTGTGCGCCCGCCACAACTGCGTGCCCGTCCTCAGGTCGAAGCCGGTCACGTAGCCGCGGACCCCGAACTCGCCCCCCGAGATCCCCGCGATCACCTTGTCGCCCACGACCAGCGGCGCCATCGTCATCGTCTGGCCCAGGTTCGGATCGCCGTTCTGCGCGGTCCAGACGATGGCGCCCGTCTCGGCGTCCAGGGCGTAGAGCGTGGTGTCCAGGGCGGCGACCAGGATCATGCCGTCCCCGTACGCGACGCCGCGGTTGACGAGGTCGCAACACGCCACCGAGGGCGCGAACGTGTTCTGCTCGGGAGTGAACTGCCACGCGATCCGGCCGATGTCGTTCAGGTCGACCGCGTAGACGTGGTTGGGATAGGCGCTCTGGAAGTACATCATGTCGCCGATGATCAGGGGCTGCCCCTCGTGACCCCGGAGCGCGCCCGTCGACATGGTCCATGACACCCGGAGCCGGTCGACGTTGTCGGAGTTGATCTGGTCCAGCGTGCTGTGGCGCGTGCCGTGGTAGTTGCCCAGCGGTATGACCCACTGGTTGGGGTCCTCGGACATCGCGACGAGATCGTCCTGCGCGCCCGCCAGGGCCGGAGCGATCAGCAGCGACGCCGAGAGGGCCGCGCTCAGAATCCAGCTTCGTTTCATCCGGTTCATTTCCAACTCCTTTCCGGCCGCGGGCCGGTTCAATAGTCCGACGGCGGCCGGCCCCCGGGCACCAGCCCGAGCCTTCTGCCTTCCACGTACATGTAGGTCTGCCGGACCTCCTCCTCGGTCAGGAACCCGGCCCAACCCGGCATCCCCTGCGCCTCGTCGCCGACCATGGCCATGGCCAGATACTCCTCCACGGTCATGCCGTTGGCCAGCGACACCCGCAGGTCCGGGGCGAACTGGCTGCCCGTGGCGTCCTGGCCGTGGCATCGGTAGCAGTACGAGTTGTACATCAGGTATCCGCGAAACACGTCCCGCGTGACCGTCGGCGCCTGCCCTTCGACGAAGATCGGAAACGCCAGCTCGACGTCGGCGCCGTCCGCCAGCGTGTACGCATAGACCGCGGCCGCCGCGTCGCGGGCCGGCCGGTCCTCCCCCTCGTCGGGCAGCGCGAGAATCCAGGCGACGATGGCTTCCAGGTCCGCGTCCGCCAAGTCCGGGTGCGCGGTCATCGGGATCTCCCCCCATCGGCCGGCCCCGCCGTCCCGGATGCTTCGCGCCACGGTTTCCGCGGCGCCGGGCTGCCCCCGATACCGGCCGGCCACTTCGACGTACGAGGGGCCGACGACCGTCCGATCGACGGCGTGGCACGAGGCGCAGTCGCTGGCCTCGATCCGCGTTTCCGCGTCGAGCGCCGGGGCGTCGCTGGCCGGTTCCGCGGCCGGCGTTTGCACAGCGTAAGCGGCCACTGATCCCATGGCCGCGACGAAGGTCGCGCCCATCACGATGCGCCAAACGCCTGGGATTCGTTCCGGGTCCGCGTGCACCGATTGCCTATTCCGCCGCGTACAGTCCCACGCCATGCCTCCTCAGAATGGCCGTGAGCTCCGCCTGGTTTCTCGCGATCACGTCGTCCAGCCGTCTTTGCAGCGTAACGTCGTCCTGGCGAACCCCCATCGACATCGGAAACGAGTACTGTTCCGGCGCGCCCAGCGTCCGCTCGTTGGGAACCACCAACGTCTGCAGGTTGGGATACCGCTCGAGAAAGCCGCCGATGGCGGGCTGCCACGTGATCAACACGTCGATGAGGCCGCTCTCGAGAGCTTCGAGCATGATCTCGGGCGACTGCGCGGCGTCCTCGCCCACGTCGAAACCGATTGTTCCGGCCGGGCCGCCGATCAGGCCGCGCCGCTTCAGACCGTCTTCGACGGGCGTCTCCCGTTCGAAACCGATCGTCAGACTATCCAGCGCGGGCGAGCTCATGCTTCGAATGTTGTAGTTCCGGCCGCCGTCGAAGACGAAGACATAGGACGAGATGTAGTAGGGCTGCGTGGATCGCGCCTCCCGGCTCCCGTACGGGACGTTCATCACCACGTCGCAGGCGCCGGCCTCGAGAGTGTTTCCGAGAAACTGCGGGAAACCGCGTTCCCGGTAGCTGGCCCAGGTGTATTCCAGCGGTTGCCCGAGTGCCCGCGCGACCGCTTCGGCGATCTCGTTCTCGAATCCTTCGCCCGCCTGGTTCGAGAACGGCAGGTAGTCGGGGTCGGCGCACACGCGCAGGGCCTGGGCCTCGGCCCGGGGCGCGAGCGGCGCCGCGATCGCCGACAGAACCAACACGATGCTGCCCACGGTGAATTTCATCGGAGATCCCGCCCTACTCTTGGATAGCGGAAGGCTATCAGCTTGTCGCGGCGCGGTCCAAGAGGAATCGTCGAGGCGTCGGAGGCGGCAGCGTCCGTTTCGAGCCCAACCCCGGCCGCTGGCTTGACAACGCGCGTGCCCCATTGGTCAGATAGGCGCATCCGGAAACAGTCGCGCGCCTCGGGCCGGGCGGCCGCTCGGTACGATCGCCCGACGCGCATGATGCCCGCAATGCCGGGAGCGCCGCGTGAGTGAACTCAAGGAAGAACTGGCGTCGCTGAAGATCGACCGCGGACCCGAGCCGTCCCGCTGGGGCCGATGGCTGGGGTGGATCGTCGTCGTGGCGATCCTCGGCGCCTCGGCCGCCTACGGCTGGCAGTGGTGGACGCGCGAGCGCCCGATTCCCGTTGAAGTCGCCGTCGTCACCGAGCGGGCGGCCGGAACGCAGGCGACCGTCCTGAACGCCACGGGTTACGTGACCGCGCGCCGCCGCGCCACGGTGTCTTCGAAGATCACCGGCAAGGTCATGGAGGTGAACGTCGAGGAGGGCATGCGCGTCGAGGAAGGCCAGGTCCTGGCGTGGCTCGACGACTCCACGGTCCGGGCGGCCCTGGACCTGGCGGAGGCGCAACTGGAAGCATCGCGGCGCGCCGTGACGGAGCTCGAGGTCCGGCTCGACGAGGCCGGGACCACGCTCCTGCGGCGCGAGCAGCTCATTCTGGACGGTCTCGCATCGCAGGCCGACGTCGATCAGGCGCGCGCCGAGGTCGACTCGCTGGTGGCCCGCATCGACGCGGCCGAGAGCCAGGTGACCGTCGCCGAGCGGCAGATCGAGCTTCGGCGGACCGACCTGGACGATACGGTGATCCGCGCGCCGTTCGGCGGCGTCGTGATCACCAAGGACGCGCAGCCCGGCGAGATGGTGTCTCCGGTGTCGGCCGGCGGCGGCTTCACACGAACGGGCATCTGCACCATCGTCGACATGTCGTCGCTGGAGATCGAGGTCGACGTCAACGAGAGCTACATCAACCGGGTGCGCGATGACCAGGACGTCACGGCCGTACTGGACGCGTATCCGGACTGGGACATCCCCGCGCGGGTGATCACGACCGTCCCCACGGCCGACCGCCAAACCGCGACGGTGCTGGTCCGTATCGCCTTCCGGGAGCTCGATCCCCGCATCCTGCCCGACATGGGCGTCGCCATCACGTTCCTGGGCGAAGCGGCCGTCGAGCCCGCCGAAGAGGGCGATCCCGTGACGCTGGTGCCTCGCCTGGCCGTCCGGACGCGCGACGGTCAGTCCTGGGTCTTCGTTGTCGCCGGAGGCCGGGCCGAGCGTCGGCCCATCGTGACCGAGGGCGCCGACGGCGACCGGCTCGAGGTGGCCTCCGGGCTTCAGGCGGGCGAGCGTGTCGTCATGTCGCCGCCGGAGATCCTGGCCGACGGCGGCCTCGTCGCCGCGACCGGAGGTTGACGCCGGTGCCCGATCCGCTGGTTCGAATCACCGACCTGGAAAAGCACTTCAGGCGCGGGAACGAGCGCATCGACGTGCTGGCCGGGCTGAGCCTGGAGGTTCCCGCGGGGGACTTCCTGGCCCTGATGGGGCCGTCCGGATCGGGCAAGACCACGCTGCTGAACCTGATCGGCGGACTGGACCGGCCCTCGGGCGGCCGCGTCGAGGTCGACGGCACGCGGATCGACTCCCTCGGCGGCGGCCGGCTGTCGCGATGGCGGTCGCGGCACATCGGGTTCGTCTTCCAGCTCTACAACCTCCTGCCCGTCCTGTCGGCGGAACGCAACGTCGAATTGCCCCTGCTGTTGACGAAGCTCGGGCGGTCGGAGCGGAAGAAGCGCGTGGCGACGGCGCTCAGGGTGGTCGGGCTCGCCGAGCGGGCGCGGCACTATCCGCGGCAGCTTTCCGGGGGGCAGGAACAGCGCGTGGGCATCGCGCGCGCCATCGTGACCGACCCGCTCCTGCTGCTCTGCGACGAACCCACCGGGGACCTGGACCGGAAGGCCGGCGACGGCATTCTGGATCTTCTCGGTACGCTCAACCGCGAACTGGGCAAGACGATCGTCATGGTGACCCACGACCCGCGCGCGGCCGAGAAGGCCAACCGCACGCTACACCTGGACAAGGGCGTGCTGACGGGGGCGCCCGCGTGAAGTTCCTGCCGCTGGTCTGGAAGAACCTCTGGCGCCGGAAGGTCCGGACGCTGTTCACTCTGGGATCGGTCTTCGTGGCGTTCGTCCTGTTCGGCCTGCTGATGACGATCCGGACGACGTTCTCGCTTGGCGTCGAGATCGCGGGCGCCGACCGCCTGGTCCTGATCCACAAGATCAGCCTGATCATGCCGCTGCCGATCGCGTATCAACCGCGGATCCAGGCCGTCGACGGGGTCGAGCTGGCCACGCATCAGACCTGGTTCGGCGGCGTCTACCAGGAACCCGCCAACTTCTTCGCGCAGATCGTGGTGGAACCCGAGGCCCACCTGCAGATGTACCCGGAATTCGTCGTGCCGCCGGACCAGCGAGAGGCCTGGCTCCAGGACCGGCAGGGCGCCATCGTCGGCCGCGACCTGGCGGACCGGTTCGACTGGGAGGTCGGCGACCGGATCCCGATCCAGGGCACCATCTGGCCGTCCCGTTCAGGAGACACGTGGGAGTTCAACATCGCGGGCATCTATGACGGCGAGGACACGGTCGACAAGACCCAACTGTTCTTCCGTTACGACTACCTGGACGAGAACCGCTCCGACGGCGACGGGCTGGTGGGATGGTACATCGTGCGCATCGAGGATCCCTCGCGGGCGACCGAGCTGGCGGCCGTGTTCGACGGGATGTTCGCCAACTCGCAGGCGGAGACCCGGACGACGACCGAGAGCGGCTTCATCGACGGATTCGCGCAGCAGGTCGGCGACATCGGTTCGATCATGGTCGCCATCGCCGGCGCCGTGCTCTTCACCATGCTGTTGATCGCGGCGAACACCATGGCGCAGTCCGTTCGGGAGCGCACCGGAGAGCTGGCCGTGCTGAAGACGCTCGGGTTCGGGAACGGCGGCGTGCTCTCCCTGGTCGTGGCCGAGTCGCTGTGCATCACGGTTCTCGCCGGAGGCGCGGGCCTCGGAGCGGCCTGGGCGATCGTTCAGGGCGGCGATCCGACCGGAGGCATGCTGGGCGTGTTCGCGCTGCCGCCGCGGTATCTGGTCATCGGCGGCGGTCTGGCGGTGCTGACCGGACTGCTGGCGGCGGCCGTGCCGGCCGTGTCCGCGATGCGGCTGGCGATCACCGACGCCCTGAGGCGTGCGTGACATGCTCGACTGGCTCCGTCAAACCGTCGCCGTGACCCTGCTGAACCTGAGGACCCTCCACCAGAGGCTGTCGTCCTCGGCGGTCGCCATCG
>JAJEDW010000327.1 GCA_022821265.1 Acidobacteriota bacterium
CGGCGCGGCGGATCGATCCGTCTCAACCGCGGAGCCTGTACCTGCGGGGCACGGCGCTCGTACGGATGGGCGACACCGACGCGTGCCGCCGCGATCTCGAGGAATTCGCCCGTCTCGAGCGCGAGTCTCAGGACGAAGAACATCGGCTGCGAGAAGCGGAAGCCGTCAACAGCGACGCGGTGGCGGCGCTCCTGGCCGGGGAACCCGAAGCCGCGGTCGATCTTTTCCGCGAAGGCATCGCGGCGCATCCGGAGGACCGCGCCCTGCGCGTGAACCTGGGCCTGACGCACATCCGGCTGGCTCAACACCGTCAGGCCGCCGATGTTCTTCAAACCGCCGTCGACCTGGGAATCACGGATCACTATCTGGTGCACGAAAAACTGGCCGAGGTCTACCGGGCACTGGGTGACACGATCTCCAGCCAACGTCACGAAGCCATCTACCTTGAAAAGCGCGATGCGGATCTGAGCGACGTCCTGATCTTCGCCCCATGACGCGCCGCCGCCCCGACCCGTGCCGGATGGGCATTCTCGCCGCGCTGGCTTGCGCGGCGGCGGCTCCGGGCGCGCCCGTGCAAGAGACCGCCCTCGTTTTCACCGACGTCACGACTCGCGCGGGCGTCGACTTCGATCACCAAAACGGCGCAACGCCGGACAAGTTCATGCCGGAAACCATGTCGGGCGGCGGTCTGATCTTCGACTACGACAACGACGGTTGGCCCGACCTCTTCCTGGTGAACGGGGGGTCGTTCGCCGACGCCGGCGTCGCGGCCGGAGCGCGGCACACGCTGTACCGGAACAACGGCGACCTCACGTTCCTCGACGTCAGCGCCGACGCCGGGATCGGCGTGTCCGGCTACGGCATGGGCGCCTGCGCGGCCGACTACGACGGCGACGGCCGCGTCGATCTCTACATCACGAGCGTCGACGCCGACGCACTCTACCGGAACGACGGGTCGGGCCGGTTCGTGGACGTGACGGACGCCGCCCGCCTCGCCCCGGACTCGTGGAGCGCGAGCTGCGCGTTCGCGGATTACGACAACGACGGCGACGTCGACCTCTACGTGACCCGCTACGTGGACTTCGACCCGATCCACAACAACCAGTATTGCGGCGCCGAGACCGATGCGGGGCGGCAATACTGCCATCCGAACGTGTACAACGGACTCTCCGACGTCCTGTACCGCAACGAAGGGGACGGGACCTTCACCGACGTCAGCCGCGAAGCGGGAATCTTCACGACGGAAGGCAAGGGGCTGGGGGTGGTCTTCGGCGACTCCGACGCCGACGGGTGGATCGACATCTACGTCGCCAACGACTCGGTCCGGAACTTCCTGTTCCACAACCGGGGCGACGGGACGTTCCAGGAAACGGGACTCTTCGCCGGCGTCGCCTACGGCGTCAACGGCGAACCCCTGGCGGGAATGGGCACCGACATGGGCGACGTGGATGGGGACGGACGGCTCGACGTGTTCGTGACGAACCTGACCGAGCAGACCCACAACCTCTACCAGAACCTCGGAGACGATCTCTTCGCCGAGGTCACGGCCCAGACCGGCGTCGGCCTGGCGACCCGGCCGTTCGTCGGTTTCGGCGCCGTGTTCTTCGACTACGACAACGACACCGACCTCGACATCGCCGTCGCCAACGGGGACGTCATCGACAACATCAGCCTGTTCTACCCCGACCGCAACTACGCGCAGCGTAACCTGTTGCTCGCAAACGACGGCGCGGGCCGGTTCACGGACGTCGGACCCGCCTCCGGCGATGGATTCGCCCTCGAGAAGGTCGGTCGCGCGTTGGCGGTCGGGGACCTGGACAACGACGGCGACCTCGACATCCTGGTCGTCAACAACGGCCAGAGGGCGGACCTGCTCCGGAACGACGGCGGAAACCGGAACAACGCGGTTCTCGTCCGTCTGGTGGGAACCGAGAGCAACCGCGAAGGCATCGGCGCCCGCCTGACGTTATCGGTCGCCGACCGCACGTTGCTGCGGGACGTCAAGGCCGGATCCAGCTACCTTGGACAGAACGACACGCGCGTCCATTTCGGACTCGGACCAGCCGATGGCGCCAGCCGGCTGGAGGTCCGTTGGCCGAGCGGGGTCGTCGACGTGTTGGAAGACATCCCGGCCAATCGTATCGTCGTTGTCGTCGAAGGCGACGGGATGGTACGGACAGAGCCGCTCGACCGGTGACGGGAATCCCTCCACCGTCGATCTGGCTCTTGGCGGCTTTCGTCGCAGCCCCGGCCGCGGCTCAGACCGGCGCGTTCCCCGATTTCGTCGACGTGTCGGCCGAGCTGGGTGTGACGCTGGTCAACGTCAGCGGAGAAGGCAACGCCGATTACATCATCGAGGTCAACGGCAACGGCGCCGGTTTCTTCGACTACGACGACGATGGCGACGTCGACCTTCTCGTCACGAACGGATCGACGCTCGAGAGGTACCGCGAAGGCGGAGACCCGCTCGCGACACTCTACGAGAACGCGGACGGGGTATTCCGCGACGTCACGGCCGCGTCCGGCCTGAACGACACGGGCTGGGGCTTCGGCGTGTGTGTCGCGGACTACGACAACGACGGCCGCAGCGACGTCTATCTGACGGCATGGGGACCCAACAAGCTGTACCGCAATCTCGGGAACGGCCGGTTCGAGGAAACCGGAGAGGGCGCCGGCGTGGCCGACGGGGGCTGGGGCACCAACTGCGCGTTCGGCGACTACGACCGCGACGGCGACGTGGACCTGTATGTTGCGAACTACCTGACGTTCGACGATGAGGTGATCCCTCGCCGCGGCGACCCCGGGAACGAATTGTACCTGGGCGAGCTGGAAGTGATGATCGGACCACTGTCCCTCCCCGGAGAATCCGACGTGCTCTATCGCAACGACGGCAACGGCGCCTTCACCGACGTCACCGCGGCCTCCGGCATCGACGACCCGGGCCATTTCGGCTTCGGGGTTCAATTCAGCGACTTCGACAACGACGGCTGGACGGACATCTACGTGGCCAACGATTCCACGGAGAACCTCATGTTCCGTAACGATCGGGACGGCACGTTCTCCGAAATCGGCCTGATCTCGGGCACGTCCGTCAGCCTGATGGGATACGCCCAGGCCGGCATGGGATTGGCCGTCGCCGACTACGACGGCAATGGCTACTTCGACATCTTCGTGACCAATTTTTCGCAGGATACGAACACGCTCTACCGCAATCTCGGCGACATGTTGTTCACCGATGCGACGGCGGCGTCGGCCACGGGCGCGCCCTCGCGCCTGCACCTGGGCTGGGGCGCCGGCTTCGCCGATCTCGACAACGACGGCTGGGTGGATCTGTTCGTCGCGAACGGGCACGTGTACCCCAATATCGGGGAGCTCGACCTGGGGGTTCGGCACCTGCAGCCCAAGGAGATCTACCGCAATCTCGGCGACGGACGCTTCGAGGCGATCGCGGCGGAGCAGGCGGGGGATCCCGCGATCCCGAAACCGGCGCGCGGCGCGGCGTTCGCCGACTATGACAACGACGGCGACGTCGACGTCATCGCGATCAACATGAACGAGGGCCCCAGCTTCTACCGTAACGAGGGCGGCAACCGGAACCGCTGGATCGGTTTCCGGCTGGTCGGCGTCTCGAGCAACCGGGACGCGATCGGGGCCCGCGTCGAGATCGACGCCGGGGGGCGGACGCAGTCGGCCGAAGTCCGTAGCGGCGGAAGCTACCTGTCGCACAACGACATGCGCGTGCACTTCGGCCTGGGGGACGCCGACGCGGTGGACCGTGTCCGCGTCCGGTGGCCCGACGGCGAGTCCGAGGAGTTGCAAGGCGTCGCGGGGGGGCGCTACTGGCTCGTCCGGGAAGGCGAGGGACGCGTCATCCCCGGACCGTGACTCCCGGCCGCTACCGCGCTTCGAGAGCGGCCGCCAGCGCGCGGTCGAACTCCCTCAGGTAGAGGGCCCGGTGCCGGATCGCCCGCTCGTCGCCCATCACCTCGAACTCGACCGCCAGGCTCCGGTGAACGAGGTAGCTGTCCCCGCGCGGGCAGCAGCCGCGGTCGAGCATCGCCTGGAACGTGGCGACGGCGGCATCCCGACGGCCCAGCTTGGACAGTGCGACGCCGAGGTTGAGGTAGATCAGCGCCGCGTCCGGGTAGGCCTCGAGGCCCTCGCGAAACAGCGCGATGGCTTCCTCCCCCCGGCCTTCGACGAGCGCGGCCGCCCCACTCCGGTTGATCGCGGATTCCCGCACTTCCCTGTCGTCCGCCGCCGCGGCGCCGGCTTCGCGCCGCTGGTACTCGGCCAGTTCGCGGCGGCCCTCCTCGGCGCGGCCGGCGCGCGCGAGGGCGCGGACCCGTGTGTAGCGCGCCCGCTGGTGCTCCGGATCGGCGTCCAGGGCGTTCGCCGCCGCTTCGGCCGCGTCGTCGAACGCGCCCAGCCGCAGAAACAACTCCGCGAGGCCGTAGTGCGCATCGGCCGTTCCCGGGCTCGCGGCGACGACGCGCGCGTACTCGGCCCGCGCCTCATCCAGCATGTCGCGGACCAGGTACTGGCCAGCCAGCTCCAGGCGGGCTTCCATCGCGTCGGGGGAGATTTCCAGGGCGCGCTCGAAGGCCCGGACCGCCTCGTCGAACTGACCCAGCTCGATGTGCATGTGCCCGATGCGCACGTACAGCCGCAGCCGCTCGCGTCCGTCGGCGTCCGCCCCGGTTTCGATCCCGAGCGCCCGGTCGAAGGTCTCCAGGGCGCTCCGCAACCGGTTGTTCTCCGCGTACAGCTCCGCCAACTCCATCCGAATGCCACGGGAATCCGGGAACGCCTCGACGGCCAGGCGCATCACGCGTTCGGCGGCGTCGGCGCGCTGCTGCCGGAAGAGCAGGCGGCTGCCGGCGACGTACGCGACCGCTGACGGCCGGACGCGCGCCAGCGTGTCGAAGAAACGCCCAGCCGCCGCTTCGCGCTCCGCGTCGGGAAAGTGGGCGATGGCCAGCAGCGCCGCCAACTCGTCGGCCAGCTCCACGAACGCGGACCGGCCTCCGCCCCAACGCCCAGCAAGAAGCCGCTCGTAGAACCGGACGGCCTCGGCGGCATCGTCCCGGCCGAGGGCGCGCGCGGCCAGACGTTCCACGCTTCGAACAACGTCGGGATGCCCGGGCCCGAGCGCCGCCTCGAGAACGGGCAGCGACTGCCGGTATTGCGGTTCGGCGTCCTCGGGTCGGCCGAGCTGCCAGTAGGTCTCCGCCAGGTTGTTGCGGTGCACCGCGATCACGGGGTCCTGCGGGTGCAGGATGCGTTGGAGAATGGCCAGGGACCGCAGGGCGTGCGAGGCGGCTTCCGGGTAGTCGCCCGACCGTCGCGTGGCCTCGGCCAGGGCGCCCAGGCTCTCGCCCAGCCGGTAGTTGTCGGAACCCAACGCCTCGGCTTCACGGACGGCGGCCCGAAAGGATCGGGCGGCCGCTTCGAAGCGTCCCTCGGCCAACGCGCGCAAGCCGGCTTCGTGCTGGATCCGCCACGGACCCTCGACGTCCTGCCCCGCCACCGGGCTCGGCAGCCCCGCAACGGGCAACACAACGGCCAACAGGAACATCGTTACCGTGCGCATCGGTCCTCTTGCCACTCGTCGGGCGCGTAACCCGGCTCAGTCCACCACGAAGGGCCTGGCTCCCACGATGCCCTCGCCTTCCAGGACGGTCAAGATCTGGT
>JAJEDW010000310.1 GCA_022821265.1 Acidobacteriota bacterium
CCGTCCCACCAGGGATTCTCGGTACGCAGGCGGCCGCGAACCTGCTCTTCGGAGACTCGCCGCATGAACCGAAGCTACCAGCGCGAACGGCGAATATCAACTAGAGAAAGATGAGTTGTCTTAAATCAACGCGCCGCCGGCATCGGTCCCGTGTACTCCAGGACGAACAGCCCGCCGCCGGTGCGGTCCGTGGCGTAGGCCAGGCCGCGGTGGTCGATGTCGACGTCGTCGATCTGGATGACCGTCGGCTGGCCTTCGACGATGGGATGCACGTTCTCGTTGGGCTCCGGGATGTAGTACCCGATCTCCCTGAGTTTGTAGGGATCGGAGAGGTCGATGACGCGGACGCCCGCGTTGAAGTACGCGATCCACGCGATCCGGTCCTCGAACCGGTTGATGCGGCCGTTGACGGTTTCGGCCGACTGGTGCGGCCCGAAGCGTCCGCCCTTCTCGCAGAAGCCGCCGACGGGCACCTGCCAGGTCGACACGGGAAACGGGCGGTCTTCGTGCGTGATGTCGAACATGTACGACTTCGGGCGGACGCCGCTCGAGCACGGCGCGATGTCCCGGCCGCCGGCTTCGTCGACCACCAGGGCATAGGTCCGCGGCAACGCGTCCCCGCTGAAATTGGGCACGGCGTCGTAGACGATGGGCGACACCGTGTGCGGGCCTCTCCCCGGCGGGGACGTGTCGACCATCCAGACCAGCCTCGGATCGGCCGGATCCGAGATGTCCCACGAAGCGGTGTGCCCGGCTTCACGAAAGCCGGCGTAGATGCGGTCGTTCGCCTCGTCCACGATCGGGTGGTGCGCGTACTGGCCTTCGAAGCCCTCTTCCCCGTCCTTCTGGCCCGGCCCCCAGGCGCGGCCCACGAACACGGGTTCCTCGGGGTCCCTCAGGTCCCAGATCTGCACGATGGCGCCGCCGAACCCCGGTTCGCCCGCGGCGGCGTAGAAATAGCCCGTGTCCTCCGACCACCAGCCCTTGTGCGCCCTCTGGATGAACGCGCCGCCGCAGCCGGGTCCGCAGGAATCCGGGGGCGTCCCGGTGATCTCCGACACCAGCGCAATCTCGGAAGGATCGGCATCGCGCGACGTGATGTCGAAGACCTGGAACTTCAGGTCGTCGCCGGCTTCCGAGTTGCGAATCAGGTAGTCGCGGCCGGAGCCGTCGAACGGATAGTCGTAGACGACGGAGACGCCGCGCGAATTGGCGTCGACGTCGTTCGGGATGTGCCACACCAGCCGGGGCTCGGCCGGATCGGAGATATCGAGAATGGACGTCCCGTTCCATTCCATCCGTTCGGTGATCGGGTTGAAGCGTTGTTCGCCGTCGTAATAGCTCTGGTGGTGGCCGACGTAGACCCAGTTCCCGTTGGCCTCGTCCGACCGGGTCGTCACGACGAGCGCCTCCCGTCCCTGGAGATCGTGGTGTCCGACCAACCGGACGTTGGCGGCCTCGACGGCCTCTTCCAGGCCGGAAGCGGTTTCGTTTCCGCCCGCCGGCGTGTCGCCCGAGCATCCCGCCAGCCCAAGGATTACGGCTGCCATGGCGCTTGTGTTCGCGAACCGGCTCCGCGCACTGCTTCGCTCGGTCATGGGGCCTCCGTTGTCCGAACGCCACCGGGAATCCCGGTAAGCGTGCGAGTCGAATCCGGCCTCGGCACGGCCGGACTCTCGATGCCGATCATACAACCGTTCGAGCCTGGCAGGCGGGACGTCCTCGATCGATCCGCGGTGGACCTGATCTGGGACGCCGGGGCGCGAGTGTAGGAGATGGAGGGGTAGACATGCTTGGAAAGGCCATCATGGACCCCATGGCGCCGACGGCCGCGATGCCGCCACGGACAGTCTGGGACAAGGCCGGCGTCATCCCCGGCATCGACCCCAGGGTGCGGCGCAGGGATCGCTACGGTTTCTACATCGATTGGGCGGAGTACGGCAAACGGACCGTGTTCGGCTGGGTCATCGACCATGTCGTTCCGATCGCGCGCGGCGGGTCCGACGATCTCGGCAACCTCCAGCCGCTCCACTGGGAGAACAACCAGGCCAAGGACGAAGGACGCCTGCTGAGGGGCCTCCCCCGAATCCGACGCCGCTGGTGACGACGGCCGTTTCGAGGCGGCGCGGCCGCGGGGATTGCGCCCGAGGAAAACGGCATCGACTACGAATCGGGTGGTCCTGATCTGACGCCGGCCGCAATATAGTGGCGGCCCAAGCGCCATGGACGACCAAGGTTACAGGCCCGACTTCGATCCCCAACGGTGGACGGAACGCGACCGGCGGTTCCTGGAGCCGTTCGCGACGAACTGCGACGGGCTGATCTCGGTCCTCCGCAACCTCCCCCCCGAGATCGTGGGCGCGCTCTGCTCCCGCGCCAGCCGGGCGCGGGGGTCTTTGCTGGAGACGCTGCTTCGGGAATACATCGACCCCATCGTCGACGGCGAGGACCGGGAGCTGGCCGCCGGGCTCGAGGACACCATCGCATTCCTGCACGAACACGGCTTCCGGCGCATTCTCGACAACCACCGGGCGCAGCGCTTCTTCGCCCGCTGGTTGTCCCAGTACGGCGACGATTCCATCGCGCAGATGACCGGCACGCACGCCGTCATCTGGGGCATATCGCAGGTGGCCCTCAAGTTCGTCGAGGATCAGCGCGTGGGCCTGGAGCCGATCGAGAAGTCGACGCGTTACGTGAACTTCACCCACCGCGTCGGCGGCCGCTACCTCTACTACACGCCCCGCCCGGACCTGGAACGCCTGGGCCTCCTGGAGGACTATCGCGCGGTCATGGACCACCTGTTCCTGACCTACGCGACGCTGCTGGGTCCGTTCCAGGAGTGGCTTCGGGAAAACTACGACGAGGGGGACGGCGTCCTCGAGAAGAAAGCGTTCGACACGCTGCGCGGGCTGCTGCCCATGGCGACGCTCGGCCAGGTGGCGCTGCGCGGCAACGCGCAGGCGTTCGAATATCTCCTCAACCGGACGGCGCGCCACCCGCTGGGCGAGCTGCGGTGGCTTTCCCGGGCGCTGAAGGCCGAGCTCGACTGCGAAATCCCGTCCCTGCTGCTGCGGCTCTCCGACGAGAAAGCGCCCGCCTACCAGGAGTATCTGTCCGGCCGGCACGCGGGCGTCCGCGACCTTGCGGCCCGGCTCGCCGCCCCGCCCGCCGCGCATGAGACCGCGTCCGGCGTGCGTCTGGTCGAGAGCGACGACGACGCCGAGTCGAGGGTGCTGGCCGCCATCCTATTCGAGCACTCCCATCTCGGCTGGGACGAGGCCGCCGCCGCCGTCGAGCGCATGACCGACGCGGGGCGCGAGAACCTGATGCGCGGCTACGTGGGTGAGCGGCCCGCCCGCTGGTACAAGGTCGGGCGCGCTCTGGAAAACTCCTACCTGCGATTCGAGATCGTCACCGACATCGGCTCCTATCGCGACCTGCACCGGCATCGGATGATGACCCAGCACCGCCAGCCGTTCTCGACACGGCACGGCTTCGACATGCCGTCCGAGCTCGCCGAGGCCGGCTTGGCCGCGCCCTACATCGAAGCGATGGACCGCGCCGCGCGCCTCTTCGCCCGGCTGGAGGCCGAGGATCCCGGACTGGCCCAGTACGCCGTACCCATGGCTTTCCGGGTCCGGTTCCAGCAGTGGCAGAACTTCCGCCAGCTCTTCTGGGAAACCGAGTTGCGGACGATTTCCCAAGGGCACCCCGCGTATCGGCGGATCGAGCAGGAAAAGCACCGCCTGGTGCTGGAGCGTTACCCGCTGCTGGCGCGCTTCATGCTGGTCGACATGAACGACTATGGCATCGCGCGGCGCGGGACCGAGGAACGGATCGCCGGCAAGGAAGAACGCATTCTGGCCCGCCTCCGCGGCCGGGGCACGGACTGACGGGGGCCGGGATGGCGTCGCGGGCGGCCGAAACCGGGCGCGACCCGGAACCGCGACGCGACGGCTGTCCGGTGTGCGTCCGACTGCGCCGCCGGGTGGCCGAGTTGGAAGCCGACAATGCCGCCATCCGGTCGCGCCTCCACCGCGACCCTCTGACGCGTCTCGTCGATCGCGAGTACGTGAACGAGGAGTTGGAACGCGCCCTGTCGTTTGCCGGACGGAACCGGCTTCCGCTGGCCGTCGTGATCTGCGACCTGGACCGATTCAAGCGCATCAACGACCGCTATGGCCACGCGGGGGGCGACGCCGTGCTGTCGGCTTTCGGCGAGCTGCTGGGCGGATCCTGCCGCCGGGAGGACACCGTGGCGCGCTATGGGGGCGACGAGTTCCTCGTCCTCCTGCCGAACACGCCCATCGGGGGCGCCGCCGACTTCGCCGAGCGGGTACGGGGGCGAACCGAGGGGCTCCGCACCCGGACGGGAGCCGCCGTCACCGCCAGCTTCGGCGTGGCCGCCATGGAAGCCGGGGACACTGCGGCGTCGCTCCGGGAACGGGCCGATGCGGCCCTGTACCGGGCCAAGCGGCAGGGGCGCAACCGCGTGGCGCGCGCGCCGGTCACGCGCGACGCGCCGGATCCCACAACCAACGCAGAAAGCGTTCGATCAGGTACAGGCTGATCTGTCCCGACGGACCCGACACGTTGGCCTCCATGCCGTGGCGTCCCCACGGAAGCTCGACGTGCAGGCACGGCGCGCCGGCCATGGCCAGGGCCTCCGACAAGCGGCGGCTCTGGAAGGGCGACACCAGCTCGTCCCTTCCGCCGTGAATCAACAGCGTCGGCGGCCCGTCGGCCGCGACCTGCCGGATCGGCGACGCGGCCTCGAACAACTCGGGAACCTCCTCGGGGGTGCCTCCGAGAAAGTCCCGCATCGCGCCGTTCGAGTCCATCATGCGGCGGGGCGCCGGGCGGTCCCAACTCCAGATGAGGTCCGTCGGCGCATACAACGCCACGACGCCGCCGATCGACCGCCCCCGGCGCCGGTCATAGGCCGCCGACAGCGCGAGGTGCCCGCCGGATGAACGTCCCACCACGACCATCGTGTCCGGGTCCAGGCCGAGACCGTCGGCGCGGGACGCCAGGAACTCCATCGCCGCGTGGATGTCATCGACTGGCGCCGGAAAACGGTGCTCGGGCGCCAGCCGGTAGTTCAGCGCGGCGACGGCGTGGCCGCGCGACGCCAAGTAACGGTCGACGCGGGCCAATTGTGAGCTGTCGCCGCTGCGCCACGATCCCCCGTGCACCATGAGAACGATCCGCGGCTTTTTCCCGCGACGAGCCCGGGCGGGCCGGTACAGGTCCAGGGTCAGGTCGAGCGCACCGGCATGGCGATAGACGAGCGTCTCCATCGCAACCCCGCGGATGGGCGTCGGCAGCAATCGCGGGACGGAAAATGGAACCGATCGTCCGCGGCCAACGTATCTCTCATGATCTTCAGTCGGAGACGGGAATGCCCGGTCCACGCGCGAGGGAAGCGCACGCGCAAGCCGGAACGCACGGACCGCGGGCGAGGCGAATAACGCCGCGGCCAACGCCGCGGCGGCGGCGCTCCAGCCTGGGCCGGCCAGCAACGTTCGGGCGGCGGCGGCCGCGGCCGACGCCGCGGCCAGCCAGTGGCCCCATTCCGTCGCCGCGACGGCCGGTTTCCAGAGCCGGTGCCACGGTGTCGGCAGGACGATCAGCAATGAACCGCACGCCAGCAGCCAGCACAGGACGGCCAGGACGAGAGCCGGCGCTGCCACGGGCGGGCTCATGACCGGGTCAGTATAGTGGGAAGAACGGGGCCCGACACGCGGGTCCGGAAGGAACGCACATGCACGATTGCCCCTCCTGCGGCGCGGCCAACGCCGACCACGCCCGTTTCTGCCAGTCCTGCGGGACGGCGCTGAAGGAAAACGCGTCCGAGGGCCCGACGCGCCCTCCCGCGACCGAGCCGGAAATCGAATACGGCGGTTTCTGGTTGCGGGTGGCCGCCGCCATCATCGACGGGCTGATCGTCAGCACCGCGGCGGGCATCCTGACGGCCGTGGGTCTGCTGTTCGCCGGTTTCGGCTTCGCCCTGTACATGGTGACCGGATGGCTCTACGAAGCATTGATGACCTCCAGCGAGAGACAGGCCACGATCGGAAAGATGGCCGTGGGACTGGTGGTGACCGACGACGACGGCGAACGACTGACGTTCCCTCACGCGACGGGACGCTATTTCGCCAAGTACCTGTCCTGGATGACGGCGGGAATCGGTTTCGTCATGGTCGCGTTCACTGAGCGGAAGCAGGGCCTTCACGACCTGGTCGCGAGCACCCTGGTGGTCCACGGCCGCCGGTAGGCAGGCGGCCGAAGCAGAAAGGGCGGCCTCCCGGCCGCCCCGTCCGTCGTCGCTCGATAAACCCGGAACCGCTTACCGCATGCGGGCGCGTGCGGGAGCCATGACGTTGTCGTCGAAGCCTTCCAGCGTACCGCCCGTATTGGTCGTGTAGATCTGTTCGACCAGCGCCCGGGCGGGTCCGGAATAGGTCACGTCGTTCAGCACCGCCGCGTCCGCGCACCGCGCCATGGCCTGGTTGATCTGGTCCGGTCCGCCGATCTCGAGGTGGCTCCGGCACATGAACAGGTTGGAGATCGCGCGTTGTCCCCGGTCCATCCCGGCCAGGGCGCGGTATTCGCTGATGGCGTTCTGAAAGCGTCCGCCCTCGAACTCGGCGCTGGCGACCGACCGCTGGAACTCGATCTCCATTTGGAGCCACTCCGCCGCACTCACGCCCGACGGCGCCGAGGACAGCCCGTCTTGCAGGCGGCGCGCCCACGCGGCGGCCTAGCCGCCCTCGGCCCGCTGGAACATGTTGTAGGCGAAGTCGAAGTTCTCGGCAAGGCCCTGCTCGTCGATCGCGACGTTGGCGTATTCCTCGAACTTCGCTTCGTTGCCCAGCGCGCTGTAGCTGGCGGCCATGGCCTTGGCGATATCGACCACCGGGTTCGCCGCGTAGACGATCTCGCCGTACTTCACGATGTTCTCGTTGTCGCCGCCGGAAGCGGCGCTCTGCAAGGCCATCGCGGCGCCGGTCAACTCGCCGGTCTGCGCGTCCCAGCGGTCGGCCAGCGGGTACAACGCATCGGTCCCGGACAACGCCTCGAGCGCGCCCTGGATGCCGGCGGCCACTCCGCCCAGCAGCCGGTCGTCGTAGCCCTGGTCGCCAAAGTCCAGGAACGCCGTGGCCCGCTCGGCGGGATCCTCGACCGCCAGTATCTCTTCGTACTGCGCATAGTCGCGGCGGTATTGTTGCGCCTCGTCCGATTCCTGCATTCCCATGGGCGACAGCAATACGATCAGCAACGCTCCATGCATTTCCTACCTCCGAAACAACCTGCCGAATTTCCCGAGACTAAATTAGAACACGGCCCGCCAAGTCAAGCCAAGAATCGCGCTTGAGCGCCGGCGCCGCAGCCGCGGGCTGAGCCAGAGACTTATATCACGGGAGTCCCCCCGCGAAAAATCCCCCGTCGGCGCCGGACCGGAAAGGTAGCATGGGAGCGTGAGCCGGCACTACGCCTATCGGTACCACGACGAGCCCGAGTCCAAGCGCCGGGTCCCGCCCACGCGGGCCATGCGCGAGTTCCGCGAGCTGGTCTGGCCGCGGCGCGGACTGCTGGCGCTGGGCCTGGGCCTGGTCGTCGTCAACCGCTCGGCGGGACTGGTCCTGCCCGCGTCGACCGAATACCTGATCGACGACGTGATCGGCGCCGGCAACACGGGTCTTCTCGCGCCGCTGGTGGCCGCCGTCGGCGCGGCCGTCGCCGTCCAGGCCGTGACCTCCTACACGCTGACGATCCTTCTGAGCACGTCGGCGCAGCGCCTGATCGCCGACATGCGGACACGGATCCAGCGGCACGTCGGACGCCTGCCCATTCGATACTTCGACGCCAACCGGGCCGGCGCGCTGGTCAGCCGGGTCATGACCGACGTCGAGGGCGTAAGGAATTTGATCGGTACGGGCCTGGTGATGTTCGTCGGCGGGATCGTCACGGCCGTCATCGCGTTCGTCCTGCTGATGATGCGAAACGCCGCGCTCACGCTGATCGCCGTGGGTTTCATGGCGGTCTTCGGGTGGATCCTCGGGCGCGCCTTCCGGACGATCCGCCCGATCTTCCGCGAACGCGGCCGGATCAACGCGGAGGTGACGGGACGTCTGACGGAGTCCTTCGGCGGCATCCGCGTCGTCAAGGGATTTCACCGCGAGGCCGACGAGGCGCGCGTTTTCGAGCGGGGCGCCCTGAGGATCTTCGACAACGTCCGCCGCAGCCTGAAGGCCACGGCCGTCGTCAGCATGGTTTCGACGTTGCTGGTGGGCGTCATCAGCGTGACGGTGATGGTCCTGGGCAGCCGGCTGATCCTGTCGGGGGCGATGACGACGGGCGAGTTCTTCTCCTACACGCTGCTGATGGGATTCATGATCGCGCCCGTCACCGGCGTGGTCCAGATCGGAACGCAGTTGACCGAGGCGATCGCCGGATTGGACCGCGTCCGCGAGGTGCTGGCCGAAACGCGGGAGGACGCCGACCCCGAACGCACGATCCCGATGCCCGGAATCGAGGGCCGCCTCGAGTTTCGCGACGTCGCGTTCGAATACGAAACGGGCAAGCCCGTCCTCAACGGCATAGACCTGGACGCGAAACCCGGAACTGTCACGGCGCTGGCGGGCTCGTCGGGGTCCGGCAAGAGCACGCTCATCGGCCTGGTCGCCGCGTTCGCCAAGCCCGTATCGGGGACCGTCACCGTCGACGGCGTCGACCTCTCCAGGGTGCGCCTCGACACGTACCGCGCGCAGCTCGGCGTCGTGTTGCAGGACAACTTCCTGTTCGACGGCACGATCCGGGACAACATCCTGTTCGGGCGTCCGGACGCCGACGACGCGGCTCTGGAGGAAGCGGCGCGGATCGCGCGCGTCGACGCGTTCGCCGAAGGGATGCCGGAGCGTTACGACACCGTTATCGGCGAGCGCGGCGTGAAGCTCTCCGGCGGCCAGCGCCAGCGGGTGGCCATCGCGCGCGCGATCCTCGCCGACCCCCGGATCCTGATTCTCGACGAAGCGACCTCCAGCCTCGACACCGAGAGCGAGGCCTTCATCCGGGACGGGCTCGCCGCGCTGATGCGCGGGCGGACCACGTTCGTCATCGCCCACCGCCTGAGCACGATCCGGAACGCCGACCAGATCCTGGTGCTCGAAGGCGGACGCATCGTCGAACGCGGCAACCACGCCGAGCTGATCGAGCGCCGTGGACGGTATTTCGAACTCTACACGCGGCAGGCCGACATGGAAGCCGACCGGTTCGTCAATCCCGGCGAGACCGACGCCGCGCTCGACGACGGGCCCGCCGAAAACCCCGCGGCCGAGACGCCCGGCGCCGGAGGGCCGCTGCCGCTGTTCGGCTCCCGCGGGTCGAACCTGTAGATTGTCAGTCTCCTGAAGAGCGTACCGAACGAAGATGTGCCAATTCCGCGAACTGCCGCCGGGAAGATTTCGCTCCCGCGTCCGTCCAGCCATCCATGGCTGGACGCTGGGCGACGCCCGCGATCATCGTGATCGCGGGCGGAACGGGCACGCCTGAAGCGTTCGGGCCGAATCATCGACTGCACCATCATTCCGGACGGTGGCAGCCCGGATTCCTCGAACGGCGTTGGGATATACTCACCCACCGGACCCGAACGCGCGAAAGTGGCGGAACTGGCAGACGCGCTGGATTTAGGATCCAGTGGGGCAACCCTTGAGGGTTCGAGTCCCTCCTTTCGCACTGAAGCCCGACGCGGCCATCGGCAGCCATGAAAGCGGAAGTCACCGATATCACCAGCGTGAAGAAGCGCCTCGACATCGAGGTTCCCGCCGAGGTCGTTTCGTCCGAGACGACGGCCATCGCGCGCGAGTTCGCCAAGCGCGCGCGCGTGCCCGGTTTCCGGCCCGGCAAGGCGCCGCTCGCCGTCGTCCGGAACCGCTACCGGGCCGACATACTTTCGGAGTTGTACGAGCAGTTGCTGCCCCGACACTTTCTCGAGGCCGTCCGCGAGAAGGGCCTCGACGTGGTCGACGGCTCGATGTCGTTCGAGCCTCCCGAGTACCACGGCGGCGGCCCCCTATCGTTCCAGGTGGGATTCGAGGTGTTCCCGGTCTTCGAGGTGGGCGACTATTCCGAGATCCCGGTCGAGGAAACGCCCACGGACGTCACCGAGGACGATGTGGCGGGTTACATCGAGAAGCTCGCCGACGACAAGGCCGAGATGGCGCCGGTGGAGGAGGACCGCCCGCTCCGGGCGGGGGATCACGCCGCCATCGCCCTCAACGCCGCGTTCGTCGACGGCGCCGCCGAGGGCGCCCCGGCGTTCCCGGAGAAACAGGTCCTGTGCGAGATCGGCGGCGAGGACACGTTCGAGGAGTTCACCGAGAACCTGACCGGCGCGAACGTCGGCGAGGACCGGAGCTTCGAGGTCGCCTACCCCGAAGGCCACCCTGATCAGCGGCTCGCCGGCCGGACCATCCGCTGCGATGCGCGGGTCGAAGGTATCCGCCAGAAGATACGGCCCGCCGTCGACGACGAGTTCGCCCGGGAGCTGGGCGACTTCCAGACACTCGCCGACCTGCGCGCCGAGGTGCGCCGCAACATGGAGCAAAGCCTCCGGGAACGCGCCGACAACGCGACGCGCGAAGGCCTGATCCGATGGCTCGTGGACAACAACGATTTCGAAGTGCCGGACTCTCTCGTCGCACAGCAGGCGCAGGCCGGCGTCGAGCGCGCGGCGCGCAACCTGGCCGGGCGCGGAGTGGATCTGGAAAGCGCCCGCTTCGACTGGGGCGAGCTGCGCGCGAAGCTCTACCCTCAGGCCGTCCGCGACGTGCGCGGCCGCCTGATCCTGGCCCACCTGGCCGAGAAGGAGCGCATCGAGGTCACCGACGATGATGTCGAGGATCAGATCCGGAAGATGGCCGCGGCGATCGGGAGGCCGGCGGCGAAGCTGCGCGCCCAACTCGACGGCGAAGGCGGACTCGAAGCCCTGCGCGAGCGAATACGCGACGACAAGGTCGTCGCGTCGCTCCGCGGCCGGGCCCGTTTCGTCCCCCCGGGCAGCCTCACCGCCGGAGGCCGGGAACCGTCGGCGGAACCATCGCTCGAGCCATGAACCGGGGACGCGGTTCCGATGAAACGGGAACCGGTTTCTGTTTGGCGCCCCGTTTGTGACACAATTTTTGCATGACGACGACAGCGGGGACGCGGTTCCCCCGGAAAGCAGGTTCATGACGAGCGCTCCGGACGCCCGAAACGCCCTGATCCCGATGGTGGTCGAACAGACCAACCGGGGCGAGCGGGCCTACGACATCTATTCCCGGCTTCTCCGCGACAGCATCATCTTCATCGGAACGCCGATCGACGACACCATCGCCAACGTCGTCACGGCGCAACTCCTGTACCTGGAAGCGGAAGACCCCGAACGCGACATCTCGCTCTACATCAATACGCCGGGAGGCTCCATCACGGGCGGCCTCGCCATCTACGACACGATCCAGTTCATCCGTCCCGACGTCACCACGATCTGCGTCGGACAGGCCGCCAGCATGGGCGCCGTTCTCCTCGCGGCCGGGGCGCCCAAGAAACGTTTCGCGCTGCCCCATTCCCGGATCATGATTCATCAGCCCTGGATGGGCGGCTTGCAGGGTCAGGCAACGGACATCGAGATCCACGCCAAGGAGATTCTGAGGATGCGCAGTGTCCTGAACGACATCCTCGTCACCCACACGCGCCAGCCTCTGGAACGCATCGAGAAGGACGTGGAGCGCGACTACATGATGGGCGCGGAGCAGGCGAAGGAGTACGGAATCATCGACGAGGTCATCTCCCAGCGCAAGTAGCCCCTGGGGTTACGGTCTTTCAATGACCTTCGCCGTACCGCGCGGGAACGACCGCGGCGCCCTCGGCGCGAGGTCCGGGAGGAAACCGGTTTGAAGAAGAACAGCGGAGACGTGCTTCGGTGCTCGTTCTGCAACAAGGGTCAGAACGACGTCCGGAAGCTGATCGCCGGCCCGACGGTCTTCATCTGCGACGAATGCGTCGCAGTGTGCCAGGACATCATCGACCAGGACCAGGGAGCGGAGGCGCCCGCCCATAACGTGCGCCTGCCGAAACCGCCCGAGATCAAGTCGTTCCTCGATCAGTACGTGATCGGACAGCATCGGACCAAGAAGAAGCTGGCCGTCGCGGTCTACAACCACTACAAGCGCATCGAGCTCGCACGCAAGAAATCGGACGTCGAGCTCCAGAAGTCCAACATCCTGCTGATCGGACCCACCGGCACGGGCAAGACGCTCCTGGCTCAGACGCTGGCCCGGCTGCTGAGCGTCCCGTTCGCGATCGTCGACGCCACCACGCTCACCGAGGCCGGCTACGTGGGCGAGGATGTCGAGAACATCATCCTGCGCCTGGTCCAGAGCGCCGGCGGCGACGTCGACCGCGCGCAGACCGGCATCATCTACATCGACGAGATCGACAAGGTCGGCCGCAAGGACGAGAACCCGTCGATCACGCGCGACGTTTCGGGCGAAGGCGTCCAGCAGGCGTTGCTGAAGATGCTGGAGGGCACGGTGGCGAACGTGCCCCCGCAGGGCGGCCGCAAGCACCCGCACCAGGAGTTCACGCATGTCGACACGGCGCACATACTCTTCATCTGCGGCGGGGCCTTCGTCGGCCTCGAGGACATCGTCTCCAAGCGGCTGGCCAAGCGCAGCACCATGGGGTTCAAGGGCGACCTCCGAATCAAGGTCGAGGGGGCGCCGTCCCCTCTGGCGGAAGGCGTGGAGCCGGAAGACCTGATCAAATACGGAATGATCCCGGAGTTCGTCGGACGCGTTCCGGTCGTGGCCACGCTCCACGAGTTGGACAAGTCCGCCCTGGTCGAAATCCTGACGCAGCCCAAGAACGCCCTGGTCAAGCAGTACCAGCGGCTCTTCGAGTACGAGAACATCGCGCTCCGTTTCACCGACGGCGCGGTGGAGGCGATCGCCGAGCAGTCCATCCAAAGGAACGTCGGCGCGCGCGGCTTGCGCATCGTCCTGGAAGAGTTGATGCTGGACGTGATGTACACCCTGCCGGGACGGAAGATCGAGGCCGAGCTCACGATCACCCGCCCGATGGTCGAGAAAAAGGAAGTGCAGTTGCCCTACGAGAAGGCCGGATAGGCCGGGGCGCCGACGCTTCGGCGGCGGTTTCTCCGAGCGGAGTCCAGGAATCTGGAATGACCACCACCAAGGACAAGTACGAGCAGGCAAAGCTCCCGATGGTGCCCATCCGGGACGTGGTCATCTTCCCGTACATGCTGGTACCGTTCGTCATCGGCCGCGAATCGTCGATCCGGGCCCTGGAAGCGGCCCTGGACGGTGACAAGCGCATCTTCCTGGCGACGCAGCACGACGCCGCCGTCGACAACCCGCGGCCCGACGAAATCCACCAGATCGGAACGGTTTCCAACCTCGTCCAGGCGTTGAAGCTGCCGGACGGGAACACCAAGGTCCTCGTCGAAGGCATCGAGCGGGCGCGCATCCTGAAACTCGACGACGACGGATGCCTCCAGGCCCACCTGCGCCTTTCTTCGTTCCGCAACCAGGCGTTCACCGGTCATGACAACCTGACCGCGCGCATCAGCGAGCTGTTCGAGCAATACGTGAAACTCAGTCCGCAGGTGAACCACGAACGGGCGCTCTCGTCGATCCGGATCGACGACATCGACCGGCTCGCCGACACGGTCTGCGCCCACCTGACACTGCCCGTGGCCGAAAAACAGGAGCTGCTCGAAATATTCAACCCCGTGGAGCGGTGCAAGCGGCTCGCCGGCGTGCTCGAAACGGAGATCGAGAAACTGCGCGTCGACCGGACGATCCAGAGCCGGGTCAAGCGCCAGATCGAACGCGCTCAGAATGAGTACTACCTCAACGAGAAGATCAAGGCGATTCAAAGCGAGCTCGGCCTGAGGGACGAGAAGTACTATGTGGAGGAGTTGCGCTAGAAGATCCGGAACGCCGGCATGCCGAAGGAGGCGCTCGAGAA
>JAJEDW010000135.1 GCA_022821265.1 Acidobacteriota bacterium
CGCACCGGTGACTGACGTGCGATCGGTTCGCTCGCCATCTCGATTCTCCAAGAACGGGATATATTCGATCGAGGCGACGCCGTGAAGATTGTGTTCAGCCGAAAGGCGTTCGACTCCCAGCATGGCCGTGTGCCGAATCCCGTTTTCCCAGACGGCGCCAGCTTGCCGCTGCCGATTCCAGACCGCCTTTCTCCGACGAGGTTCGAAGACGTTCAGTGGAGGAACACCTCACTGGGGCCGCTCGTGGAGTGCCTGACCAAGGGCCGCGTACCGGAACATTACATGTGCCATCTGGATCCGGATCTGCGGGAGGACGCGCTCCCACGCCCGACAGGCTGGCGGCCGGCATTTGGGCAGTTCGCCGCCGCGCAAGGCCACCTGGAAAACCAGGGTGTCGGTCCCGGCGACCTGTTCTTGTTCTTTGGCAGGTTCCGCGCCGTGGAACCACTGGGCACTATGTGGCGGTACGTGAGGAACGCGCCGGTGGTGCACAAACTATTCGGTTGGCTCCAGGTGTCCGAGGCATTGCGCGTCGGTCGAGAACCGGAACACGCCCTCGCAGTCCATCCATGGCTATCTGCACATCCGCATCTGAATGGGCAGCGATGGCCGGCCAACAACACGATCTACATAGCAACCCGAACACTCACCATCGACGGGACCGAGACTGCGCGTGGCGGCGGGGGCGTATTCGATCATTCGGGCCATAATCTCACGTTGACGGCTCCGGGAGAGCGCTGCTCGCGATGGCGGTTGCCCTCATGGATCTGGCGTTCAGGCAGTCTTCCGACGCTCAGCTACCATACCGACAAGACCCGCTGGCGGCGCCGGGGACCGTGGGTATACGTCGACACGGTTGGCAAGGGGCAGGAGTTCGTGTTCGACGCGCACGGTGTCCCGGAGGCCAGCGTCTGGTTGCGCGAACTGTTCATGTGAGTTGACGTGAAGCACAAGTTCTTCAGCTACGTCGTGGCAACAGACGGAGGTGTGGCTCCGAACGTGGACGGCGGCGTCTGCACCTTGTGTTTGTGCAAACCGCAAATCCGACGGAGCGCAGTCGTCGGGGACTGGATCGTCGGCCTCTGGCCGAAGCGGGAGATGGATCGCTTGTCGAGACAGTTTCTCGTAACGTACGTTATGCGCATCGGCCGAAAACTGACAATGCGCGAGTATTACGAGTGCGGAGAATTCGATCAGAAGAAGTCCGACCGGTCCCGGACACCGGACAACATTTACGAACCTCACCGATCTTCCGGCCTGCGGCGACGTAAGGACACGCCCGACTCGCTCCATTCGAGCCCAGAACAAGTGCAGCGCGACCTCGATGGGCGATATGCACTCGTTGCGGATCGCTTCTGGTATTTCGGTGACACGGTCTGCGAGTTGCCTGAGCGTTTCCGGAAATTTGATTTTCCGAATCCCTCGGCCCGACGTCACTTCAACACGACCCACCTTGACGACGCCGAGTTGACCGACCTGATTAAGTGGCTCGACGGTCATGGGCGAGGCGTACTCGGCTCGCCGCGCAGCCGCCGGGCTACGCGAAACCTACGGCGTCGGACCAAATCCTGTTGACGCCTACGAATGGGCTTTTTCGGAACGCTTCAGGCAGCGGCTACTTCCGGGCTCCGCCCTCCCTACGGCTGTTGGCGCTGTCGGTGACAACTGAGAAGTGAAACACCTGGACTCGCGACGGCGTTCGCGGCGATCGTCGTGATCCCCGAGGCTCTGCAGCGGGCCGGTTCAGGCTGTCTCTTTGGTGGTCACGGCAAGGCGAACGCGTAGATCGCGTTGTGGTTGCGGGCCGGCGTCAGCCCGGCCTGGCCGATGAGCCGACCCGTCAGCAGTCCCTCGCCCGTCATCACCAGGACGTGTTGCCGGCCGTCGGCGGCGTAGCTGATCGTGCTGTTCTGGACGGGACCGCCGACGATCGTTTCCCAGAGCACGTCTCCCGTCTCGGCGTCGAAGGCACGGAACCGCCCGTCCAGGTCGCCCCAGAAGACCAGGTTGCCGGCCGTCGCCAGGACCGCGCCGTTCGATGGGGCCGGCCCCTGGTGGATGAAGTCGATCCGTCCGGTGGTCATGTCGATCTTGGCCAGGCCGCCGATCTCGTCCGGGTCCGCGCCGGGGCGCGGGACGCTCAGGCGGACTTGCGGGCCGTCCGGGCCGGGCGCCGTCATGTCCAGGCAGTTGTCCTGGTAGGTCGTATAGAGCGCGTTGGTTCCCGGGTGATAGGCCGTGGCCCAGTAGCTGCGCGTGTTGTGGAAGCAGACCAGGTGCCGTTCGCCGGGCTCGGAGAAGCCCAGCTCGAAGTTGGGGTAGGCCAGACCCGTCTCCACGTCGACGTCGGCGATGTGGAACTCGGGGACGTCGTAGGGGAACGGCGTGGCCCAGAGGAACTCGCCGGTCGCGGCGTCGAGCGCCCACAGGCCGCCGGGCTCGCCGATGGTCACCGCGATGTCGCGTTCCTCTCCGGGCTCGATGCGGGGGCTGATCCACCGGACGTGTTCCGGGTCGGGATCCAGCCGTGTCGTCAGCAGCGTACGCTCGTTCGTGTAATCCAGGTCCCAGTCCTCGCCGGGGTTGTGCTGGTAGTACCAAGCCAGCTCGCCCGTGTCCGGGTCCAGCGCCACGGTCGAGTTGCTGTACAGGTCGGCCGGCGCGGTCCGCGGCACGGCGTCGGGGTCCCCGCCGTGGCGTTCCAGGCGCGTGTACGGCTCGGGGTTCGCCACGCCCCAGTAGATCAGGCGGCGCGCGGGATCGTAGGACCCCGGCAATCCCCAGGAGGACGCGATGCGGTCCTCGGCCGGAACGTCGGCCCAGGAGTCGCCGCCCGGCTCGCCGGGCATGGTCGCCGTGTGGAACCGCCAGACCTCCTCGCCGGTCATCGCGTCGTGGGCCGCGACGAAGCAGTCGCTGCCGGTCCGGCAGCCACGGCCGGTGACGACCTTCCCGTCCGCGACGATCGGTCCCGACGTGTGGACGCCGCCGGCGAGCGTTTCCCACCGGATCTGGCCGGAGCGGGCGTCCAGCGCCACGACGTAGCCGTCGGGCGCGGTATAGAAGACGAGGTCCTCGTAGATGGCCAGGTTCTTGGTCCGGGCCGTGCTGGCGGCGGCGGGGTTCTCCAGCTCGCGTTCGTACTGCCAGATCAGGTTGCCGTTCGCCGCGTCCAGCGCCTGGACGACGGCGCCGGGGTGGACGACGTACATGACGCCGCCGCGCACGATCGGGATGGTCTCGGAGGAGCCCGCGCCCATGCCCCGCGACCAGACCATGCGCAACTGGCCGACGTTGCCGCTGTCGATCTCGTCCAGCGGGCTGTAGCGCTGTGCGTCGTAGGTCCGGCTGAACATCAGCCAGTCGCCGGGTTCCGGGGCTTCCAGCGCCTCCCGCGTGACCGGCTGGAAGTCCCGGGCCGCGTCCTGGGCGTGTACAGGAGCATGGAGAAGGCACGCGGCGACGATCGCCGGTATTGTCAGGGAACGCGGACGCATGGCGGCCTCCTGTCGAGTCGAGGTTGCGTTTTCGACGGACCGGCTGATTCTATCGCCGGAGGGGATAGGGGAACAACGGCGTTCGGGCTCGACGCGGGTCACGGCGATGTTCCGCTCCTGCCCGGGCTGGATGGGGGTTGGTCCGTTCGATGGACCCGATCCTGTGCTCAGGGCGCCGAATTCGCGGGAGTTACTTGACAAGGACAACGTCGTTGCTAGCGTAAAGGCATGAGCAGGGTCACCGGCAAACTGCAGGTAACTATCCCTAAGGCGCTGGCTGCGAAATACCGCATTCGACCCGGGGACGATGTCCGGTTCGAAGAAGCCGGAGAGGTCATTCGCATGATCCCGCCTCGCATGCCGAATACGAACTCGAGTCTCGCGCTGGACGCCCGGTTGAAACTGTTCGACGCCGCCACCGAGCGTCAGCGTCTGCGTCGCCGTGCTTCCGCCGGCGCGCCTGCCGGCTCACGATCTTGGACGAGAGGAGAGCTTTATCGGCGCGGCGCATCAAGTTCCGATTGATGCCAAGCCTGTTGGTGCAAAGATTCGATTCGAGATTTCCCGAAAGGCCGAGGAACTGATCGCTCGATTCCGCGTTCTCTACCGCGATGACAACGTATTTGTGCACCGCCATGCGGTGCGCGGCCGCCGAACGGGTTTCATGGTTCGATGCGCGCCGCTGGGCCGACGCGGAAGCGTTCGGAGTGACGGAAGTGATTTTCGGAAGGTATTCGGGACCGCCGCATCGTGTCGGAGTCATTTTCTTGGGCTGACGCCTCGCTCCGCTATCGGGATAGGGGGAAGCCTCGCGGCTCCCCCCTCCCACACCACCGGGCATACGGGTCCGTACCACGGCGGTTCGATGGAGTCATGCGATGGCGCG
>JAJEDW010000065.1 GCA_022821265.1 Acidobacteriota bacterium
GCTGGCCGCGGACGCACCTAAGACGCCCGGGCCGAACTCGGCGACGTTCAGATAGACCTCCAGGATCCGCCGCTTCGGCCACATCAGCTCGATGGCCACCGTGAAGTAGGCTTCGACGCCCTTGCGGACCATGTTCTGGCCGGGCCACAGGTAGAGGTTCTTGGCCACCTGCTGCGAGATCGTGCTTCCGCCCCGGATGCGCCCGCCCTGCCGGTTCCGCTCCAGCGCGTCGGCGATGGCGTCCAGGTCGAAGCCGAAGTGGTCGGGGAACTTCTGGTCCTCGGCGGCGACGGCCGCGATGGGCAGATGGGGCGATATCTCGTTCCAGGGCGTCCACGCGTACCGCACGGGCACGTCGCCCGCGATCCGCTCCCGGAGCATGAACGCCGTTGTCGGCGGGGCGATCCAGCGCCACGGCAGCACCAGCGCGATCGTCAGCACGACGAACGCCGCCGCCGCCCGGACGCCGAGCATGGCCCACCGGCGCGAACGCCGCTTGCCGGGGTTCCGAGCCTTGTCGGGCCACATCCGCAAATTCATCGAGTCACCCGAATCGACCGGGGGCGGGGCATTTCCTGCGTCGAGGTCGATAGCGCCGTCATTGTATACGCGACCGGCGCAACGACTCACGCGACCTGACGCGGCGGTTGCGTCAACGAGACGTCCAGCCGGACTTGATCGTAGGGGACACGCGCAATCACCGTGCCGCGCCGGCCCTCCTCCAATTCCACCAGTCCGTACCGCGACATCGTCTTCAGGGTCCGCGACAGGTTCGATTTGTTCCGTCCGGTGAGCGCCGCCAATTCCGTGAGCGATCCCGGTTTTTCCCGGGCGATCAACTCCAGGAGCTCTCGGTTACGGTCGGAAAGCACCTTCGCGAAGCTCTCGATCGACGTGAACCAGACCGTCGGGGCCCCCTTCGAGGGTGTGTGCTCCCCGCGCGCGATCGCCATGGTGCGGGCCTTCATCCCTTCGTAACCGGCGATTCCGATGGTCAGTGTCTTCATGGGATCGACCCCCCTTCCTTGAGAACGGCGTCCACTTCCTTCCAGAAATCCTCCAGCAGCGTTGCCGCGTCCTGGTACTCGTACGGCTGAATCGTCCGCAGGCGGTGGAGATGGTCATGCTTCCCGCGTCGCCACGTACCCCGGCGTTTCCGTTTTCGCACGGCGTGCGCGTTGTCGAATCCGACCAGCCTGGCGCCGTCGGGCGCGTGCAGCGTCAACGAATAGCTGAGCCCGTGCGGCCGTTCGGGCGTGGCTTCGATTCGCCTGACGACGAACTTTACCCAGTCTCCCACATCGTCCACGAAGAGTGTCTGGCCGTGCAGGTCAAGCAGCGTGTCCAGCCCGGCGTCGCGGTCAGGAGTCATGGGTGTCGGTTATCAGTGTCTCATAACTGGCGGCCTTTCGCGTGATTCTGAAAGATGCCGTTCTATGGCCCTGTGGAAGCGATCTCGCGCTTCGTCTACCCTTGGAGCATGAGCCCGCGGCGGAAGATTCTGGTCGGTGTCGCATGGCCGTATGCCAACGGCGAGCAGCATCTCGGCCACATCGCCGGCGCGTACCTGCCGCCCGACATCTTCGCGCGCTATCAGCGCATGATCGGCAACGAGGTCCTGATGGTGAGCGGGTCGGACACGCACGGAACGCCGGTCAGCGTGCGGGCCGAGGCCGAGGGCGTCGACCCGGCGGCCGTGGTCGAACGCTACCACGCCGGGTTCGTCGACAGCTATCTGAAGCTTGGGCTGACGTTCGATCTGTTCACCCACACCGACACGGAGATCCACTGGGACGCGACCCAACGGATGTTCCTTCGCCACCGGGAGGGCGGGTACATCTACAACGACACGCAGCACCAGCTCTACGATACGGAGGCCGGGCGTTTCCTTCCCGACCGTTACGTCGAGGGCGACTGCCCGCTGTGCGGCCGCCCGGGCGCCCGCGGGGACCAGTGCGACGATTGCGGCGGGACCTACGAGGCGGTCGAGCTCGGACATCCGCGCTCGCGGCTCACCGGCAACACTCGGCTCGAGGTCCGGCCGACCGAGCACTTCTTCCTGGACCTGGGCAAGCTCCAGCCCGCACTGCGCGAGTGGCTGCGGGAGGGGAAGGCGCATTGGCGGCCGAACGTCATCCGGTTCGCGCGCGCGCAGATGGAACACGAAACCCTGCGCGGCCGTCCCATCACGCGCGACCTGGAGTGGGGGGTCGCGATTCCCGTCGACGGCTACGACGACAAGCGCATCTACGTCTGGTACGACGCGGTGATCGGCTATCTGAGCGCGTCCGTCGAATGGGCGCAGTTGACGGGGGCGCCGGAGGCGTGGCGCGAGTGGTGGAGCCCGGACGGCGGCGCCCGCGCCTACTACTTCATCGGGAAGGACAACATCCCGTTTCACGCCATGATGTGGCCGGCGATGTTGATCGGCCACGGAGGGCTTCAACTGCCCTGGGACGTCCCGGCCAACGAGTACCTCAACATGTACGGCCGCAAGTTCAGCAAGAGCCGCGGCCATGTCATCGGCATCCGCGGCGCCCTGAAGCGCTACCAGGCCGACGCCTGGCGCTACGCGCTGACGGCCATCGCGCCGGAGGGCAACGACGTCGACTTCACCTGGGACGACTTCGTCGAACGCGTCAACAACGAGCTGGTGGCCAACTGGGGCAACCTCGTCAACCGGGTGCTGGGATTCGCGCACTCGCGCTTCGACGGGCGCGTTCCCGAGCCGGGACCGCTGGACGACCCGGACCGGGCCATCCTGGCCGAGGTCCGGGACGGGTTCCGAACCGTCGGCGATCTGTACGAGGCCGTGAAGCTGAAGCAGGCGCTGATGGAAGCGCGCCGGCTCAGCCAGCAGGCCAACCTCTACGTTCACGAGAAGGCGCCGTGGAAGACGCTGAAGACCGATCCGGAACGCGCGGCGACGTCCGTCTTCGTGGTGCTGCAGGTCATCGATTGGCTCAACCTGCTGTGGGCCCCGATCCTCCCGCACAGCAGCCAACAGCTCCACGAGATGCTCGGCCGCGAGGGGCGGCTCTTCGGCCGCCAATACACGGAAACGGTCCGGGATGCGCGCGGTTCGCACCGCGTGTTGCGTTATGACCACGCCCCGGCCGTCGGTGTCTGGGCGCCGGAAGCCCTGACGCCCGGGCAGGCCTTGCAGAAACCCCGGCCGCTGTTCACCAAGCTGGATACGGACGTGGCGGAGAGGGAGCTGCAGGATTCCGCCACTGCGGGGTAAGCCCGCGCGTCGCCGTCCCGCGCCCCGTCACCGGGCTTGTGACGGCGATACCCGGTTGCCGGGGCGAGATCGCCGGTAACCCTCCCGGCCACCCACGTGACGTCCGCGCTTTCGCTGTCGGCCCAAAAAAAGAGATTGAATTACAAACATGCATAGTAGTAATAATGACGTATATAGGAGGACGGTCCATGACGCTGCCGAGACTGTCGAAGCTGGAACTCCGGATCATGCGGATCCTCTGGAAACGCGGTGAGCTCTCCATCCGCGAGGTCCAGGAAGCGTTTCCCGCTGGCCAGCGCCCCGCGTACACGACGATTCAGACCACCGTCTACCGGCTGGAAGGCAAGGCCGCCGTCGAACGGGTCCGGAAAATCGGCAACGCGCACATCTTCCGGGCCGTCGCGTCGAGGCGCGAGGCCGAGCGCCGGCTGGTCGACGAACTGTTGTCGCTGTTCGACGGGCGTTCCCAACCGGTCATGTCCTACCTGATCGAAACCGGCAGCCTGACGCTCGACGACGTCAGGGAAGCCGAGACGGCGTTGCGCAAGGCCGCCCGAGGGAAGGCCCGGAAATGAACATGCTGCTATCTGCGTCGTTCCTGTCGGAGCTGGCCAACCACATGTGGCAGACAACGATCGTCGTCGGAATCGTCGCTGTCATCGCGCGCGCCATGCGGGGGACTCGCGCGTGCCTCCGGCATGCGATGTGGCTCGGCGCCTCCGTCAAGTTCGCCGTTCCGTTTTCGCTGCTCATCGCCGCTGGAAGCGTCTTCGAGTGGCCGCGAGCGCGGCTCGCTTCCGTCCCGGCTCCGAACCTGTTCGAGATCACCCGCATGGTCGCCGAGCCCGTCGCCGCGGCGCCGGACAACCCCTGGCCCGGACTCCTGACGTGGGTCGCCGGATCGGTTTGGCTGGCCGGTTTCTCGATCGTCCTTCTGAGTTGGCGCCGCGCCGGGCGGCGGTCCCGTGCGATGGTGCGTTCCGCGGCGCCCGTGAGTGAACTCGCTTCCGAGTGGACCGACGTGCGCGTGTCGACCGAGGCCGTGGGCCCGGCCGTCTTCGGCCTGGTGCGGCCCGTGCTGTTGTTGCCGGCCGGCATCGACGCGCGGTTGACCCGCGAGGAGCTCTCCGCCGTCATCGCCCACGAGCGGGCGCACGCCGAGCGGTACGACAATCTCACGACCGCGTTCCACCGGGCGGTGACCGCGGTGTTCTGGTTTCACCCGTTCGTCTGGTGGGTCGGCCGGCGGCTGATCGAGGAGCGCGAACGCGCCTCGGACGAAGCCGCCGTCGCCGCCGGGTTCTCGCCGGCCGTGTACGCCCGAGGCTTGCTGAAAGTCTGCCGCTCGGCGCTCGGCGCGCCGCAGGGCTGCATGGCCGGCGCCTACAGCTCCAACCTCAAGACCCGCGTGGAGGGAATCATGAAGTACGACGAGATCCGCAAACTGCATCCCGCGCTTCGCTTTGCGGTCGGCGCACTCGCGATGCTGAGCCTGGCCGGGCCCCTCGCCGCGGGGTTCTTGCATCCGTCGGCCCGGCCTGCGAATCAGGAGCCGGTGGCGGCCCCGGTTCCGCCGGGCGAAGACGGGGAAGTGGCCGAAACCGTCGAACTCTGGCCGGACGTGGACGTGGTCTACATCATCGAAGACCTGGAGCGCGCGGCGTTCGAGGACCTGGAGACCGACGAGGAACGGCGGCGATTCATCGAGTCCTTCTGGTTGCGGAGGGATCCGACGCCCGGCACGGCCGGGAACGAATACCGCGATGAGCACTATCGGCGGATCGAAGAGGCCAACCGGCGATTCTCGTTCGGGGACACCGACGGTTGGCGCAGCGACCGCGGCAGGATCTACATCGTTTACGGCGAGCCGGAAACCATACAGAGCGTCGTCTCCGGCGCCGGGCAGCCGGCTTCGTTCGCTACGGAGCGCTGGCGGTACCCGTACATCGAGGGAGTGGGCGCGAACGCCGAACTGACGTTCGTGGACGTGAATCGCACGGGCGACTACCGGCTTCGATTGCCGGCGACGCCCCCGGGACGGGTGATCGCCGGATCCCGGACCCCGCCCGGCCGCACAATCGAGCTTGAAGTCACGACACAGACAACCGGAGCACCTGCCGAGCAGGCGACGGACGCCGTCCAGACGGCGTCGCCGTCTGAGGCGGAGCCGTTTCGCGTCGGAGAGGGCGTGGTCGCACCGCGCGTCCTGGAACGCGTTGCACCCCGGTACACGCCGGAGGCCCGCCGTCTACGGACCGAGGGAATCGTCCGCGTGGAAGGCGTTGTCCGGCGGGACGGGTCGCTCGACGTTCAGCGTGTTGCCCGAAGCCCCAGTCCCGAACTGGCGGAAGCGGCCGTCGGCGCTCTCCGTCAATGGCGCTTCACTCCGGGTACGCTCGGCGGAGAACCCGTCGACGTGAGGTTGAACATCGAGGTCAGCTTCAACTTGGGGGACTGAAGGCCGCCGGCAGCGCCGCCGCGGGCGGAAGTCGCGGCGCGCGGGACCGGATCACTCAGCCTCGGGCCGCCGCGCCGACGCGGGCGGTGGTTTCCCGGACGACGGGACCGGCTGCCCGGGCGTTTTGTTCCTCGACCGCGGCGGCCCGACAGCGGAACCCGGCGTCAAGACCGGCAGCTATGCACGATCGGGGCGCCGCTCACGGCGGAGCATTCGACGGTCGGGTTCACTGAAGTACGCACATTCCGAAATGAGGTCACCGTCCGCCGCTCCGGCTTCAGCCATTTCCATGGGCTGACGCGTAAAAGGCTTATACGCGAAGAGGCCTGTCCGGTACTTTTGGACAGGATATTCGAGATCTTGCGCTCGCTTCAGGTCGTAGTGCGATCGCGCATCGACGAAACGCATCACGTAG
>JAJEDW010000151.1 GCA_022821265.1 Acidobacteriota bacterium
CGTGGTCTCGGTGACGTCGAACGCCGCGCCGGGCCTCTTCAAGCGCATGGTCGACGCGGCCCTCGCCGGCCGGACGGCCGAGGCGCGGGAGCTTCACTACCGGCTCCTTCCGTTGATCCAGGCGCACTTCATGGAACCGAATCCCGTTCCCGTCAAGTCTCTGTTGGCGATGATGGGGCTCATCGAGGAAGCATACCGTCTTCCGTTGGTCCGGCCGGAAACGCGGACACGTGACGCCGTCCGTCGGGCGGCGGAAACGTTGGCGATTCCGCTCGTAGCTCAACGATCACATCAAGTAGTAGATTCAAGTCATTGATTCAATTGGGAATACGAGAATGACGGAGATCCGCCAAGACATCGAGCGGCTCCTGGATCTCCCGACTCGGGAGGCGCGCATCGACGGGCTCGCCGTTATCGAGCGGTTTCGGGCCGGCCTCAACCGCGGGGATTTTCGGGCGGCCGAGAAGGTCGACGGCATCTGGCGCGCCAACGCCTGGGTCAAGCAGGGAATACTCGTGGCGTTTCGCATCGGCGAAAACCGGGACCGCGATCTCTCCGGCGAGCTCCGCTTCCGTGACAGGGACACCCTGCCGCTGCGGCGCGGCGGCGAGGGCCCGCGCGTCGTTCCGGGCGGTTCGAGCATTCGCGACGGCGTATACGTCGGCGACGGCGTCGTCTGCATGCCGCCGATGTTCATCAACATCGGCGCCTGGGTGGATGATCACACCATGGTGGATTCCCACGCGCTGGTGGGATCGTGCGCGCAGATCGGCAAGCGGGTTCACGTTTCGGCCGCGGCGCAGATCGGCGGCGTGCTCGAGCCGCCGGGAGCCGTTCCGGTCGTGGTCGAGGACGACGTGTTCGTGGGCGGCAACTGCGGCGTGTACGAAGGCGTGATCGTGGGGGAGCGCGCGGTCCTGGCGCCCGGCGTCCTGTTGACCGGCGGGGTGACGGTCTACGACCTCGTGCACGGGCGGACCTACCGCCGGACGTCGGAAGCGCCGCTCCGTATTCCGCCCGGCGCGGTCGTAGTGCCGGGCACGCGCCCGGCGACGGGCCGTTTCGCGGCCGATGAGGGCCTGGCGCTCTACGCGCCCGTCATCGTGAAGTACCGGGACGCGCGAACCGATGCGGCCACGTCGCTCGAAGACGCGCTGCGCTGACGGCCCGCCGCCTCAGCCGCCGGCGCGCCGCGCCGTCGCCGAACGGTAGAGCAGGAACACGACGGCCGCCAGAAGCGCGATCCCCGGCGCGTTGCCTTCGTGCACACCCCAGAAGGCCAGTATGTCGGGTTGGCCGTAGATGACGATCGGCACCGCCATCCCGATGCCTATCAAGGCCTCTCCCGTGATCAGGCCGGCCGCGAAGAGCACGCCGCCGTCGGCGGCCCCCGCGGGGCGGACCCGGGCGGCGGCGTAGGCCAGCAACCCGCCGATGGCGATCGGCACGGACAACTCGAACGGCAGGTAGATGCCCACGGCCAGCGCCAGAACGGGCGTTCGGAACCGGCGGCCGGTGCGTTCCAGGTAGAGATCCAGCGCGATGACGGCCACCGCGATCAACATTCCGATCACGACCATGGCCATCGGGAGTCCGCCCATGAAGACGCCGCGCGCCACCGACGCCATCAGCGTGGCCTGGGGCGCCGCCAGGGGTTCCGGATGCGTCTCGGTCGGGACGCCGATTCCGTACGCGTTCAAGAGGAGCGTCAGGGTGGGCGCGGCCACGGCGGCCGCGGCCACGACGCCGACGCATTGCATGATCTGCTGCTTGAACGGCGTGGCGCCCACGATGTAGCCGGCCTTCAGGTCCTGCAGGTTGTCGCCCGACAGGGCGGCGGCCGAGCAGACGACCGCGCCGATCAGAATGGCGGAGGCCGGGCCCAGGGGATCGTCCGCGCCCAACAGGAGGAGCAGGAGAAGGGCCGAACCGAGAATGGTCGCGATCGTCACGCCGGAAACCGGATTGTTCGACGAGCCCACCAGGCCCGCCATGTACGCCGCGACGGCCGAGAACAGGAAGCCGGCCGCCAGCATGACGACGGCCATGAACGCGGAAACGAACGGGCGGCCGGTGATGTGCTCGAAGATGAGGTACAGGGGAACGAGCGAAACGACCATCAGGACGCCGATCCACTGCATCGGCACGTCGCGGTCGGTCCGAACGCGAACGGATCCCGCGTCGCGTGACCTGCGGTAGGCCGCGGCTCCGGACCGTATGCCGGCGATCAGGTTCGCGCGTATGCGGACCAGGGCCCAGAGGCCGCCGATCACCATGGCGCCGACCCCGATGTAGCGGGTCTGGGTGGACCAGATCGATCCCGCCGCGTCGACGGCGGGGACGGCCGGGTCGACGCCCTGAAGGGCCGCCACGACAGGGATCGCGATCAGCCAGTTGAGGGCGCCGCCGATGAAGACCAGCACGGCGATGTTGAGCCCGACGATATAGCCGACTGCCACCAGGGCCGGCGACAGGTTGCTTCCGAAGTAAAGGATCGTGTTGCCGGCGTAGGCGGCCTGTTCCATGACGCCGCCCCAGAGGCGGAGCCCCAGCTCGCCGAACTTGAAGGTGGCGCTGACCACGCCGGCGACCGCGATGTGACGAATGCCGGTCCCGCCGGTTTCGCCGACCTTCAGGACCTCGGCCGTCGCCACGCCTTCCGGGAACGTCAAGGGGCGTTCGACGATCAGCGCGCGGCGCAGCGGTATCGAGAAAAGAACGCCCAGAACGCCGCCGAACCCGGCGATCATGGTCGTTTCCAGGTAGTCGAACTCGGTCCATACCCCCAGTATCACGAGGGCCGGAATCGTGAAGATCACGCCGGCCGCCACGCTCTCTCCGGCCGAGGCCGCCGTTTGCACGATGTTGTTCTCGAGTATGTTCGACGTGCGAAACGCGCGGAGTATCGCCATCGAGATCACGGCCGCCGGGACCGACGCCGAGACGGTCATTCCGGCGAACAACCCGAGATACATGTTGGCCGCGCCCAGAATGACCGCCAGCAGCGCGCCCAGCAGCAGCGATTTGAGGGTGATTTCCGCCAGGTTCGTCGACGCAGAGACGTAGGGCTTGTCAGCGTGGGTCCCGTTCATGCGGCATAGCATAACAGCGAGTGCGTACACGACGCACCGCCGTGGGCGTCCCTCACGCGCTAACATGGCAGGTGCGCCGCCGCGCGTCGCCGGCGAAGGCAGGGAAGCGGGATGAATTCCGAAAGCGGATCCACGAACATGCGACCCTGGGGTCGCTTTGCGGTTCTCGACGACGCGGCCGGTTACAAGGTCAAGCGGCTCGAAGTCGATCCCGAACGCAGGCTGAGCTACCAGAAGCACGCGTCGCGGTCCGAGCATTGGACGGTCGTTCGCGGCGAGGCCCATGTGACGCTCGACGGCCGGGAGGTCGACCTGGGCCCCGGGCAGAGCATCGATGTTCCGATGGGCGCGGCTCACCGCCTCGAGAACCGGGGCGGCGAGCGCCTGGTCGTGATCGAAGTGCAGCGCGGACGCTACCTGGGAGAAGACGACATCGTGCGTCTGGAAGACGATTTCGGCCGTGCTTGATCAGGGTGTGCCGCCCGGCGGCGGCGCGGCGGCATCCGTCGCGAATTCCACGATCTCGATGTCGACGTTGTTCGACGCGCCGCCCACGGTCCGCCGGTAGTGTTCCAACCGTCCGGTTTCGGGATGGAATCGCGCCATCAGGTAGGCGGTGTAGCCGGCCGGCGCCCCCAACTGCCGGGGATCTTCCGATAGCGCCAGTTCCTGGCGCAAGGTCCGGAACAGGCCCTGGATCGAATAGTCGTCGCTTCGGTCCGGAGCGACTTCGAAGCCGTCGAGCGTCATGCGGCCGACGGCGCCGTCGACGACGAACACCTCGTAGCGGCCGCTCTCGACGCGCTGGCCGCTGATCTCGATGACCATGCGATAGGTAGCGGGTCGATGCGCGGCCCATCGCCGCTCGGCATCGGCCAGCCCGCGTTCGGTCAACGCGTCGAGCCCCGAGCAGCCCGGGAGGAGCAGGCAGAGGGCCAGGAGCGGTCGAGCCGGCGTCGTCTCGCGCTTCATTTGCGAACCGTAACAGGCCGGCGTGGAATTGTACATGGGCGCCGCCGCATCGACGCGGCCGCTTCGAAAATCCTGTCGTGGCGCTCGGCGAGTGGACCTGATCTGGGTTCGTTGCAGAAAAAAATGACGCTGTCGTCCCGTGTCCGGTTGACGTTTCGGGCCGGAAACGCGGTGGCGGTTCTACGACACGCGCGCGTGTCTGTCGGTATTTCGGATGCGCGTTCGTGGAGGGAAGCAGAACGAAAGAGAAACAAGGAGAAACTCGTAATGGCAACGAAGAAGAAAGCCCCTGCCAAGAAGAAGGCTGCCAAGAAGGCCGCGAAGAAGACCGCCAAGAAGGCGGCGAAGAAGACCGCCAAGAAGGCCGCCAAGAAAGCGGCCAAGAAGACCACGAAGAAGAAATAGGTCGTCCTGACCGAGCGCCCGGGTCGTCTTGACCCCGGCCGCGTGGGTTGGGGAGGCCCGTTGTCCTGATCTTCGGGCCTCTTTTCCGTCTTGCGGGACCGGCTTCCGACCCCGGCGGCTACCCGCCCAACGTGATCATCTCGATCTTCCTGCCGGCGGGCATCGGACGGCCCGATGCGATGGCCTCCCAGCGGGTATCCGAGTACCGGTCTGTCCGTCCGGTCCAGATGCGCGCTATCGTTTCCGCCAGCCGCTCGTCGGAGGCCCCGTCGCGTATCAGCGACCGCAGGTCGGATCCCGACTCCGAGAAGAGACAGGTGACAAAACGGCCGTCCGCCGTCATCCGGCCGCGGCTGCAGCTCCCGCAGAACGGCTCGGTCACCGATCCGATGACGCCAACGAACCCGCTTCCGTCCTTGTAGCGGTATCGCTCGGCGGGCGCACGGCCGTCCTGGCGTCCCACCGGTTCGAGGGGGTGCCGGGCGTCGATCGTCTCCAGGATCCGCTGCTTGGGCACCGTCCGCTCCATCGACCAGTCGTTGGCGTTGCCCACGTCCATGTACTCGATGAACCGCTGTTCGAACCCGCGCTCCCGGCAGTACTCGACCAGTTCCAGGATCTCGTCGTCGTTCATGTCCCGGATCACGACGGTGTTGAGCTTGATCGGGTCGAAACCCGCACGGCGCGCGGCCTCGACGCCTGCCAGGACCTGGTCGAGGTCCCCGCGGCGCGTCAGTTCTCGAAACCGATCTTTCCGGAGGGTGTCCAGGCTGACGTTGATGCGGTCCAGGCCCGCCGCCCGAAGAGCGCGAGCCTTTCCGGCGAGAAGCGACGCGTTGGTGGTCAACGACAGGTCGCGAATCTTCTCGATGGCGGCCAGGGAATTCACCAGGTCCTCGAGGCCGCGGCGGACCAACGGTT
>JAJEDW010000314.1 GCA_022821265.1 Acidobacteriota bacterium
ACTATTTCGTTCTCGAATACATGGGCCTCGACGTTCCGATCGCCGTCCTCGCGTTCGGGCTCGTCCTGGTAGCGTTCGCGATCCTGCTCTTCCAGCGTTACAAGGCCCTCGAAGTCACGTCCAAGATCTTTGCGGGCATGCTGGCCGTCTCCAGCGCCGTCGCCTACTTCGCCGAGCCGGCCCCCTTGTCTTCCCTCGCCAACTTCGTCCAGGTCCAGATCCCGGGCGGCTCCTGGCTGATCCTCGCGGCGTTTCTCGGCCTCCTTCCGACGGGCATCGACGTGTCGCTTCAGGCGTCGGAATGGGGCAAGGCCAAGAAGGTCGGCATGGGCCGGATCCGCCCCGAGCTGGAAGCAGCCGGCCTGGTCCGCCGTTTCGATCCCTTCGCTTCCGGCAAGGAGGACCTGGCCGTCGACACGCGCCGGCTCTCGGATCACGCGCAAGAGTATTGCCGCCGCTGGTTCCGCATCGGGATCTGGGACTTCCGGACCGGGCACGTCGTGTCGTTCCTGCTCGCATGCGTCTTCCTGCTGCTCGCCGCCGTCTGGCTGTATCCCAGCGACGTGGCCGGCAACGCCGTCATCGGCGAGATCGGGCAGGTGTTCTCGCAGAGCCTCGGCCCGGGGATGATGATCGTGTTCCTGGCCGGCGCGTTCGCCGCCACGTTCTCCACGGCGTTCAACTACTTCGACGGGTGGCCGCGCGTCGTGGGCGCCTGTTGCCGGAACCTGTTCCGCCCGACCGCGGGACTCCAGGGCATCGCGGCCGGCGATCTCGGACCGGAACATCGAAGCCGCTGGTATTCCGAGTTCAACATCTATCGCGCGACGATGCTCTTCTCGCTTGTCGCGGCGACCGCCGTCGTCGCCGGGCTGCCGCGGCCCGTGTTCCTGGTTCTCGTCGCTTCGGCTCTGGCGTACTTCATCGCGCCCGTCATCTTCTTCCTGAACCTCTACTACTGCTTCGCGGTGATTCCCAAGACGGACCGGCTGTTCTACCCGTCGCGGTTCGCCACCGGATTCGGCTGGATCAGCATGGCCGCCTTCACCGGCATGACCGTGATCCTGATCATGGACCGCGTCTTCGGAATCGCGTTCTTCGGCGCGTGAACGCGCCCTCCGGCCACGGCGACCGGCCCGCCGGCCGAGCCGGCGGCGCCCGGTCTCCGGTCCTCGCGTCCAACGGCATGGTGGCGACGAGCCAGCCGCTGGCCTCGGCCGCCGCGTTGCGCGTCCTGGAGGACGGCGGCAACGCGGCCGACGCGGCGATTACGGCGGCCGCGGTCCTCAACGTCGTCGAACCCACCATGACCGGGATCGGCGGCGACATGTTCGCCCTGGTGTCGATCGACGGCCATGGCCGGCCCGTCGGACTGAACGGCAGCGGCTGGGCCGGTTCGCGGGCGTCGCTGGACGCCGTCGGTTTCCGCAGCGTGCTCTCCCGTGTCCAGACGGTTACCGTACCGGGCGCGGTCAGCGGCTGGTTCCAGCTCCACGCACGCTTCGGCACGCTGCCGTTCGCACGCCTGCTTGAGCCCGCTATCCACTATGCCGACGACGGCTTCCCCGTCTCCGAGATCGTGGCCGGACAATGGCGGGACGCCGAGGAGCACCTGCGGAACGAGGGCAACGCCGTGGCGACATTCCTGCCGGACGGGCGCGCCCCGAACCACGGGGAGGTGTTCCGCAACCCGGACCTGGCCAGCTCGTTCCGGCAGCTCGCCGAAGGCGGCGCCGACGCGTTCTACCGGGGCCCGATCGCCGAGGCCATCGTCACCGCGGGCGGTTTCCTGACCGCGGCCGACCTCGCCGAGTTCGAGGCCGAATGGGTCGAACCCGTCTCGACCACGTACCGGGGATACGAGGTCTTCGAGATGCCGCCCAACACCCAGGGCGTCACCGCGCTCCAGATATTGAACCTCATCGAGGGCTACGACCTCGCGGCGATGGGCCACAACTCGGTCGAATACGTACACACGCTGGTCGAGGCGACCAAGCTGGCGTTCGCCGACCGCGCGGCGTACATCGCCGATCACGGCCATGCGCGCGTGCCCACCGGCCGCCTGACATCCAAGGACTACGCTCGGACCCGGCGCGGCGCGATCGATCCGGACCGCAGCGCCGGTACTCGGTCCCCGGGCCAACTCGCCGCCGGAGACACGGTCTACTTCACGATCGTCGATGCGAAACGCAACGCCGTATCGTTCATCAACAGCCTCTTCGGATCGTTCGGCGCCGGCGTCGTCGCTCCCGGGACCGGCATCTGTCTGCACAACCGCGGCGACGGTTTCTCGCTGGACCCGCACCACCCCAACCACATGGCGCCGCGCAAACGGCCAGCGCATACGCTGATCCCAGCGATGGTGCTCCGCGACGGCAAGCCCTGGCTGTCGTTCGGCGTCATGGGCGGGGACATGCAGGCCCAGGGCCACGCGCAGGTGCTGGCCAACCTGATCGACTTCGGCATGAACGCGCAGGCGGCCGGCGAAGCGCCCCGCTTCAGGCACGATCCCGGGACGCTGGCGCTGGAATCCGCGTTCCCCGCCGAGGTCCGCCGGGGACTGGCCGCGAAGGGACACCGTCTCGTCGACGTGTCCCAGGGTTTCGGCGGCTACCAGGGAATCGTCATCGACCGCGGCCGCGGCGTGCTCATCGGCGGATCGGATCCCCGGAAGGACGGTTGCGCGCTGGGATACTGACGCACGCGGAATATAATCGCGCGGATCGGGGGGTCTCCATGAAATATCGTATCGCTCTGGTTCTGTCGCTGGGCGTCGCCGCCTCGTCCGGGTGGGCGCAGGATGCCGAGGAGCCTGCCTATCTGGCGCTTCGCGACGTCCCGCGAGGCGTGGTCGAAACCGTCGGCTACGCGTCCGCCTCGCTGGGAACCGACCGAGAGCTCGTCGTCTACACGCCGCCGGGCTACGAGGACTCCCTGGACCGCTATCCGGTCCTGTACCTCCTGCACGGGGCCGACGGGGACCCGGCAAGCTGGACCGAACGCGGCCGGGCGCACATCATACTGGACAACCTGATCGCCGACGGCGAGCTGGAACCGCTGGTGGTCGTCATGCCGTTCGGTTTCGCGTTCCGGCGGGAACCGGGAACGGGCAGGGGCGACGCCGATGAAAACCGCCGGCAGCGCGAAGGGTTCGCGCGCGACTTGCTCGAAGACGTCATTCCGCTGATCGAGGCGACATACCGCGTCCACGCCGACCGGGAACCCCGGGCGATCGCCGGACTGTCGTTGGGCGGCGCGCAATCGCTGGCCATCGGGCTAACACACCCGGAGCTCTTCAGCCGGGTGGCGGGCTTCAGCTCGGCGATGGGGGCGGCGAACAACCCGGATACAGGCGGCGTGAACTTCGATGAAGTCCTTCGGGACTCGGCGCGCCTGAACCGCGAGTTGGCGCTGCTCTGGGTGGGTTGCGGCTTCGAAGACACGCTGTTCCAGTCGAACCAGGCGTTTTCGGACCTTCTGACCGAACACGGAGTCGAACACGTCTTCCGCGTGACCGAAGGCGGGCACACCTACCCGGTGTGGCAACGCTACCTTCGCGAGGTCGTGCCGCAGCTTTTCTAGGTTTCGGGCGGCCCTACCCGCCGGCGGCGATTTCGTCCATCCGCTCGTAGGCGCGGATCGTCACACGCGGATCGATGCCGGGCGACGTGATGTTCGGATAGTTGTCCTGATGGCTCGTCAGGTCGATCCGCTCGGCCGCTTCCTCGGCGCTCACCCCCTGCTCGCGGAGATCGCCGATCTGCGACCAGAGGTCCCCGAGGTACGCCTGCAGGGCGTCGATGCGCGCGCGGTCCGTGAACGGCGGGCCGTGACCCGGCAGGACCGTTTCGAAGTCGATCTCCCGCAGACGCTCCAGGGAATCGGGCCACTCGTCCAGGTAGGCGTCCCCCATGTAGGGAGTGCCGGGCAGGAAGAAGTCGCCCGTGGCGATGATGCGTTCCTCGGGCAGAAAGACCATGACGTCGCCGCCGGTATGGCCGCGGCCGTGATGGATCAGCCGGATCTCGCGGTCTCCGGCAAAAACCGTCAGCGTGTCGGTGAAGCTCAGGGTCGGCGGCGTCGGGTTCGTGGCGTCGAGCGCCAGCATGTACTGCTCCTGCACCTGGAGCTGCGCCTCGAGCGCGGCGCGCTCCTCGGCGTCCTCCGCGCTCTCGACCTGCGCCCGCAGGTTCTCCACCTGGCCGGGGACGCCGCCGGTGAAACCCGCGTAGGTGCGCGACTCGAAGATCCCCTGCGGGTCCGAGAGCATGGCGTGCGTGAACTCGTGGCCGATGATCTCGACTTCGGGACCGAAAATCTGGTTGCCGTGCGCGTGGTCGAAGTGAAAATGCGTGTCGACGACGTAACGGATGGGCTTGTCGGTGATCTCCAGCAGCTCCTCGCTCAGCACGTAGGCGGCCGCCGGCGTGATGTGCGAGTCTACGATCATGACGTCGTCTTCGTTGATGATGATGACCGAGTTGCTGCCGACCGACAGCGTTCCCGTGCCGGTGGCGTGGTAGATGTCGTCGGTGATCGCGTTGAACTCGAACGCCGGGCCGCTGCGAAGCGTTCCGGGCGGGGGACCGTCCGCCTCCGGCGCCTCGACTTCGGCGTCCGGCGCGGGTCCCGTGCAGTAGGCGGCCATCGCCGCGGCGATAAAACAGACCGCTATCGTCTGGAAGCGTCGCATCGTCATGCTCCTGAACAAGATGGACCGATTCTCATCGGCGGGCACGGCGCTGTCAAGCGTCGATGCTAGGATGACCGGATGTTCCGACGTCCCATGATGTCACCGATGGCCGTGGTCCTCCTGGCGGCTCTGCACCTTGTCTGCGCGGTGCCGCCGGCCGCCGCCCAGACCGCGGAGATCGCCGGCGCGGTCGTCGATGCGACCGGCGCGGTCGTGCCGGGAGCAGGCGTCACGCTGACGGACGGATCCGGGGGACAGCGAGAGTCACAGACCGACGCCGGCGGCCGGTTCTCCTTCACCGGGCTGGCGCCCGGCGCCTATTCGGTGACCGTTTACCGAAGCGGCTTCGGCCCGGCCAGGGTGGACGGCATCACGGTCGGGACCGGCCGCGTGGAGCTTCCCCCGATCACCCTGCGGATTGCCGTCTTCGGGGAGGCGGTGGTGGTCACGGCCGGCCGAAGCGAGGAGCTGTTGCAACAGGCGCCCATGAGCATCGCGGCCGTGACCGGCGCCGACGTGGAGCGACGCGGCATCGGCAACTTGACGGAACTGGCGCGGTGGACGCCCGGCCTGACCGTGGTGGATCAGGGCGCGCGCGGCAGCAACGTGATCATCGCTCGCGGTCTGCACACGGATGCCTTGAACGGATCCGAGCAGGCCGGCAACAACTACAACAACGGCGTGGCCACCTACCTGGGCGACATCCCGCTGTCGGTCGACCTCCGGCTGCACGACATCGAGCGGGTGGAGGTGCTGCTCGGCCCGCAGGGCACCCTGTACGGCGCCGGAACGCTCGCCGGGGCCGTCCGCTACCTGCCCCGGCGGCCGGACGCGGAGCGGCCGATGTTCGAGGTCCGCGGCAACCTGTTCGCCCTGGCGCACAGCGGCGCCGCGGGGACCGACGCCGGTCTCACGTTCAACCTGCCGCTGGCGAGGCGGCGGCTGGCATTGCGCGGGTCCATCGACCGTTACGACAACCCCGGCTTCATCGACTACGACTACCTGCTGCGAACGCCGGGCGTCTCGGAACCGGAGCCCGATCTCGACGATCGGGCGGCGGTCGAGGCCAATCTCCGCCGCGAGCCGGACGCCAACACGGAGGACACGGTCTCGGCGCACCTCTCGCTGTCGTGGGAAGCCACACCGGACCTGTCGGCCCTCTTCGCCTACCACGTTCAGGACCAGCGCGTGGGCGCCCGCCAGATCAACCACGCCCGCGCGTTCGACACGGAGCGCTACGTCGCCGCGCACCGCTACCTGTAGCCGAACGACCGCCGGAACCAGCTCTGGAGCATGGAGCTCGGGTGGTCGCCGTCCGGCGTGGAGCTGACCACGGCGATCGGCTACTCGCGCTACAGGGCGGCGGGTCAGCGCGACCAGACCGACCTGCTGATCCAGGCGTTCGGCATCGCGGGTCTGCTGCCGGGCGCGTTCCCGGCGCTGGAGCGCGCCCGGGCCATGGACCCGGACGTGACGGCGGCCGACCTGACCGCGCGCTTCCGCTCCTTTTCGGCCTATACCCGCGAGGACGCTCGGGAGCGGCGCTTCAATTGGGAAACGCGTCTGGTATCGACCGGCGCCGGGCCGTGGCGCTGGATCGGCGGCGTGTTCCTCAACGACTACGACAGCCGGGGGACCAGTTTCGAGTTCGCGCCCGGGTTGACCGAGTTTTCCGGGGTGACTCCCGTCCTCGGAGGGCTTCCGGCAACGGAACCCGTCGAGTATTACAGCCTCGGGAGCCAGTCCGTCGAGGAGCGGGCGCTGTTCGGCGAGATCTCGCGCGAGTTGGGCGCGGGCTGGCGCGTCACCGTCGGCGGCCGCTTGTTCGGCTACCGTATCGGGACGGGCAGCCTGACGGAATTCCCATACACGCCGGCGTACAACTCGCCGTTCACCGAATTCGAGTCCGACGACCGCGGCGCGCTGTTCAAGGCGAGCGTCAGCTACCGCATCGACCCGGTGACGACGGCCTACTTCACGCGCTCGGAAGGGTACCGCATCGGCGGCGGCAACAATTTCCGGATCTGCACGGACGAGGAGATCGCGCTGCTCACGGATCGGGATCCCGGCAACGACCCGCCGCAGTCCGGCTGCATCTACGAAGACCAGGCGCTGGTCCGGCCCGATGCGACGACCAACCACGAGCTCGGCGTGCGCCGTTCCTGGCGGGACGGACGGTTCCACGCGAGCGGCACGCTGTTTAGCGTCGACTGGAAGGACATCCAGGTCGCGGGGCTGACACCGTTCAGCGCACAGCCGATCACGCTGAACGGCGCCGGCGCCCGGAGCCGGGGAGTCGAGTTCACCGGGGCCGCCGACATCACCAGCGCGTTGCGCCTTCGCGGATCGTGGTCCTACACCGCCGCGAAGCTCAGCCAGGATTCCCCCGGCCTGCTCGAGGGCGGCGCCGATGCGTTCGATGGCGACCGGTTGTCGGGCGCGCCGCGTCAGCAGGGCAGCCTGCTGGCGTCCTACAACACGCTCGTGGGCCGCCGCACGGGGCTGGAGCTGCTGTACGGCTACACCTACGTCGGCGACGTGTTCACGCGGATCGGGCTGCGCGCGGGCGGCGAGACGCTGCCGGCCTACGACCTGCACAACGTGTCGGCGGCCATATCGCGCGACGACTGGACGCTGACCTTCTACGCCGACAACCTGCTCGACGAGTATGCCGTGACCGGCGTCCGGCAGACGCCCGGCCACATCGGCGTCACGCGGGACGGTTTCCGGGCGCGGCGGTATTTTTCCAACGTCCTCGCCCCGCGGCGTGTCGGAGCGCGCATCCGGTACACCTTCTGAACGGTCCGTCCTGGATCGGCGGCGCCGCCCGGTGTACCATCGCCGCGAACGAATCCCGGCCCGAAGGAGAAGGTCCCCATGACGCGCGTTCTCGTGCTTGCCACCGTATTCGCTCTTGCCTCGACGGCGTGCGTTCCGGCGCCGGAGCCCCCCGAACCCGAGACGACGGAATCGACGATCATGCAAGAACCGGAAAACCTCAACCTGGTCGGCAACCGGTTTCGCCCGCTCGCGTGGGACGAAATGACCGACGCCCAGAAGACCATGGTCACGAACATCCTCGACGGCCCCCGCAACGCGCTGGGCGGACCGTTCAACGTCCTGCTGCGCAGCCCCGAGATGGGCGACGCGGCTCAGGAGCTGGGCGCCTTCGCGCGGTTCAACGCCACGGTGCCGGGCAAGCTGAGAGAGCTGGCGATCATCATGACCGCGCGCTTCTGGATGTCCCACTTCGAGTGGTACGCGCACAAGAACGCGGCGCTCTCGGAGGGCCTCGACCCGGCCATCGTCGACGCGATCGCGGCCGGGGAGCGCCCGGCGTCCATGGATGCGGACGAAACCGTGGTCTACGACCTCGTCAACGAGCTGCTCCACGACAAGCGGGTCAGCGACGCGGCGTTCGGTGCGGCCGTCGAGGCGTTCGGGGAACGCGGCGTCGTCGACATCGTCGGCACGGTGGGTTACTACGGGTTGGTGTCGCTGGTCCTGAACACGGACGAGTATCCGCTTCCGGACGGCGTCGAGGAAGAGTTGCAGCCGCTACCGTAGGCGTCCCAGGAAAGCGTCGACGATCTCCAGGAAGCCCTCGGGATCCTCCTGGCTGGGATAGTGGCCCAGTCCCGGCATGGTGACGATCTGGACCTCGGGCAGGACCCGGCGCAGCTCGGCCTGCGTTTCGATGGGAACGATCGTGCTGTTTCCACCCAGGACGTAGATGATCGGCGCGCGTATGCGGCGAATATGGGGCCAGTGCTGCAACGGCACGAAGTCGTTGCCGATCGCGGGGTCCCGCTTCCAGACGATCCGTCCGTCGGCGCGCGCCCGCGTGCCGAAGCGCGCGTAAGCGCGCATGACGTCCGGTTCCGAGCGCGGGTTCCCGGCAATGAGTTCCTCGGCCAACGCGGCCACGGACGCCCAACCCTCGGCGTCTTCCCGCTCGATCTGGACGGCGAGCCGGTTGGCGATGCTTCTGGGCCGTTCCGGCCCCACGTCCTCGACGATGACGGCCCCGACGCGTTCGGGCCGCAACCCGGCGAACATCTGGGCCACGCGGCCGCCCGTCGAGTTGCCCCAGATCACGATGTCCTCCAGGTCCAGGGCGTCGGCCATGGCCTCGATGTCGCTGACGTAATCGCGGACGGTGTAGGCCGCGTCGGGCGCCCAGCCGGAGTCGCCGTGCCCGCGCATGTCGACGGCCATCACGTGGTAATCGGCGGCAAAACGCGGCGCGATGTGCGCGAACGTGTGCGCGATCCGGCCGATGCCGTGCAGCATGATGATGGGCGGGTTCGACGGATCGCCCCACTCCAGGTAATGGATGTCGATGCCGTTGACGCGGATGAAGCGGTCGACCGGCTGGGCGCGGGCGGCGACCGACGCGATCGTCAACGTCACGATGGGAGCGAGAAGACGAATTCCGAAGCGGCGCGGCGGTTTTCTCGTCATGGGCATCCCCGGGTCACGACACGGGAGACCAGGAGCCTGTGGTGAAACCCCGCGTCGCAGCGAGACCGGTGAGGCGCCCGTCCGGCAAGGCGCGAGAAGGGAGCATATTCCCGATATGTGACCGACGAGCAACGCAGTCCAGACGGGATGCGTCGCCGGTCGAATGCAGCAGAGGTTTCACCACAGGCTCCTAGAGCGTAGCCGCCTCGTCGCGGCGCGTCAAAAGAAACCGGCCGGTGGCGGCGCGCCCGTTTGTGATATCGTCCCCGCCCGAAACAGCCACGCCGTTCTCGCGACACGAAGGAGTGACCATGCGGTTTCTTGTCTGCCTGTCTTCAGTTCTGGCCATGGGCCTGCTGGCCGGATGCGGGAACGAACCGGACGAGAACGCGTCCGCGCCCGACAACGACTCGGCCGCCGAGGAAGAACGGACGCTCTACGCGCTCGGGCAACTGCTCGCCCGGCCCGTCGCGGGCGTGTCGCTGACCGAAGACGAGTTGGAGACGATCGTGACCGGTCTCGGCGACGCCGTTCTGGGGCGCGCATCGGAAGTCGACATGGACCAGTACGGACCCCGCGCGCAGATGTTCATGCAGGCCCGGCTCCAGGCCGCGGCCGCGGCCGAGCTCCTCGAGGCGGCGGCCTTCCTCGAACGGGAGGCCGGTATCGACGGCGCGGTCCGCACAGATTCGGGAATCGTCATCCGCGAGACGACGGCCGGCGAGGGCCCGAGCCCGGGCCCGACCGACATGGTCCGCGTCCACTACCACGGCACTCTGCGCACCGGCGAGGTCTTCGACAGCTCCGTGGATCGCGGCGAGCCGGCCACGTTTCCCCTCGACGGCGTGATCGTCTGCTGGCAGGAAGGCCTGCAGACCATGCGTGTCGGTGGCGCGAGCCGCCTCATCTGCCCGCCCGAGCTGGCCTACGGCGCGTCCGGACCGCCCGGCATCCCCGGCAACGCCGCGTTGGCGTTCGACGTCGAGCTGCTCGAGATCGTCACGAACTGACGGCGCGGCGCCCGCCGCCGCCGCGCGGAAGGCCGGCGTCCGTGCTTCGCTGCCCCGCGCTAGCCCGCATTTCTCACTGGGAGGGGGCAAGAGGACGGGAGCGAGAGTAGAGGAGGGACCTGAAAAGGCCGCCCCACGTGGGATTCAGGCTTGTGTTGGAAGAGCTTGAAGCCACGAAGGAGGCGGCCTTTCTGATGACA
>JAJEDW010000064.1 GCA_022821265.1 Acidobacteriota bacterium
TGTTGGCGTGGAACCAGGGCGATCCGGAGGCCTTGGAGAAGCTGACGCCGCAGGTCTACGACGAACTGCACCGCATCGCGCGGCGGCAGATGGCCGGCGAGCGCGCCGGGCACACGCTGGGACCGACGGCGCTGGTCAACGAGGTCTATGTGCGGCTGATCGACCGGTGTCGTGTCCAGTGGAAGGACCGCGCGCATTTTCGGGGCATCTGCGCCCGCCTGATGCGGCAGGTCCTGGTGGACTTTGCGCGGGCCCGGATGCGGGAAAAGCGTGGGGGCGGCCAGGCGGCCGCGACGCTGGACGAGGGGATGACCCCCGCGGACGCGGCCAGCGCGGAGGTGGTGGCCGTCAACGAGGCGTTGGATCGACTCCGGATCGAGCATCCCCGGAAGAGCCGCATCGTCGAGCTCCGCTATTTCGGGGGGCTGAGCGTCGAGGAAACCGCCGACGTGCTGGGGGTGTCCCCCTTCACCGTCATCCGCGACTGGAATCTGGCCAAGGCGTGGCTGCACCGGGCCATTACCGGGTAACGGCGTGGACCGCGAACGGATCGAACGGATCGAATCCCTGTACGAGGCGGCTCGGCGCCTGGATGCGTCCGAACGCGCCCGTTTTCTCGCCTCCGAGTGCGCCGGCGATCCCGAACTGCGCGGGGAAGTCGCCTCGCTGCTGGATCACGGGGAACAGGCCGGGGAATTCCTGGAGCAGTCCGCCATAGAGGTCCTGGCCGGCGAGATCGGCGCCGAAGGACCGTCCCTGGCGGGACGCCGGATCGGACACTACGACTTCCTTTCCCTTATCGGCCGGGGCGGGATGGGCCAGGTATGGCGGGCCCGGGACACGCGGCTCGGCCGGGACGTCGCGATCAAGACGCTGCCGGGACAATTCGCCGCCGATGGCCAGCGGATGGCGCGCTTCAAGCGCGAGGCGCAGGTGTTGGCCTCGGTGAACCATCCCGGAATCGCCGCCATCTATGGATTCGAGGAACTCGACGGCGTCCATTGCCTGGTGATGGAACTCGTCGACGGCGAGACCCTGGCCGAGGGCATGGCGCGCGGGCCGGTACCCGTCGAGGAGTCGATTCGCCTGTCCGTTCAGGTGGCCGAGGCTCTGGAGGCGGCGCACGAGAAGGGCGTCATCCACCGGGACCTGAAACCGGCGAACATCGTCGTCACCGGCGAGGGCCAGACCAAGCTCCTGGATTTCGGGTTGGCCAAGGCGCTGGAAGGCGACGGCGGCGGGACGGCCCGGGCGGCGTCTTCCGGGCGCTCGGCGGGGATCTCCATGGACGGCGTCATTCTCGGAACGGCCGCCTACATGTCGCCGGAACAGGCCCGCGGCGCGGCCATCGACAAGCGGACCGACATCTGGGCGCTGGGCTGCGTCCTGTACGAGTTGCTGACCGGCCGCCGGGCGTTCGCCGGCGACATGCTGTCGGACGTGATTGCCTCGGTCCTGGCCCGCGAACCCGACCTCGCGCTCCTCGACGGCTACCATCCCGCGCTCCGGCGGCTCGTCGCCCAGTGCCTCGCGAAGGACGCGGCCCAACGTTTCCGGGACGTGGGCGACGTTCGGATCGAGCTGGCCCGCCTGCTGTCGGGGCCTCCGGGATCGTTGACGCGCGCCGCGAGCCCGCGTTACGGATCCAGGCGCAGGATGGCCGCGGCGGTGGCCGCGGCCATCGCCGTCGGCGTGGCCGGCGCCGCGGCCGGGTGGATCTTCAGAACGCCGGCGCCCGAGCGTAACGGGCGGTTCGTCGTCTCGGCGTCCCCGAGCGCGCCGGTCCGACTCTCGGGTTTCGCGACGGACCTGGCCGTCTCTCCCGACGGCGCAACGATCGCCTACGCCGTCGACGTCGACGGCCGCCGTGGACTCTACATCCGTCCGGTGGATCAGTTCCAGGGCGCGCCGGTTTCGACCGACGCCGTCGACACGCCGTTCTTTTCGCCCGACGGCGCGTCGATCGGCTTTTATTCCGTGGCCGAAGGCGCGTTGAAACGGATGCCCCTCGGCGGCGGTCCGGCCGATACCATCGTCGAGTTGGAGGGGGCGGCGCGCGGCGTGACGTGGGGTCCGGACGACACCGTGGTGTTCGCCACCAACGACGCTTCGACGGGGCTGCTCGAAGTGGCCGCCCGCGGAGGGACGGCGAGGGTGCTGACCGTTCCCGACGCCGGAGAAGACCATTTGTGGCCCGAGTTCCTGCCCGGCGGCCGCGCCGTTCTGTTCACGGTGCGCAGCGGACCCGGGAACTTCCAGGTGGCCGTGCTCGACCGGGAATCCGGGACCCATCGGATGCTCGTCTCCGGAAGCCAGGCCCGGTACGCCGCCACGGGTCATCTCGTGTACGGCGCCGACGACCGGCTCCTGGCCGCGCGTTTCGATGCGCGCGCGCTGGCTCTGCTGTCCGAACCGATTCCGGTGCTGGAGGGCGTCGTCCCCAGCGATTCCGGCGCCGCGATGTTCGCCTTCTCCAATGGGGGTTCCCTGGCGTACGTCAGCGGCGCGCCGCTGGCCGACAATCGCATTCTGGCATTCGTCGACATGGAGGGGAATCGAACGCCGCTCGGCCTGCCGCCCATGCCGTACCGGAGCCCCAGGCTTTCGCCGGACGGCTCGCGCGTGGCCGTCGAAGTAGCCGGGCCGCGGCGCAGCTCGATCTGGGTCTACGATCTGGAAGGCAACGTGCAAGGCCGCGAGTTGACGACCGACGGCAACAACGTTCGCCCGGAATGGACGCCGGACGGCGAGCGGGTGACCTTCGCTTCGGATCGGAGCGGCGCCTGGGGCATCTACTGGCAGCCGGCCGACGGCAGCCGTCCGGCCGTCCGGCTGACCACGGCCGAGCCGGGCCGGGAGCACTGGGCGGAATCCTGGATTCCGGGCGGGAGCACGCTGGCGTACGTTGTCGTCGACGGAGAGGATCGGGGTATCCGCATGCTCGATCTGGACGGCGCCGGCCGGGTCCGCGCCGACCGCGGATACTACGATGTGGATGGTTTCCACGAGAACGGCGCGGTGTTCTCCCCCGACGGGGACTGGCTTGCGTACTACTCGAACGAGTCGGCCGAATCGACGAACGACAATCAGATCTGGGTGCAGACCGTGCCGCCTTCCGGGGTCAAGCATCTCATCACGCATGAAGGCGGCGTGTTTCCGCTCTGGTCCCCCGATGGCCGCGAGTTGTTCTATCGCCGGCCCGGGACGGCGGCGCTCGACGGCACGCGCCTGATCGCCGTCGACATCGAAGACGCCTCCACCTACGCCCTGGGTCCCGAGCGTGAGCTGCCGATCCGTGGTTTTTCGGTATTCACCACGTACCGGGACTACGACATCACCGTCGACGGCGAGCGCTTTCTGATGGTCTACTCCGAAGACTACGCCGAAACGGCCGAGGGACCCCTGCGTCAGGTCAACTTCGTCTACGACTGGTTCGAAGAACTCGCCGAAAGGGTCCGGCCGTAGACGGGCCGAAGGTCCGAACCTGTCCGCGCCCCCGGTTATGGTCGGGGTCATGTCGACGACTGGCAAGTGCCGGGCCGCCCGTGGAGCGGCGTCCGCGTTCCTGCTGTCCGCGGCCCTGGCCGGTTGCGGCGCGCTCGAATCCGACCCTCCCGTGATCGCGTTCGATCGGGAGTTCGAGGCCGTCGGGCGCTCCCCGGCCCTCGAGCTCACCGTGTCGGATGCGGGCAGCCGCCTGGAGCGGGTCCACGTGGTTCTGACACAGGACGGGGAGGCGGTCGTTCTCGTCGACGACGCGTTCGAGGATTCGGAATTGCAGTCCGTGAGCTACGACCTGGGCGGTCTGATTGCCGACAACTTCCAGCCGCGGGAGGGACCGGCCCGATTGGCGGTGACGGCCTCGGACGACAGCCTGCGGGACAACGAGGGCGCCGCCGCCCGCGACTTCCGGTTCGATCTGTATCCTCCGGAGCTGCAACTGCTGTCGCCGCTGCTCTACATCAACCAGGGGGGATCCGCCAACGTTCTGTACCGGGTGTCCGACGACGCCGTGGAGTCCGGCGTCCAGGTCGGCCCGCATTTCTTTCCCGGCTTTCGGGCCGGGGTCCCCGGCGACGAGGATGCGCGTTTCGCTCTCTTCGCCGTCGCCTACGACCTTCCGGCGGACACGCCGGTCATGCTCGTGGCCCGCGACGCGGTCGGCAACGAGTCGTTGACGCGAGTGTCGAACCGGATATCGCCCCGTGCGATCCGCGAACGCGACATCCACGTGGACGACGACTTCCTGCGGAAGGTCGTTCCGGAAATCATGTCCCGAACCCGCGAGATCCGGGATCAGGGCAGCCTGGTCGATACCTACGTCGAGATCAACAGCCGCTTGCGTGAGTTGAACCACGCGCGCATCCGCGAGCTGTCCGCCACTTCCGGGGGGGACTTCCTCTGGGAAGGCGGTTTCCAGCAACTCAGCAACTCGCAGGTAGAAGCGCTTTTCGCCGACCGCCGGACCTACTACTACGACGGCGAGCCGATCGATCAGCAGGACCACGTGGGGTTCGACCTCTCCGTCGTGGCCCGTTACCCGATCGAAGCGGCGAATTCGGGCCGCGTGGTCCTTGCCGAGTACTTCGGCATCTACGGCAACGCGGTCATCATCGACCACGGCGCGGGGCTGATGTCCCTGTACGGGCACATGAGCTCCATCGACGTCGGGCCGGACCAGAACGTGGAGAGAGGCCAGATCCTCGGACGCAGCGGCGAGACGGGCCTGGCCGGCGGGGACCACCTCCATTTCGGGCTCTTTCTGCACGGCGTGCCCGTCAACCCGATCGAATGGTGGGATCCGCGCTGGATCGACGACCACGTCCTGGATCCCTTCGACATTGCCGCCCCGGCCCCGCAGCAGCTCTCCGAAGCGGTACAATAATCGTTTGCCGTCCAAGGGCTCGCGACGGCCCGTGAAGGGCCGGGTGCGCCGGGCGAGGACATGCGGGGGAACGCCAAAGTGAACGTTTTGCGTACAGCTCTCCTGATTCTGGCGGCCGCGCCGGCCGTCGCGGGCGGATTCGCGCAGTTCAATACGGGCGAGATCGACGGCGTGGTCACCGACGCGACCGGCGCCGTGCTGCCGGGCGTCGATATCCGCGCCGTGCATGCCGAGACCGGCTTCGCGATCGAACGCCTCTCGGATGGTTCGGGGCGTTTCTTCCTGCCCGCGCTTCCGTCCGGCGCGTACAGCGTGACGGCCGAGCTCCCGGGATTCCGGCGGTCCACGTCCTCGGTTTCGCTCTCGATCGGACAGACGGCGGCGCTGACGATCGAGCTCGAGGTCGGCGCCCTGACTGACGAGGTCGTCGTGTCGGCCGTGTCGGCGCCGCTCATTCAGAGCACGAGCGCGGAGATCAGCGACGTGATCGAGAACGCCAGCGTGGTCGCAATGCCGTTGAACGGCCGGCAGCTCCTGCAGTTGGCTCAGCTCAGCGACGCGGTCGTCATACCGCCCGGCGGCACGCGCGGCGCGGCGCTCCAGCAGGCCGGGCCGTTGCCGAACGTGGGCGGCCAGCGCGCCGGCCACAACATCTACCTGCTCGACGGCGTCAAGGTGACCGACGAGCTGTACAACAACCTGGCGATCAATCCGTCGGTGGATTCGATCTCCGAGTTCAAGATCCAGAAGTCGATGTACCCGGCGGAATTCGGAGGCAAGGCGTCCGCGTTGATCAACGTCGCGACCCGAGCGGGCACGAACCAGTTTCATGGAAGCGGTTTCGGTTTCTTCCGCGACGATCTGTTCGACACGCGCGACTATTTCGACGATCCGGACGCCCCGGTTCCGCCGCTCAGCGAGAGCCTCTACGGTTTTTCGCTGGGCGGGCCGATCCGTTCCGACCGGTCGTTCTTTTTCGGCAGCTACGAGGGTCAACGCACGCGTCGGTCGCTGACCCGGACGTTCTCGGTGCCGACTCCCGAGATGCGGTCGGGCGAATTCGGCGCGGAGGCCATCTGCGATCCGTTGGCCGGCGTCCCCGGCGAATGCGCGCCTTTTCCCGGCAATCGAATTCCGCAGGAACGGCTGGATCCGGTGGCCGGGCGTTTCCTCCGGCACGTGCCGTTGCCCAACCGGCCGGGCTCGGTCCAGAACCTGACCGCGGTGGAAACCCAGGTCAAGGATACGCATCAATGGACGGCGCGATGGGACCAGCAGTTTTCCGATCGCGACAGCCTGTTCGTCCGATTCAGCACGTTCGACGCCGACGAGGTGCAGCCTTTCGGAACCGGGGTGCAGAACGAGCACCTGGTGCCCGGGTTCGGCCGATTGCTGTCCACCACGACGCGCAACCTGGCCGTCAGCTACACCCACACCTTCACTCCGGCCGTGCTGAACGAGCTGCGCTTCGGCTGGCTTTCGATCGAGGGCGGCCAGGAGAGCCGCAACCGGGGTGTGGACTTCGCCGCCGAGGCGGGGCTGGCCGGGGTGACGCGCGATCCGGCCGAAATGGGCTTCCCCCAGATCTCCACCTCGGGTTTGTTCAGCACCATGGGCGATCCGACCACGTTCGTCTCGCGAGACAACGAGAGTTTCGAGGTCTTCGAGAACGTCTTCATCGACCGGGGCGCGCATCGGATCAAGTTCGGAGCCTACCTGTTCCACCTGAAGCTTCGACCCCGGTTTCCCCAGGCGGCGCGCGGGTCGTTCGCCTATACCGGGCAGTTCACGGGGAACGCCTTCGGCGATTTCCTGTTGGGGTATCCGACGTCGGCCGAAGTCGGGATCGGCACCGGCTCCGAGGACGCGCGTACGAACTGGCTGCACCTCTATGTCCAGGACGATTGGGACATCCGGCCCGACCTGGTGCTGAACATCGGGCTTCGCTACGAGATCAACGGGCACATGACGGACGTCGACAACCGGCTGTCGACGATCGACCTGTCGGCGCCGGGAGGCCGGTTCGTGGTGGCCAGCGACGACGACGGACGGATTTCCTCCGCGGCCGACGCGTTGCTGCCGCTGATCCCGATTCCATGGGTGACTTCCAGCGAGATCGGTTGGGAACCGAGCCTGTTGCGGCCCAGTTACCGGCGGTGGGCGCCGCGCATCGGTTTGGCCTGGACGCTGGGAGGCCGGCAACGGACGGTGATCCGGGCCGGCTACGGCATCTTCCTCAACCAGTGGGCGTACAGCGTGCAGACCGCGTTCGCGCGCAACCTCCCGTTCTTCCTCCTGAAGCGCATCGACGTGCCCGTCGACCAGGCCCGGCCGGTCCACGCCACCCGGGACATCCTGACCACGAACGCCACGGGCAGCCTGGGCGGCACGATCATGGACCACGGCTACCGGACCGAGTACACGCAGACCTGGAGTCTGGGCCTCCAGCGCGAGCTGACGCCCGATACGGTCGTGGAAGCGTTCTACATGGGTTCCCGGACCGTGGGGGCCGACAACACGACGATCCGCAACGTTCCGGAGCCGGGTCCGGGCCCCATCGACGCGCGCCGGCCGGTGCCCGAGCTGGCCGGCATCCGGGCCATCCGGTGGGACGGCAACTCCATCTACCATGCCCTGACGCTGAAGGCCGACCGCCGCGTGGCCGAGGACCTGTCGTTCTCGGTCAACTACACGCTGTCCCGCTCGATCGACGACGCGTCGAGCCCCGGACCGACCGCCTTCGAATCCAACGTCCCGCAGGATGTCCGTAACGTGTACGAGAGCGAGCGGGCGCTGTCGAGCTACGATCACCGCCACCTGTGGACCGGCAGCGCGACCTACCGGTTGGGATTTCTCGACGGGGGAAGCGGATGGGCGGGCGTGCTTGCCGGAAACTGGACGTTGAGCACGATCGCGCGCCTCGAATCGGGCGCGCCGTTCACGGTCAACCTGGGCGTCGACCGCGCCAACGTCGGGTCGGGCCCCGCGCAGCGGCCGAACGTCTCGGGCGACCCGAATCTCTCCTCGGGCCGCACGCCGGAACGCTGGTTCGACACGAGCGTGTTCTCGATGCCCGAACCGTTCACGTACGGCAACTCGGGCCGCAACACGGTGTTCGCTCCGGGCTACGCGGCCGTCGACGTCGCCGTGAAGAAGTTCGTTCCCTTGTCCGAGACGGCCACGCTGGAGCTCCGCTGGGAGACGTTCAACGTTTTCAACCGCGCCAACTTCGACGTCCCCGGCCGCATCGCCTTCACGCCGAACTTCGGCCGCATCTTCAGCGCCAAGAACGCGCGGGAGATGCAACTCGGCGTGCGGTTGCAGTTCTGAGTCGGAGGATTCGCATGGCGCGCGAGCCACAGGCCGGGCTGCCCGATCGGACCATCGTCAACGTCGAGACCGTCGGCCTGACGCGCGACCAATTCGGCCGATTGTGTCACGACAATCGCGATCTTCGCCTGGAGTTGACGGCCCGCCGGGAGATCGTGATCATGCCGCCCGCCCGTACGCGGACCGGCTGGCAGGAGGGCAAAATCCACCGGCAACTGGCTACCTGGACCGAGGCCGACGGGACGGGTATCGCGTTCGGACCGAACACCGGATTCATGCTGCCCAACGGCGCCATCCGGGCTCCCGACGCCAGTTGGATGCCGATGGAGCGATGGCGGTCACTCCCTCCCGAGGAGCAGGATTCTTTCGCTGCGGTTGTTCCGGACTTCGTGGTCGAGCTTCGTTCCGGAAGCGACATGATCGGCGAGCTGCGCGAGAAGATCGCTGAATACATCGACTCGGAAGTTTTGCTCGCATGGTTGATCGATCCCATGGATCGTCACGTGGAAGTCTTCCGTTCGGGAGGCGATGGGGTCCGGATCGATGCGCCGTCCCGCATCGAGGCGGATCCCGTGTTGCCGGGGTTCGTCCTGGACCTCGACCGAGTGTGGTAAGGAGGCGACTCGGATTCGCGCCTCAATCGGCGGGCGGAGACGCGCCGGGCAGGATGGCGCGTTCCAACGTATCCAGGCGTTGATCGACCCGCTCGAAGGCGAGTTCGACAGCGCGCAGCCGATCGTCCATGCTGTACATGTACGTCTCGACGCTGGCGATCCTGTCGTTCACCTCGTCGATTCTGTCGTGGACGTCGTCGATCCGGCTGTGGACATCGTCGATCCGGCTGTGGACGCCGCCGATCAGGATCGCCATGGCGGAGACGACCACGCCGGTCATGGTGAGAAAGCCGCCGACCAGCGTGCCGATAATCCACTTCGTGTCGCTGCTCACGATCGAAAGCGTATCATGACGGCCATCGACGGGCCAGCCGAGGCGCGAGGCCGCGACCGGGTCGGTGGCCATGGGCCGTTCTTGGGCTCAACGAGGAACTTCGGGGCGGCGGCGAGGCTGCGAGCGTTCGACCGGATCGGCCGCGCAGAGCCGTCGTCTGTGCGTTACGACACCGACTCCGGATGGGCGGCCCCATCGTCCTTCTTTCGAGGGGGCAGCAAGCTGGTCGGGACGATCCGCCCGTGATTCGCGCCTATCTCCGGTCCGTCTCCGTCTCCGAAGACAGGATCCAGTGGTCCGGATCCAGCTCGATGTCGCGCGGGCGCTGCGGCATCCTGAAGGCGAACGGGCTCTCGGGACCGTTGGCGTACAGCACGATCCGGCCGACCACGTCCCCGTCGAAACGCGCTTCCACGGGCAGCGGCATGAAGAACTGCGGGCTGACGTCCTCCTGGAACAGCGTGCCGCGGACGATCACGGAGTCGTCCTCGGTGGGTTCGAAATCGTATTCCATCCGGTACTTCGGGAGCTGGGCCTCATAGACCCACTGCTGGAAGAACCAGTTCAGGTGGTCCACGCCGACGGCGGCGGCGATCGGGGTTCGCGCGAAGTACTCGTTGGCGATCTCGCGGAACGAGTCCGTGGTCGCGCTCTGCCCGCGGTGGCGGTCGACGAACTCGGTCATCATCTCGAAGAACGCGTCGTCGTTTCCGGTCGTGGGATCGGACAGCAGGAAGTGCAGCATGCGAAGAACGAGCCCGCCCTTGTCGTAGATCAGGCTCTGGTAGGCGCCGTACGTGTTCTGCGTGTTCAGCCGGACGCCCATCGTCAAGGGGCCGATGTCGGCCAGCCGGCCCGGACCGATACCCGTGGTCGTGACCGGGGGATTCAGCAGCGATCGGCGCATCCGGTCGATCAGCTCCATCGCCTCCGACGGGCTGTCGCGCAACTCCGTGTAGAGCACGCCCGAATAATTGGCGAAGCCCTCGCTCAGCCACTGGTCGCGGTATGAGCGCCACGCGACGATGTTGCCCCACCACTGGTGCGCGGTCTCATGGGCGATGAAGGCGAAGACTTCCCTGTCCGCGCGGTCGGTGTCCGGAATCAGGAGCAGGGACGCGAAACCCTGGCCGAACGGGAAGGGATGATGCACGCCCCCGAACCGCGGATACGGATACGGTCCGAACACCGCGGAGAAGAAGTTCAGGGCGTTCCCCATCTCGGCCATGATGAAGTCTTCCTTGATCTGCTGGTTCTGGATCGACAGGAAATCGATGGCCAGACCTTCCGCGACGCTCTCGTCCCGGTACGCGTTGAAACGCCCGACCGCGAACGTCGCCAGGCTGACGGGGTTGGCGATGGCGTAACGGGAAATCCTCTCGTCTTCGTCGTCTTCGGCGACCTCCTGCCCTACGAAGACGCCGCCGGTCGCGACGCTGTCGTTCCGGTGGTGGAGGAAGACCAGGTCGAACGTGGAACGCTTCAGGTAACCGTGCCGGGGATACCAGTCGCTGTTCGACCGGGGATAGTAGCAATTCAGGACGTCGACCAGGTATTCGCCCTCGAACTCCAGAGCCACCGTGATCCGCTCTCCCGCGGCCAACGCCTCGGGCAGGAACAGCGTCAGGCCGGATTCCCATTCCGCCTGAACCGCGGTGATCGGGGCGCCGTCGACGAGTTGGGCGGACGTGATGAACATGGACTTGTCGCGGCGGACGTTGTCCACGGCGGTGAGATTTCCGTTGATCGAGATCGGGATCGCCCGGAGATCGTCGACGAGGGCGACGAAGTCCATCTCGGTCTTGAGACGAAGCTCGTCGTTCCGCGACCGCACGTCGACTTCGATGACGTAGTGGGGCGTTTCGACCACGTCGAACGCGTCCGTGTAGTCCGAAACGCCGCGTTCGTAGTCTTCGGCCGAATAGAAGGCGGTCCACAGCTCGACGCCGAACCGTCGGCTGCGAAAGGAGAAGATGAAGCCTTTCTCGCCGGCGTTGATTCCGAAGGCGGCTGGCAGTCGGCCTTGCCGGTCCAGGACCAGCGAGAAACGGTCGTGGTCTCCGCCGTCGAATTCCCCGACGAAGACCCCGTATTCCTCTCCGTTCAGGATCGATACGGCCAATCGCGACGACACGTTGGCGCCGGTCTCCTCCAGGAACCGTTCCTCGAACTCGTCGGCGAGCTCCTGAACGTTTTCCGGCGCGCTGCCGTCGCGATCGGGGGGGCCGATGCGTTCGAACGTGTCGTCGGTGAACCGGAGGACCGCCGTCTCGAAGTCCGATTCGACGTTCTCCGCGTCCAGGAACCGCTGGATGTTCTCGCGTTCGAACGTTTCCTGGGGCGTCTCGCTCCGGAAGTACCCGTCGCCGACGAAGACCGCGCCGCGGACATCGCCCTCGGTCGGAGACTCGAAATAGAACGTCCCGGTGAAGGTCAACTCGACCCGGTCGCGGTTGATGACGAGGTTCTCCACCCTCCGGCTTCCGCCGTCCAGTTGGAACGCCTCCAGGCGCGGGTAGATCTCGGGCACGTTCGGGCGTCCGGCGTCCTGCGCCAACCCGGGCGCTGCGACGGCCAGGCAGAACGCGGGCGTCAAGACGAAACGGGAGACTCTCGAAGCGGCGCCGGAGCGGGACATGTCAGAACCTCCATGCGATGGGACACTCACCGTGCCGGCAGGGAACCTCAATCGCCGCCCACCGCCGGCCGGAATCGATGATAGCACCGGGTACGGATTTCGATCCCGACTGGCTGCGTTCGTTTTTCCGATGGCCCCCCGGTTTCGACCGGATAGAGTATGGAACCATCCGATCGGGGCGATCCGATGTCCAGTACACAGGGGGATCCGATGAGAGTCCGAAACTACGTTCTTGGCGCCGTTCTTGGCGCCGCGGCGCTTCTGCTAGGGCTGGCCGCGTCCGGCCACGCCCGGCAGCAGCCGCCGATCGGCATCCCGGCGCCGCCGTTGGGCGACGGGCCGTGGGTGTTCGATACGGCCGAGCAGCACAGGATCCGCGTCAGCGTCGTGACCCGTGGGCTCTCGCATCCATGGGC
>JAJEDW010000147.1 GCA_022821265.1 Acidobacteriota bacterium
GCCAGCGCCGCGAGGGACCGGCCGCCGTTCACGGTCACGCACGGCAAGGACCGCGTCGAGATCGGCGACCGGCAGGCGCTCGTCGATCACGTGCTCGTCCTGGGGCGGAAGGACCTCCAGGTCCAACGCTACAAGGGCCTCGGCGAAATGAACCCCGACCAGCTTTGGGAAACGACGATGGACCCGCAGGCGCGGCGACTGCTGCAGGTCCGGATCAGCGATGCCGTGGCCACCGACGAGCTCTTCAGCGTGCTGATGGGTGACGCGGTCGAGCCGCGCCGGCAGTTTATCCAGGAAAACGCCCTGGACGTGAAGAACCTCGACATTTGATCAAGGCCTGAGTATGGCGGACGACAGCATTCCGGCGCGCGAGCCCGATCTGCCCATCAACATCGAAGAGGAGATGCGCCGGTCGTATCTCGACTATTCGATGAGCGTCATCATCGGCCGCGCGCTGCCGGATGTGCGCGACGGGCTCAAGCCGGTCCACCGCCGGATCCTCTACGGCATGCGCGACATGGGGCTGGCCTCGAACCGGCCCTACCGCAAGTGCTCCAAGATCGTTGGCGACGTCATGGGGAATTACCACCCGCACGGCGACTCGGCGATCTACGACTCGGTCGTCCGCATGGCGCAGACCTTCTCCTACCGTTATCCGCTTGTGGACGGCCAGGGAAACTTCGGCTCGGTCGATGGCGATCCGCCCGCGGCGATGCGGTACACCGAAGCCCGGATGGCGTCGCTATCCGAGGCGTTGCTCCAGGACATCGACAAGGACACGGTGGATTTCGTTCCCACCTACGACGAATCGGGCGTCGAGCCGACGTATTTGCCCGCGAAGGTCCCGAGCCTTCTCGTCAACGGGTCGGGCGGCATCGCCGTCGGGATGGCCACGAACCTGCCGCCGCACAACCTGCGCGAGGTGTGCGAGGCCGCCATCCTGATGATCGGCAAGAAGTCGGCGACCTTCGACGAGGTGCACGCCCTGATTCCCGGACCCGACTTCCCGACGGCCGGCTTCATTTACGGGCGCGCGGGGATCCGGCAAGCCTATCTCGAGGGTCGGGGACAGCTCACGATACGGGCGCGCGCGACGATCGAGCCACAAGCAGTCAAGGATCGCGACGCGATCGTCGTGACGGAGCTCCCCTACCAGGTCAACAAGGCCCGGCTGATCGAGAAGATCGCCGAGCTCGTTCAGGCCAAGCGCATCGAGGGCATTTCCGATATTCGCGATGAGAGTGACCGCGACGGCCTTCGCGTCGTCATCGAGGTCAAGCGGGGCGAGCAGCCGACGATCATCCTGAACAAGCTGTACAAGATGACGCCGATGCAAACCACCTTCGGCGTCATCAACCTGGCCATCGTCAACGGCCAGCCGCGCGTGCTGACGCTGATGGAGATGCTCCGGCACTTCATCGATCACCGCATCGACGTGGTTCGCCGCCGGACCCGATACCTGCTGACGCAGGCGGAGGACCGGGCCCACATCCTGGAGGGGTTGCGGAAGGCGCTGGACAACATCGACGAGATCGTGGCGCTGATCCGGGCCGCGGCGGCGCCGGCCGACGCCCGCGAAGGCCTGATCGCCCGATTCGGGTTCAGCGAGCGGCAGGCCAAGTCGATTCTCGAAATGCAACTCCAGCGGCTGACCAGCCTGGAGCGGCAGAAGATCGAGGACGAGTTGAAGGATCTGCTGGAGAAGATCGCCGACTACAGGGAAATTCTCGCCAACGAGCAGCGCCTCCGCAAAGTCATCGTCGATGAGCTCCGGGAGGTCCTGCGGACGTTCGGAGACGATCGCCGCACGCAGATCGTCGATGAAGAGGCCGAGCTCAACATCGAGGACCTGATCGCAGACGAAGACGTCGTCATCACGTTGAGCCATTCCGGGTACATCAAGCGGACCCCGCTGTCGATCTACCGGAACCAGGGCCGCGGCGGCAAGGGCCGGATCGGGATGAAGACGCGCGACGAGGACCCGGTGACGAACGTGTGGGTGGCCAGCACGCACAGCTACATGCTCGTGTTCACGGATCGGGGAAAACTGCACTGGCTGAAGGTCTACGAGATCCCCGACGTCGGCGCCAGCGGACGGGGCAAGGCGGTCGTCAACCTGGTCAGCATTGCGCCCGGCGCCCGTGTCGCCGCCGTCGTGTCGGTCCGCAGCTTCGAGGACGCGGCGTCGGTTGCGATGGCGACGCGCCGCGGGCAGGTGAAAAAGACGGCGCTCGGCGCGTTCAGCAACCCGCGGGCCAAGGGGATCATCGCGATCACGCTGCCCGAGGACGACGAAGTCATTGCCGCACACCTGATTTCCGGTGACGAAACCGTCGTGCTCGGTACGCGCAACGGGCTCTGTATTCGTTTCGGACACGAGGCCGTTCGCGAAATGGGCCGCACGGCATACGGGGTTCGCGGGATCCGCCTCGCGCCGGACGACCATGTCGTCGGCATGATCGCGGCGAGCGAGGCCGGCATGATCCTGAGCGTCACGGAGCGGGGTTTCGGGAAGCGGACCCGCATTGGCCAATACCGGATCACGAGCCGGGGAGGCAAGGGGATCATCAACGTCCGGACGACGAAGCGGAACGGAAAGGTCGCCGCCATCATGCAGGTCACCGATGATTCGGGCCTGCTGGTGATGACCCACAACGGGAAGCTCATCCGCGTGCGCGCGAACGACATGCGGAGCGTGGGCCGCAGCACGCAGGGAGTCAAGCTGATCGATCTGGGCGAGGACGACAGCGTTTCGGACGCGTCCGTGGTCGAGAGCGACGGCGACAAACTGGGTAGCCTGCCCCTGGGTCCGGGTGAAATGATTCACTGACCGGACGCCTGTTTTCTCCCGGGGTCCACCGTCTTTCCCGGCTCGGCGTCCAATAAATTACGGAACTGCCGCAGATAATCGGCGGATCCGCAGCGTTCGGCCGGACAATCCGCAATGGCGGCGCCGATTCACCGTGGAGGCGACAGCGAAGGGGGTGCGCCATGAACGACCCCGTCGAAGCGACGATACCCCGGGACCATCCCATTCGGGCTGTTTTCCACACTCTGGCCGAGCGGGGCCTGGGCCAGAGGAACATTCGTGACCGCGCATCGGTGTTGTACGTCGGCAACCTGCTGGCGGAGCGTGTGCGGACCGACGATCTCTACCGCGTGCGGGGCCGGGACGGTCGACGGCTCGTGCACGTCGCCGACATGGTCGCGGCCGCGGAGATGAGCGCCGACCGGCAGGAGCGCAAGCGCCGGTATCGTTGCCTGGGCGACTTCACGCTGTTCATGCTGGGACTGTTCCCGGAGAACCTCGACAGGCGGCGGCGCCCGGTCCGCGGGGCGTATTTTTCGGCGCAGGGGCGCCGGTCCTACCACATCGTGGCGGACCTGGCCTGGACCGACTCGGAGCCGGATGTCTACCGCAGGCTCTCCGAACGCTTCGAGGAATACGTTCGCGGCCTGAACTGGGTGAAGCGGTATATCGAAGACCCCTTCTTCAAGTACATGTTCCGGGAATTCCACATCACCTGAGCCGCGCGCCCGGGGGGCGCCGCCCCGCCGACGCTTCCGGCGGGCGGAGTCCGGGGCCGCCTTCCACGGGTCCGAGACGGCCTGCTACAATAGCGCCCGCTGTGACCAAAGTCAGAATTTCCGTCGTTCGATACCTGAACTCCGTGCCCCTGGCCTGGGGCATCCTCGACGGTCCCCAGAAGGACCGTTTCGACGCGGTGTATTCCACGCCGGCCGAATGCGCCGAGCAACTCGCTTCGGGCAAGGTGGACATCGGCCTGATCCCGTCCATCGAGTACCAGAGGATCGCGGGCACCCGCGTCGTGCCCGGTCCGGCGATCGCGTCGCGGTATCGCGCGGCCAGTGTCCTGTTGTTGAGCAAGGTTCCGCTGGCGCAGGTCCGTTCCGTGGCCAGCGACCGCGGGTCTCGCTCCTCGGCCACGCTCGCGCGCGTCGTCCTGGACGCCTTCTATGGGAACCGGCCCGAGTTTCGCGACGCGGAACCGGATGCCGCCGCCATGCTCGCCTCCAGCGACGCGGCGTTGCTGATCGGTGACGCGGCGCTCGGCTTCAAGGCGGCGAACCGGTTCGCGACGTCGTTCAGCGTCGGCGACTACGGCCAGGACGGGCCGCAACCGATCCAGGTGTTCGATCTGGTCGAGCGATGGAACAACCTGACGGGGCTTCCCGTCGTATTCGCGTTCTGGGCGACACGCAAGGGTTTCTCCGACGGGGCCGTGGTGGACGACCTCGTGGCGTCGCGCGAGTTCGGTCTGGCGCATCTCGACGCGATTGCCGACCGCTACTCCGAATCACTCGGGCTGGAGAAAGAGTTCATCCTGCATTACCTTGAAAGGAACATGCAGTACCGGATGGATGCCGACGGCGTGGAGTCGCTCGGCGAGTTCTACGGACGGGCGGCGCGGCTGGGCGCGATCCGGTCTGCACGGAGCATCGATTTTCTGTGAAGGCCTGCCGCGACATCCTGGAAGGGGCCGCCGCCGGACAGCGCATCGAAGATGCGGAGGCCGCGCGGCTGTTCACCGAGGCCACCCTCCTGGAGATCGGCGAGGCCGCGGACCGGGCGCGCCGGCGGCGTCATCCCGACGGCGTCATCAGCTACATCATCGACCGGAACATCAACTACACGAACGTCTGTAACGAGTATTGCTCGTTTTGCGCCTTCTACCGTCCGCCCGGCCATCCGGAGGCCTACGTCCTGTCCAACGAGGCCATCTACGCGAAGATCCGGGAAACCGTGGACCGCGGCGGGACGGGCATCCTCATGCAGGGCGGCGTCCATCCGGATCTCCGGATCGAATATTATGAAGACCTGCTCGCCGGAATGCGGGAACGCTTTCCGGATGTCCACCGCCATTGCTTCTCGCCGTCCGAGATCCTGAACATCGCCAAGGTTTCCGGGTTGAGCGTCGCCGAAACGTTCCGCCGGCTCAAGGATGCCGGACTGGATTCGATGCCCGGTGGCGGCGCCGAGATGCTGGACGACGAGATCCGAAGCGCGATCAGCCCTCTGAAGTGTTCCACCGACGACTGGTTGAGGGTCAACCGGGCCGCGCACGAGGCCGGCCTGAGGACGTCGGCGACCATGATGGTCGGCGTGGGCGAGACGCTCGACCACCGCATACGGCACTTGCGGCGGCTGCGGGATCTCCAGGACGCGACGGGCGGGTTCACGGCGTTCATCCCCTGGACGTTCCAGAAGGAAAACACGCCGCTGGGCAAGCGCCCGCTTCCCGACGTGACCGCGACGGAGTACCTGCGCCTGCTGGCGCTGTCGCGTGTCTATCTCGACAACTTCGACAACATCCAGGTGTCGTGGCTGACCGTCGGCTTGAAGCTCGGATCGGTGGCCCTCCGGTTCGGCGTCAACGACATGGGCAGCATCATGATCGAGGAGAACGTCATAAGCGCGGCCGGCGCCAACCACCGGGCTACCGACGACGTCCTCCGCAGAGTCATTTCCGACGCCGGGTTCACACCCAGACAGCGGACGACGCTCTACGAACGCTACGTCAACTGACACCGCCGCCCGGGAACCGATGCGGATTCTGGCGTACGAGTTCTTCAGCGGCGGCGGATTGGCGGGCCGCGACGTGCCGGCGTCGCTGGCCGCCGAGGGTGCGGCCATGCGCGACGCGCTGGTCGCGGACCTTGCCGCGGTTTCGGGTCTGGAGGTGGTGACCACCGCCGATTCGCGGTTTCCCGTCGACGCGCCGGGCGGTGTCGAGGTCGTGATGCTGCCCGACAACGGCGCGCCGCGGCTCGATTCGCTGATCGCGTCGGCAGGCGCCGCGTGGGTCGTCGCGCCCGAGACAGGCGGTTGCCTGGAATCGGTCACCGCCCGCGTCGAACGCCTCGGCACGCAGCTGGTCGGCCCCGGCTCGGCGGCCGTCCGCCGGGCCGCGGACAAGGCCGGCTTGGCGCGGCGTCTCGCCGGTCACGGACTGGCCGTGCCTGAAACGCGCGTTCTCGGCCCACGCTCGGCGTGGGCTCGGTGGGAAGCTGCGGCGGGAAGCATCGGGTTTCCGGTTGTCGTCAAGCCTCGGCGCGGCGCCGGGTGCGAGGGCGTCAGCCTCGCCCGGGGAGCGGGCGAGCTGAGGTCGGCCGCGGCCGCGGCGCGCCGGGCGTCGCCGGGAGAGTCGCTGCTGATCCAGGAGTTCGTTCCGGGCGCCGCGGCCAGCGTGTCACTGCTGGTGGCGGGGCGCCAATCGGCGCCCCTGGCGGTCAACGCGCAGACGGTGACCACGGACGGAACGTTCCGTTACCGCGGAGGCTCGACGCCGCTGGAACACCCGCTTGCGGAGCGGGCCGTCGATGCCGCGCGCCGGGCCTCGGCCGCCATCGGCGGCTTGCGGGGCTACGTCGGCGTGGACCTCGTGCTGGCGGCCTCGGCCGCGGTCGTGATCGAGGTCAACCCGCGCCTGACGACGGCGTACCTCGGCGTGCGCTCCGCGCTGGACGTCAACGTTGCGGCGATGGCGATGGCCGCCAACGACGGACGATTACCCCCCGTCGAGCCTGTGCGCGGCCAGGTGCATTTCACCTCGGAGGGCCGCATCTCCATTGCATCGGCCGTTGCGGACCGCCAACCATGACGCCGCTGCTCGGCTGGGACGTCGGCGGGGCCAACGTCAAGTGCGCCCTGCTCGATGGCCGGCGCCCGGAGATGCGGGTCCACGTTGCCGAGCGCGCGTTTCCGCTCTGGCGCGAGCCGAACCGGCTTCCGGAGGTCCTGGGCGGGATGGCGCGCGAGCAAACGCGCGTGCTCTCGGGGGCGTCCCCGGGCGGCGTCACCGAAATGGTGGTCACGATGACCGCGGAGTTGGCCGACTGCTTCGCGACGAAGCGGGACGGGGTCCATTTCGTCCTGGACGCGTTCGGTCAGGCTTTTCCGGACGCCGAGGTCCACGTATACGCCGTCGACGGCCGGTTCCGCTCCCCGGAGGCGGCGCGCGCCGAGCCTCTGAGGGTGGCGGCGGCCAACTGGATGGCGAGCGCGACGCTCGCGGCCCGGGAGTTCCCGGACGCGCTTTTCCTGGACGTGGGCAGCACGACCACCGACATCGTTCCGATCGCCGGGGGGCGCGTCATGGCGCGCGGCCGCCACGATACCGAGCGGCTGGCGGCCGGCGAGATGGTCTATACCGGCGCGTTGCGCACGCCCGTTTGCGCGATCGTGCAGACCGTCCCGGTGGGCGGCCAGCCCTGCCGGGTAGCGGCCGAGCACTTCGCCGTCGCGGCGGACGCGCACCTCTGGCTGGGCAGAATCCGGGCGACCGACTACACGTGCGAGACGCCCGACGGCCGGGGCCGAAGCCGGCCCGAGGCCGGCGCGCGATTGGCCCGGGTCGTTTGCGCCGACAGCGAACTGATGGACGAAGCGGACATCACGGCGATCGCCGCCGCCGTCGCCGCCGCTCAGGTTCGCATGATCGTCGAAGGCATCACGCAGATTCTGGAGGGGATCCGGCCGTGGAAGCCGCGGCTCGCCATCGTTGCCGGGAATGGGGCCTTTCTGGCGCGGGACGCCGTTCGAGCCGCCGGGCTGGATTTCCGCGACCGGGCGCGGGACGCGAGCCCCGCCGCCGCCGTGGCCCGCCTGTGGGCCGAGGCGGGCTTGAGACGGCGAACCGGCGAATGATCTAATGGGCGGGACCGTGAACGACCTCGGCATGAACGAGCGGGCCTGGCGGTTGGCCGACGCGGCGGCGGAGCGGCCGTCCGAGCTGCGGCTGGCGGTGCGCCACCTCGGCAATGGCGCGCGCGTGGTCGACGCGGGCGTCGAGGCGCGGGGCGGTTTCGGCGCCGGGTTGATGCTGGCCCGCCTGTGCATGGGCGGGCTGGGACAGGTCGGGCTCACGTCGCTCAGCATCGGCGGGAGAGCATGGGCCGGCGTCGAGGTGTGGACCGACCATCCGGCGGCGGCGTGCATGGCCGCGCAGTATGCGGGATGGGCGATTACCCCCGACGGCTACTTCGCGATGGGTTCCGGGCCGTTGCGCGCGAAGGCGAGGGTGGAGACGGAGCTGTTCGCGAAGCTCGACTACGCCGAAGACGCCGCGCGTGGCGTTCTGGTCCTGGAGGGCGGCCAACTGCCCACCGACGAGACGGCGGACTGGGTGGCCGGGAAGGCGGGCCTGGGTCCCGAAAGCGTGACGTTCGCCGTGGCGCCCACGGCGAGTCTCGCCGGCGGCGTGCAGATTTCGGCGCGAGTCCTGGAGACCGGCCTGCACAAGATGGAGACCCTCGGTTTCGACGTGCGGCGAGTCGTCAGCGCCATCGGCACCGCGCCGCTTCCGCCGGTTGCCGAGAACGACATGGCCGCGATCGGCCGGACCAACGATTGCGTCCTTTACGGCGGTCAGGCCCACTACACGTTGGAGTCGGACGACGACGAGCTCGAGGCCCTCGCCGCGCGGCTGCCGGCTTCCGCCTCGGCGGACTATGGAGCGCCGTTCTACGACGTCTTCGAGAGATACGAGCACGACTTCTACAAGATCGATCCCTTGTTGTTCAGCCCCGGCGAAATCTGGTTGACCAGCGTCGCGAGCGGACGGACGTTCCACGGCGGCCAGCTGGACCCCGACGTGCTGAGGACATCGCTCTACGGGAGTTGATGTGGCATCGATCGCCCCGGGCGACGTGGCCGCGGCCGCGCAGTTGGCCTGCCTGCTCGAAGCCGGCGCGCCCAAGCCCGGGAACGTGTATCCGGGCCGATCCTTTCGAGATCTGGGATACGAGGACTTCCTGCGGGCCGCGGCCGCGATCGGCGCGCCCCTGGCTCGGGCCGGGGAGCGGTCCGTGGGCGAGACCGTGCGTTGCGCGATCGAGGCGACGCGGCGGTGGACCCGCACCAACGCCAATCTCGGGATCGTCCTGCTCCTGGCGCCGCTCGCGCGGGCCGCGATTCTCGAACCGGCGCCGGCGCTTCGGTCCGGCGTGCGGCGCGTGCTGGACGATACCGCCGTCGCGGACGCGCGAGAAGTGTACCGGGCGATCCGCCTGGCGTCGCCTGGAGGTCTCGGCCGAGTGGACGACGAGGACGTCGCCCGCGAACCGGACGCGCGTCTGATCGACGCCATGCGGTTGGCCGCCGGACGGGACGGCGTCGCGAGGGAATACGCGACGGCCTACGCCGTGACGTTCGAGCGCGGCGCCCCGGGCCTCGAGCGGGCCCGCCGCGACGGCCTGGCCTGGAACGACGCGATCGTCGAGACTTTCCTGAAGTTGCTGTCGGCGGCGCCGGACACGCACATCGCGCGCCGCGCGGGCGCCGCGCGCGCCGCGGAAGTTTCCGCCCTCGCCGGCGAAGCCTTGGCGGCGGGAGGCGTGCGCTCCGACGGGGGCCGTGCCGCCATCGGACGCATGGACCGGCGGCTCCGCGATCCGGAAAACACTTCGAATCCCGGCACGACGGCCGACATCATCGCGGCCGCGCTCTTCGTCGTTCTGCTCGACGAAACGCGCCGTTAGCCGCCGGCGGCGTCGCAGGACCGCGTCGCGAGGCTGGCGAAGCGGCCGTCGTGGAGCGCGGTCGCCAGAATGACAGCGTCGCACCCGGACTCCGACAGCCGTGCCAAGTCCTCCGGCCCCCGGACCCCGCCTCCGGAAACCAGCGTCACGCCGGGAACCTGCCGGCGCACGCGGCGGATCAGAGCTCGGTCCGGGCCGCGGCGCGTGCCCACGCGGGCGAGGTCGATGACGATGACCGCGCCGGCGCCGGCCTCCGCGGCGCGCTCGGCCAGGCGCTCGGGGGATTCGTGCGCCGGCACGGCGGCTCCGGGGGCGGTCATCGGTTTCCCCTCGCGCAGATCCAGGCTGAAGGCGACGCGGTCACCGCCGAGCGCGGCCGAGATCCGTCGAAGAACATCGAACGACGGGCGGGTCTCCAAGCCGACGACGACGCGCGCCGCGCCCAGGACCCGCGCGGCGCGGGCCTGTTCCACGGACGCCGCGCCGGAGTCCAGCCAGAGCGGAACGCCGATGGCGGCCAGTTCCGCCACGAGCGTTGCCTGCGATCCTCGCCCGAGAATCGCGTCGAGATCGGCGACGTAGATCTCGGCCAGCCCGAAACGCTCCGTGTAGATTCGCGCCAGCGCCGCCGCGTCGCCCGGCTCGACGGGGCGGCCCGCGACCGTGGCGACGGGACGGTAGGCTTCGCGCCGGCCAGCCACGGCGTGCACGGCATGCCCGCCGCACAGGTCCAGGACGCCGATCAGCCGCATCGCGGTCGCCCGACGGGGGCGCCCGTGTCAGAATGACCCGGGTCATGGTGTCCACGGTGAGCGTCGATGCCGTTGTCAAGGTGGGAGGCCGCACGCTGGCCGATCGGGCTCTTTGCGACCGGTGGGCGCGGGCCGTGGGGTCGGCGGCGGATGGCCGGCGGCTCCTCGTGGTTCCCGGCGGCGGCCCCCTGGCCGACGCGGTGCGGGCGATCGACCGCACTCACGAGCCGAGCGCTGACGCGGCGCACTGGATGGCCGTCCTGGCGATGGACCAGTGGGCGCACCTGGTGAGCGAACGGCTGGAGCGGGGCGCCGTCGTCGACGGCCCCGGGACGATCGCAAGCGCTCTGGACAGCGGCCGGATCCCGGTTCTGGCGCCGACCCGGTGGCTGCGGGACGCCGATCCCCTGCCGCACAGTTGGGAGGTGACCGCCGACAGCATCGCCGCCTGGGTGGCCGGCGTCACGGGGGCGAAACGCCTTGTCTTGATCAAGCCGCCCGCGGCGGCTCCGCCCGGTGTCGACGCCTACTTCGGGCGCGCCGTTCCCGCCGGCGTCGCGTGGAGAATCGTGACGGCCGATCACGTCGAAACACTGGCCAGCGCCGTGGGCGGTCCGCAGAGCGCCCGCAGGACTCGAACGCGCTCGGCGACCACGTGACCGCCGCGGCCCCCGGCGCATGCGGCGCCGCGGACGCCCGCGATGTCGGCGCCCGCATCCCGGACCATTCCCAGGTCGCCGGGTGCCAGCTTGCCGGCCATCGCGGCGAAAAGACCCGCCCGGTGGGCCGCGCGCACCCATCCGGTGAGTTGTCGAGGCGCCACCAGATCCGCCAGCCCCGGACCGCGCTTGTTCGCCGTGTCCACCAGGACACCGGCGGCGCCGGCCGCGCCGGCCAGCTCGATCAGCGCCGCGGGGGCGATGCCGAGCCCGTCGGCGTAGGCGACGGCGACCACGCCGGCGCGGCCCCGGGCGGCGCCTCCTACGGCCGCCTCCGCCAGCGCGCGCACGCGGGCGGCGTCGACGTTGCTTCCGAAACCCACCTTGACGAACGCCGCCCCGGCGCCG
>JAJEDW010000189.1 GCA_022821265.1 Acidobacteriota bacterium
CGGAACGCATTCGGAAAGGACCCAGCCGACCTGACGCCCCGCGAGGCGGCCACGCTCATCGCCGTGCTGCCCAGCCCCAGGCGCATGTCGGCCGCGCGGCCGTCCGAATACGTGATCGGCCGCGCCGCCGAGATCCAGGAAGCCGTCGCCGGCCTCGGCGGCGCCGCCTACCTCGGCGGTCTCTGACGGCCGCGCGCGAAGGCTACGTCACCTCCCGAAGCCGGCCGGTCTCGCATTCGTAGACGAAGCCGCGCACCTGGTCCTTGTTCGGCACGAACGGGCTGGCCTGGATCCGCGCGATGGATTGACGCACGTCGCCGTCGAGATCCGGAAAGGCCTCCATCGCGAACGGCGGCCGGATGCCGGTGTCTTCCATGATCTGGTTCTTGACGTCGCCGTCCTCGAAGGTCAGCATCCCGCAGTCGGTGTGGTGGATGAGCATGATCTCGCGCGTCCCGAGCAGGCGCTGCGAAATCGTCAGCGAGCGGATCACGTCGTCGGTCACCACGCCGCCCGCGTTGCGGATGACGTGGGCGTCGCCCTCGTCGAGCCCGAGCAGCGCTCCCGTCTCCAGCCGGGCGTCCATGCAGGCCACGACGGCGATCCCCTTGGCGGGCGGGATGGGCAAGTCGCCCTTCGAGAAACCGTCGGCGTACCGTTCGTTGTTGGCCAGAAAATCGTCGATTGCGCTCACGTCTGTTTCCTCCTGCGATCGATCCACGCCCAAGCGCGGCAGTTGACACGGCCGTTGAATTCTATCGCCCCGGCCGGCGCTGCGAAAGCCCGGCGGCCGATGCAAGTTCATCGTCATGGTTGACGTGGTTACGGGCATTCGACACACTCAAACCCGAGAATCACCACAACGATGAAGAACCCACCCCATCCCGGCCGCAGCATCAAGGAGAATTGTCTGGACCCACTCGGACTCAACGTTACCGAGGCGGCCCGCGTGTTGGGCGTGGCGCGTCACACGCTGTCACGTGTCCTGAACGGGCACGCCGCGATTTCGCCGGAAATGGCCATTCGCCGCGAGAAGGCGGGATGGTCCAACGCCGAATTCTGGCTTCGCCGGCAAACGACCTACGACCTGAATGACGCGCGCAAGCGTGAAGACCGCATCAGAGTCGAGCGTTACCAACCGCAGGCCGTCTGATGTCATGCGCTGGATCACGTTCCCGGAATAGGACGGGGAAGAACTGCCGACGGGCGAAGCACGATCCGTTTGCCGCGAGCGCGCCGTCTCCAGCGTGGTTCAGAACGTCCCGTCAGTCCGTGACGGCGCTTTCGAGGATCGAGAACGTCTTCCGCTCGCAATCCACTCGAGCCTGCACGCCGTAGGGAAGAACGAACATCGGGTCGGTATGTCCGAAATCCATCCGGGTCACGACCGGCAGGTCCACCAGACCTTCTTCCTCGGCCACGACCTGCAGAATCGCCTCGTCGTATCGCCCGAACTGCGCGGCCGGCACGCCGCCGCCGGGCCTGCCGAAGAGAATCGCCGACAGCCGGCGCAGTATCCCCATCGCCGCGTAGACTCGCAGTTCCCGGGTCAACACCGACGGGGGCGGCGCCTCTTCCGAGGTCTCCAGGAAAAGGATCGCGCCGTCGAGGTTTTCGTTGTCCGGCCAGACCGCCGTGCCCCGCAGCCAGTGCAGCACGTCCAGGCAACCTCCGAACAATCGCCCTTCAGCGATTCCCCGTCCCTGAAGGAAGTTCCAGTGACCTGGTGGATTCAGAGTCCGCCTGCGATGCTGATTCTCGGGGATAGCCCAGTCGAGACGTTCCGCCGTCCATCCGCCGGGATTCGGTTCGACGACGCCGCACGGCGCGGCGGAAAAGATCGTCTTCCGCACGGACTCCACCATGTAGGGAAACATGCCGCCGTTCTCCCCGAAGCCGGCCATGACGGACGGGCCGTAGAACGACGTCACGCCGGCTCGAAAGGCGAGCAGATGCGTGACCGTGGTGTCCGAGTAGCCGAGCAGGACCTTCGGGTTGTTGCGTATGACTTCCGGATCGACGAACGGCAACAACCGGACCGAGTCGTCGCCGCCGATGGTCGAGATGATTCCGCGGATGGACGGATCGGAGAAGGCGTGCATCAGGTCGTCCGCCCGCGCCTTCGGATTCCGCGCCAGCCACGCGGCGTCCTTGAGAGCGTGCTCGGTTTCCACGACGGACAGACCGAATTCCGCGGTCAACTGACGCTTGCCCGCCATGTAGCGATGTGGGAACGTTCCGGGACCGCCCCATGACAGGGAGACCGCCGCCACGGTGTCGCCGGGTCGAAGTCGTTCGGGTTTCAGCATGACGGCGACAGAAACGGATGGAGGTGCGCCATGGCCCGGGGCGCAGGCAGTACGTGCGACCCGGGCTGATCGCGGACGGTTCCGTTCGCTGCGACGCCCGACGCTACCGTACCAGCCCCGCGTTCACCCTCTGCTCGAAGCCCTGGTAGGCGGCCATTGCGTCGTCGCCGTAGAACGGGAGCTGCTGCATGAGGATGACCGCGACGATGCCGCGCTCCGGGTCGCCCCAGAAGTGCGTATTGTTGATGCCGGCCCAGGTGAAGCTGCCCGGCGCGCGCAGGCCGGGCACGGCCGATTCGGGCGCCGTGAGCTGGAAGCCCAGGCCCCACGTGTCGGCGCCGGCCCCGAGGGGGAAGTCCAACGACCGCGCCGCGTTCGTCGAGACCTGCGTCGTGACGACGATGTCGCCCATCTGGTTCGTCAGCATCAGTTCGACCGACTCCGGCGACAGGATCCGCGCGCCGTTCAGCTCGCCCCCGTTCAGGATCATGCGGAGGAAGCGGATATAGTCGGACGCGGTGCCGTAGAGCCCGCCATCGCCGCGGACCGTCGATTCCACGGTCTCGGGAACCTCCGCTTCCACGAGCTCGCCAT
>JAJEDW010000128.1 GCA_022821265.1 Acidobacteriota bacterium
GATGATCGCGTCCACGCTGCGCGAGGCGACCGGCCAAAGGTCCGTACAGTCGGCCACATCGAATCGCGCGTGCTCGCTGAGACCCGCGTCCCGGGTGCGGGCCGTGGCCTTCTCGATCTGGGCGGGCGTGATGTCGAATCCGGTGACGCGGGCCCCGTATCGCCGAACCACCCATCGGGCGGCGCCCCCGACGCCGCAGCCCGCATCGATGACGCGGTCCCCGGATCCGATCCCCGCCGGTGCGGTGACCACATCCATCATCCTGTCGATGCCCCTGTAGAATTGCTCCAGATCGACGATGAAGGTATCCCTCGAGCCCGGCAGCTCGTCGAAGTAACCGAAATGAATGTGGTTCGGGTGCCATAACTGAAGGTAGAGCACCGGCCCCCCCACCTCGTAGTGGCGGATCACCCGCGCCTGATAGGACTTCATGCGCGCCTCCAGGAGACGGTCCGGAAGGGATGGATGCGCCGATTCATGTATGAGTGCTCACCGGACACGGGGATCTCCGGTTCCCGGCGACCCCGTCGGAGGTCCCTTCCGGCGGCGGAACTCTTCCAGACGCCGGATGATATCCGATTCGTCGCCGACATCCTTGCCCCGGTACAAGCGGCGTCCCGCCAGCGCGTCCGGAAGGCACTCCATGTCGGCGACGCCCGCGTCCAGTGCGTGCGCGTTCGCATAGCCCCGGCCGTAGTCCAGAGCCTTCATCAGGCGGGTGGGCGCGTTCCGCAAATGGAGCGGCACCGGTTCGGCTCGAGTCTCCCGCGCCGCGTCCACGGCGGCCGAGTACGCCGTGTACGCCGAGTTGGACTTGGGCGAGGCGGCCAGGTAGATGACGCACTGGGCCAGCGCGACGCCCGCTTCCGGCATGCCCAGGAACCGAACCGATTCCTTCGCGTCGAGGGCCACGCGCAGGGCGGAAGGATTCGCCAGACCGATATCCTCGGACGCGAATCGCACGAGGCGTCGAACGACGTAGAGCGGGTCCTCGCCGGCCTCGATCATTCGGGCCACCCAATAGAGGGCGGCGTCGGCGTCGGAGTTCCGGATGGACTTGTGAACGGCCGAGATGACGTTGTAGTGCTCCTCACCGGTCTTGTCGTACAGCAGGATCTTGCGCTGGACGATCTCCTCGACGCGATCCACACCGATCTCGGCGCCCGCCTCGAGCGACTGCGCGGCGATCTCCAGTACGTTGCACGCCGTGCGGGCGTCGCCGTTCGCGATCCGGACGACCGCGGCCCGGGCTTCATCCGATGCGCGGCATCCCTCCGCTTCGGATGCGCGGGCGAGCAGAACCCGGATGGCGTCGTCGTCGAGGGCCTCCAGAACGAAGACGCGCACGCGGGACAGCAGAGCGGCAATCACTTCGAACGAGGGGTTTTCCGTCGTCGCGCCGATCAGCGTGATGCTGCCCTTCTCGACGAACGGCAGAAACGCGTCCTGCTGCGCCTTGTTGAAACGATGGATCTCGTCGACGAACAGGATCGTCTTCCGCCCCTGCCGCCGGGCGTTTTCCGCCCGCGCCATGACCTCGCGCAGCTCCTTGATGCCGGACAGGACGGCGCTGAAGTTCAGGAACGCCGACGCCGTCGTCCTGGCGATGATGCGCGCCAGCGTCGTCTTGCCGACGCCGGGCGGGCCCCACAGGATCATCGACGGCACCTGGTCGTTCTCGATCGCGACGCGCAGCGCCTTGCCGGGTCCGAGCAGGTGTTCCTGGCCGACGTATCCGGCGAGCGTCTCCGGCCGGATGCGCTCCGCCAGGGGCGCGCCTCGCGCCGCCGCGTCCGGCGGCTCCGGGTCGTCGAACAGCGATGCCATCAGGCGCGTTGCCTCCGTCGCCGCAGATAGGCCTCGTAGAGCACGATCGCCGACGCGGCCGACGCGTTCAGGGATTCGACCCGGCCGGAGTGCGGAATGCGCACGATGGTGTCGCACGCGGCGCGTCCGGCAGGGTCCAGACCCGCCCCTTCGTTCCCGATCAGCACGGCCGTCGGGGCCGTCCACGCTTCCGATTCGACGTCCCGCGTCCCATCCGCCGCGGCGCCGACCGCGCGCAGGCCAACCGAACGGATCCATTCGACCAGGCGCGAAAGCTCCAGGTCCCAGACATGGGGCAGCCGGAAGAGGCTGCCCGCGCTCGCCCGCACCAGCTTGGCGTTGAAGCGGCCGACCGTACCCGCGGTCGCGATGCAGCCGGTGGCCCCGAAAGCCTCGCCGAGCCGCACGATGGTACCCGCGTTGCCGGGGTCCTGCAAGCCGCAGAGGACGATGACGAGCGCCTCTCCGGCGCCCAGCGTGTCGTCGAGATCGAAGGCGGGAGGTTCGACCAGCGCGAGGAGGCCCTGGGGTTCGTCGGTCGCCGAAATCGATCGGAGCACCGACTCCGTCACAGCGAATGTCGGCGCGGCGCCGGCGGCATCGGCCAAGGCATCCCCCCCGGGTCCCGCGGCGCGATAGAGCTCCCTCACCCGGAGTCCGCTCCGGCGAGCCTCCTCGACCATGCGCCGGCCTTCGATCGGGAGGCATCCGTCGGAGGTGAGCGCACCCGAGCGCAAGGCCTTGCGGATCTCGGCGAGCCTGGGATTGTGCTTCCCGACCGGTCGAGGTTGCATCCCCTCATTATGCAGGGGCCGAAACCGCACGTGAAATCGCCCTCCTGCCGTATGCTTGGATAGACGATGATGCGTATCGCCGGAGACGACGGGGCCGGCCCGGCCGCCGTCCGCGACGTGATACGAGACGGCGGCGTGGTGTGCTTCCCGACCGACACGACGTATGGGCTCGCTGTCGACCCGAACAACGCGGCGGCCGTCCAACGGCTCCTCGACATCAAGGGCCGAGGGGAGGGCAAGCCGATTCTGCTTCTCGTCGACTCGCTCGAGATGACGGACGCCGTGGCCCAGCCGCCGCGCGAGTTCGAAAGCCTGGCGGCGGGGTTCTGGCCAGGGCCGATCACGTTCGTCGTTCCAGCGCGGAGTTGCGTGTCCGGGCGCATCACGGCCGGCACGGGAACGGTCGGCGTCCGCTGGCCGCGGGCCGACATTCCGCTGAGATTGGTGTCGGCGTGCGGCCATCCCCTGACGGCGACCAGCGCCAATCGGAGCGGCCGTCCGGCCGCCCGGACCGCCGATGAAGCCGTGGACCAGCTCGGAGACGACCTGGACGCCGTGGTCGACGCCGGCCGGCTTCCGGGGGCCGCCGCGTCCACGGTGCTGGACCTGACCGCGAACCCGCCCGCGCTGCTGCGGGAAGGCCCCGTACCGTATCGAGACCTGGCCCGGTTCCTCGGCGGCCGGATCCGGAGGCGTCCGGCATGAGGGGCGGCCACCTCCGGCGCGCGCTGACGGTCCTGTCGCTGGCCGCGGCGCTGCTGATCTTCTACACGGGATCGACGTTCCTGGAGATCCGGGAAGCCGCCATCCACGACGAGGCGGCGATGGCCGACGTCATCATCGTGCTCGGCGCCGCGCAGTACAACGGCCGCCCCTCCCCGGTCCTGGCGAGCCGGCTCGACCACGCCCTCGACCTGTTCGATCGCGGGCTGGCCAGCGTCGTGCTCACGACCGGAGGCTACGGACCGGATCCGAACTACTCGGAGGCGCAAGTGAGCGCCGACTACCTGAGCGGACGCGGCATCGACTTGTCGCAGATCATCGTTCAGCAGGGCAGCGGCACGACATCGGACACGGTCCGGGACGCGGCGCGGCACATGGACGCCAGCGGATGGCGCCGCGCCGTGGTCGTCAGCGACGGGTTTCATCTCTTTCGAGTGAAGGAGATCTTCCGGGATCATGGGGTCGAGGTGTTCGCATCGCCGGCGCCTGGGAGCCGAATCGAGGCCGCCGCGGCATCCCGCTGGTGGTACACCGCGCGGGAGGTCATAGTGCTGTCCGCCTACCGGATGGGACGGCTTTGGAGTTGATCGCATGACCGAGGGTGTGCGTCAACCGCATTCGTCAAGACCCGCCGGGACGCGGGGAAAGCGCACGGCGCCGGGCGCCCGGCTCCTCGTCGGCGTCTGCCTGTTGTCGACGCCGTCGCTCGCCGCGGCCCGGTCACAGAACGTGACCGTCAGGCTTCCGGAGATCAGCGGGCCGTCGTGGCCGGCTGTACTGGCGCAGGAAGGCGGATACTACGAGAAATACGGCATGAGCGTCGAACTCGCCGTCGGCGCGCGCCCGGCCGGAGCGGGGGGGATCGTCGACGCCGACGCGGAGGTGACCCTCGACACGCTGGAGCAGTCCATGATCGCCCTCATGCGGGACGGCTCAACGGTGATCGTGGGCGCGACGTCCACCCGGACCCCGATGGCGTTGATGGCGCAGCCGGATATTTCCAGCGTGGCCGCGCTCCGCGGACACCGGATCGCCGTCGGCCGGACCGGCGATGCGCGATACCGTCACACCAGCGGGATCCTGGAGAAGCTCGGGATGAGCGCGCGCGACGTCCGGTGGCTGGCCGTCGGCGCGGTCCCCGACGACGCCGCGGCCGCGCTGGCGGCGGGCCGCGTCGATGCGGCGCTGGTGGACGCGCCGGCCTACTACGGAATCCAGGAGCGGGGTTTCCGGCCGTTGGCCAACCTCACCGACTACGACGACGTGTACGCGCCGATCGTGTACCGGCTTTCGGGGCCAGCCGCGGCGGCAAGCCCCGGGCTCGCCGAACGCGTGGTCCAGGCGCACGCCGAGGCGGTTCGGCGCTTCTACCAGGACAAGACGTTCGCCGTCGACGCGTACGTGAACCACGACCCGGAAACCGAACGCGCGGCCGTCGAACGCATGTACGACGAATACCACGCCGGCGACGCGTTCGACCGCATCCCCTACGTTCCCGCCGCGGCCGTGCGGCGCGTTCTCGACAACGCCGCAGACGGGGATCTGGCCGAAGTGTTCGGCGGTTTCGACTTCGGCCCGCGGATCGATCCGGGCGCGATCGACCGGCTCCTCGACGCGGGCTTCTTCGAGTCCGTGTTCGGGTCGGCCATCCTTTCGGAGCCGGAGGCGGACCGGCGACGGGCGTTCGGGCGATAGGAGCCGGCCCGCCTCCGGTCCCGTCAGTCCTGTCCCGCCTTCGACTTGAGATCCGCCAGGATCTTCAGCGCGTCGAGCGGCGAGGTCCGATCCACGTCCACCTCGTTCAGGCGCGCCCGGACCTCCGTCTCCTCGGGTGAGAACAGGGCCAGTTGGTGGATGATCATGGACTGTTTCCGCCGGGAGCGGACCGTCAGGTTGTCCGACAACGCGTGCTCGGTCTCCTCGTGTTTCGCCAGGACCTCGCGCGCCCGGCCGACGACGTCGGCGGGGATGCCGGCCAGCCGGGCCACCTCGATGCCGTAACTGCGGTCGCTGGCCCCCGCGGCGACCTTACGGAGGAAGAGGATTCGGTTGTCCGCCTCCTTGACCGTGAGATGGAAGTTGCGGACTCCGGGGAGCAGGTCCCCCAGTTCGGTCAGCTCATGGTAATGGGTGGCGAACAGGGTCTTGGCCCCGATCCGGGACTGGATGTGCTCGACGACGGCCCACGCGATGGCGAGCCCGTCGAAGGTCGCGGTTCCGCGGCCGATCTCGTCCAGGACGATCAGGCTGTCGGCCGTGGCGCTGTTGAGAATCGCCGCCGTCTCGGTCATCTCGACCATGAACGTCGAACGCCCCCGAGCCAGGTTGTCCGAAGCGCCGATCCGCGTGAATATCCTGTCCACGATCGGAATCCGCACGCGGTCGGCCGGCACGAACGACCCCATCTGCGCCATGATCACGATGAGCGCGTTCTGGCGCAGGAACGTCGACTTCCCGCCCATGTTGGGTCCGGTGACGAGGTGGACGCGGCTGTCGCCGTCGTTCATGGAAAGGTCGTTCGGCACGAAACGCTCGGCGCGGTGCTCCTCGGCCAGGGCCTCGAGCACGGGGTGGCGGCCGGCGGCGACGATCAACTCGCCGTCGGCGGCGATCTCCGGACGCGAATAACCGAAACGCCGGGCCAGCACGGCGAAGCCCGCAAGGACATCGCAATCGGCCACGACCCCGGCCGAAGCCCTCAAGCGGCCGGCCGCGGCGCGAACGCGGGCGCAGACGGACTCGAACAGCTCCTTTTCCAGCGTGACGATGCGTTCTTCCGCGGTCAGGATCTTTTCCTCGTACTCCTTCAACTCCTCGGTGACGAAACGCTCGGCGTTGACCAGCGTCTGCTTGCGGAGATAGTCGCCGGGCGCCAGGTGCAGGTTCGCCCGGGAAACTTCGATGTAGTACCCGAAGACGCGGTTGAAGCGTACTTTGAGCGACTGGATGCCCGTGCGTTCGCGCTCCCGCTTCTCCAGTCCCGTCAGGTAGCCCTTGCCGTCGCGCGAGACGGCTCGCAGACCGTCCAGGTCCGGGTCGTATCCGTCACGGATGACACCGCCGTCGTTCAGCGTGGCCGGCGGTTCGTCGCCGATGGCGCGAGTCAGCAGATCGTTCAGGTCGCCGAGCCGGTCGAGGCCGGCCGCAAGGTTCCGGAATCTCTCGGACCGGAGCCCTTCCAGCGATGCTCCCAGGCCCGGAAGCCGCGCGAAGGCCGTTCTGAGCGATACCATCTCGCGCGGACCGGCGGTTCCGATCGTCACCCGGCCCAACAGCCGTTCCATGTCCGGCATGCCGTCGAGCCGCCCTCGCATGTCCTCCAGGACCTGCGATGACGCGACGAGCTCGCCGACGGCGTCGTGGCGGCCGAGAATCTCGCCGCGGTCGATGGAGGGACGCGTGAGCCACTTCCGGACCAGCCGGGCGCCCATGCCCGTCGACGTCCTGTCGATGAGGGACAGCATCGTGCCCTCGCGGCCGCCGTCCATGGCCGAGGCGAACAGCTCGAGGTTCCGGATCGACGAAGCGTCGAGAATCATGTAGTCCGCCGACGGATCGCATCGCAGGCTGTTCACGTGATCGAGGCTCGAACGCTGGGTCTCCCGCGCGTAGTGGACCAGCGCCCCGGCCGCCCCGATGGCCAGATCCTGACCGGCGCAGCCGAACCCGTCCAGGCTCAGTGTCCCGAGTTGATCCTGAAGCAGGCGCGCCGCATGGTCGGCGTCGAAGACCCACGGATCCAGGGGAGTCTCCACGCAGTTCTCGATACCGGGCGCCTCGCCCCCGTCTAGCCGCGGGAACACGACTTCCTTCGGCCGGAAGTGATCGAGATCCAGTTGCAGGCGTTCCCGGCCGTCGGCCAGGTTCGACTGGAACGCCCGGAATTCCCCCGTGGACAGATCCAGAAACGCCGCGCCCAACCGGCCGTCGCGTTCGAGGAGGCCGAGCAGGAAGTTGTTCTCCCCGGACGGGAGCACGCTCGTGTCGATCACCGTGCCCGGTGTGATCACGCGCGTCAGCTTGCGGGGAACGAGCTTGACGCCTTTCCTGGGCGGCTCGGTCTGATCGCAGACCGCCACCTTGTAGCCCTTCTTCAGCAGCCTCGCGATGTACCCGTCGGCGGAATGGTAGGGCACGCCGCACATCGGCACGGCGTTCTGCCGGGACGTCAACGTGATCTCCAGCTCGCGCGAGGCCGTCACGGCATCCTCGAAGAACAGCTCGTAGAAGTCGCCGAGACGGAAAAGCAGCAACGCGCCGGGCGCTTCCTCCTTGATGGCCCGGTACTGGCGCATCATCGGCGTGCTCTCTACGGCTGTGCTGGAATTCTCCGGCATGGTCCTCGTTCGATTCGACGCCCGGGAAGAGCCCTCTATAATACGGGTTCCGGGGACGCTGAATGAAGATACTGGCCATCGACACCAGCTCCGATCACGGCAGCGCGGTGATCCGGATCGGAGACGCGGTGCGTGCGGAGACGCGTTCCGACGCCGCGCTGCAGCACTCCGAACACCTCTTCGGATCGCTCGATGGGCTGTTCGCGCTCGCGGGGATCGGCTTGAGCGACATCGACGTCTTCGCGGCCGCGCGCGGCCCCGGCGCGTTCACGGGACTGCGGATCGGCATGGCCGCCGTGGAAGGGCTGGCGTTCGCGACGCGGAAGCGGGCCGTCGGGGTCTCGACGCTACGGGCGCTGGCCTGGGCCGCGGGAACCACGGATGGACGCGTCGCGCCGGTTCTCGACGCCCGGCGCGGTGAAGTCTTCGGCGCGGTGTTCGAGCGGCGCGGCGGCAAGCTCGTGGAAGTCACGCCGCCGATGGTGGGGCGACCCTCGACCTGGATCGAGTCGCTGGCCGGTGGGCGGATGACCTTCTGCGGCTCCGGCGCGGGGATGTGCCGGGACTGGATCCAGCGCCATGACCCCTGGGACATCGTGGATGTCGGGCCGTACCTGGCGCCGTCGATCGCCGCCCTGGCGAGCCTGGACCACGCCGAACCGTGCGAACCGCTGTATGTCCGCGCCACGATGGCCGAAACCCGGCGCTCGATCGAACGATGAAGACTTCGTCCGTCACCGTCCGGTTCGCCGACAAGAAGGACATGGAGCGGATCATCGAGATCGAGCGATCCTGGGTCCACCTGTCTCACTGGTCCGTGGACGCATACCGGCGCCTGTTGAACGAGAGCAGCCTGACGGTGAGCCTCGTCGCCGAGTCCGACGGTTTCGATCCCGGCGCGCGGCAGTCGGGCCGAATCGTGGGCTTCGTCATATTCCATGCGACGGAGAGCACGGCGGAGATCTACAACATCGCCGTGGAACGCGGACACGCGCGGCTGGGCGTCGGGAGCGCGTTGATGCGGAGCGTGATCGACCTGTCGCTCGACAATGGGGCGCGCAAGGTGACGCTGGAAGTCCGGAAGTCCAACACGGGCGCGATCGGCTTCTATCAGGCGTTCGGTTTCGCGATCACGGGCGAGCGGCGCCGGTACTATTCCAATCCCGTCGAGGACGCCTTCCTGATGGAACGGGACCTGTAGCCGCCGGGGCGCGGCCGCGGCGGAGGGCGGGCGGCCCCGTTCCGGTTGGGATTGAACAGCCTCGAAATCGTGTGCTACGGTTGCGGGCGTGAGCCGTCCGGTAAACCTGTTCGTCGACCAGCCAAGGAGCCGCGCATGACGCAATACGAGGAAATCAAGGAACACCTGATCTCCACCGATCCGGACTTCCGGCGCCTCGTGCACGAACATCATTCCTACGAGGCCAAGCTTCGGGTGATCAGCGAGCAGTCGCGCATCACGGATGAACAGCAGATCGAAGCGACGACGCTCAAGAAGAAGAAGCTGAATCTGAAGGATCGCATGAACCGGATGATCCAGGACTACCGGAACCGGCACGCCGCGGCCCAACACTCCTGATACACGTCGAGCAGGGAAGGGGCCGGCGCGCCGGCACGCTTTCCGAGCGCCGATTCGAACCCTCCCGGGATGTTTCTCCGGGATATGGATAAATACCCGCGTTCTGCGCTACCCTCCCGACAGGATGGCGAGAGACGGTTTCTACTTTCTGGCGCCCCTGGCGGCGGGGGCCGGCGGCGCGGCATGGGCGGGATGGTCGCCGGCCGCGTGGGCGCTGGCCGCGCTGGCGCTGTTCGTCGCGTTCTTCTTTCGCGATCCTCCGCGCGTCGTTCCCTCCGAGCCCGGGATCGTCGTGGCTCCGGCCGACGGCAGGGTCGTCGGCATAGAGACCGAGGGAGCCGCGACGCGGATCAGCATCTTCCTGTCGATATTCAACGTCCACGTGAACCGGTCACCCATCGCCGGACAGGTGCGGAACGTCGAGTACCGCAAGGGCCGTTTCCGCGCGGCGTTCGTCAAGCAGGCCAGCGCCGAGAACGAACGGAACACGCTCACGATCGAAGGGCAGGGCGTCCGTATCGAGTGTTCACAGATTGCCGGGCTCGTCGCGCGGCGCATCGTGTGCCGGACGCGTACCGGGGACACGCTGGGTCGAGGCGAGCGTTTCGGCCTCATTCGCTTCGGGTCGCGCGTCGATCTTCGTCTGCCTCCCGGCGTTCAGGTTCGAG
>JAJEDW010000306.1 GCA_022821265.1 Acidobacteriota bacterium
CCAGGGACCGCTGATGGGCGACATCGGCAGCGACCCCGCCTCCAGCAATCCCGGATTCTCGAAGAGCTCGGGACGCAGCCCGCCCCCCTCGGCCAGCAGGCTGGGATCGAACAGGCTTATGCGGCCGTCCGGCAGGCGGTAGACGCCGGTCATGTCCTGCAGCTCGTCAACGCTGATTCCCGTGAGGTGCACGGTGTTGGTCAGCGCTCTCGATCCGCCCCGGTTGATGGTGCCCCGCCCCGAGACGAGGTTGATCGGCTCGCCGGAGTGAATCCTGACGAAACCGCTCAGGTCCCAGCCGCCGATGACCGCGCTCAGCGCGTTGCGGCTGTCCATCCAGCGCCGCCCGTCGCCGACGGGTATCTCCCACACCCAGTTGGCGTTGATGGTGTGCCTGATGTCCCACGAGGGCCGCATGATCTCGAGCTCGGGCTGGGCGTTGTCGAACAGTCCGCGGAAATTCGACTGGGTGCCCGCGAAATTCGTCATCGCGTGACCCCACGCGTAGTTGAACTGGGCCGTGAACCCGGAGCGCCAGGCCTTGCGGACCTCGAACTGGAGCGCGTTGTAGTCGGAGAAGGCGTGGTTGCCGACGACGTCGCCGACGAAGGTATTCGGATTGGCAAGGAAGAAGCTGATCGGCATCCTCGCGCCGAAGCGCTCGCCTCCTTCGCCGGCAAAGAAGAACACCCGGTTGGGGGCCAGGAAACCGCCGATGTACTGCCCGATCTCGCCGTTTGCAATCCATCTCTGAACGGCTCCCGACTGCAGGAAGCCGCCGAAGCCGAGCAGCGGGAAGAGCTGCAGCCGTTCGCCGATTCTCGGGTCCCCGTTGGCGGCGAGGTTCCTCTGCGCCCGCCGGAAGTCCTCCACGAACGCTTCCGGCAGCAGGACCTGGTTCAGATCGATGGCCCGGGTGAGGTCCGTGCCGCGGTTGCCGACGTAGCGCACCTCGACCGCGGTATCGTCCAGGAGCTGATACTGCACGCCGACGTTCCACTGCTGGACGTACGGCGTCCTGATCTCCGGATCGATAGTGAATAGTGCGGAGGTGGGATCGATCAGGATCTGATCGCGCGCCGTCCGCGGGACATTGAACTCGGGCGTCTCGACAGGGGCCAGCCCGCCGCTGACCGTGCCGCCGAGCCCCGAATTCAGGACGGTCTGGGTCAGCCCGTCGTTGCCCCTGAGCGCGTTGGTCACCGTCGTCATGTTGTTGTCGAGCACGTAGTTCAGCGCGTATCCGGCGCGCACGACAATCCTGTCGGTCAACTGGTGGGCCACGCCGATGTTGGGCGCGAAGTTGTTCCTGTCGCCGTTGAAGAAAGGCCGGTTGTGGATCGCGCCGGCGAAGTCGACGACGGCGTCCGGGTCGAGCACCGCGTCGACCCCGCCCACCGGCAGCAGCGCCAGGCCCTGCGTCTCGTCCGGAACGCTGTGCAGCTCCCACCGCAGGCCGAAGGTCAGGCTCGTGTCAGCCGAAACCCGCCAGGTATCGCCCACGTAGAGGTTGAAGAAATCCTGGGTCAGGATGCGCCTCTGCGTCGCTCCGGGTACGAACCCCGATGTCGCCGAGGTGACGTTGAAGGTCTGACTGGCCTCGTCGACGAATCCACCGAGAGCCGCCAGCAGGCCGGAGGCCGTCGCCAGCTCGTCGGAAGAGATCCCTCCGGGGAACAGCCCGGGCAGGAGCGGATCCGGGTTGCCGACGCCGAAACCGAGATCGTATGTCGGCACCAGTCCCGCGTCGTTGTACGAATCCACCTGCGTCCACCGCGCGCCGCCGCCGAACTTGAGGGTGTGCGCGCCCTTGACCCACGTCAGGCTGTTGCCGAGCTCCAGGTTGCGCGTCTCACGCCCCTGGTTCAGGAAGTCCCGCACGGGATTGTCGAACACCCCGAAGTCGAGAATACGGCCGTCGGGGAAGGTCTCGTTGTTCTCGAAGTAGGCCCGGTAGCCCTGGAAGCCGAAGCGGGCCTCGTTCACGATGCTGTTGCCGATCGTGCTCGTCAGGCCGAACGACGCGAGATTGCGCCGCGAGCCCTGGCCGGCCCCGGGCAGCCCCGGGAAGACCGAACCGATGTTGTTGAATACGGAATTCGGCACGTCCAGGCGAAAATGATGAAACGTGCCCTTCAGCGAGTGGTTCGGCGTCGCCACGTAGTCGCCCCGAAAAACGACCCACCTGGAGTCGGACTCGTCGATGCTGTTGAAGCGGTAACCCGCCGTGTTCCTGCCGTCGCCCACGCTGGCGTCGTTGGGCGCCGGCGTCGACGCGACCAGTCCCTGCATGGCCGGATCGGGGCTGGCGCCCGCCAGGTCGAACAGGTTCACCGTGGCCAGTTGCCCGGTATCCTGCCTGACGTAGCTGAAGTTGCCCAGGCGCGCGGGATCCGTCAGGACGGTGCGCACGACGGACGCGGTGCCGGGGTTCAGTTCTTCTTCGTAGTTGAAGAAGAAGAAAGCCTTGTCGCGCACGATGGGGCCGCCGACGTTGAAGCCGTACTCATGCTCCCGCAGCCGCTCCTTCTCCAGTCCGGCGGCCTTGTTGAAGAAGCTGTTGGCGTTGAAGGCTTCGTTCCGGTGATAGACGAACACCTCGGTGTCGAACGAGTTGCCCCCGGAACGCGTGACGAAATGGGTCTGCGACGCCCCCAGCCCGTCGTCGACGTCCGCGTTCCCGGTCGTGATGCTGATCTCCTCGATGAAGCTGTCCTTGAC
>JAJEDW010000234.1 GCA_022821265.1 Acidobacteriota bacterium
TGCGGGCGCTGGACGCCGTGCCGGGCGGATGGCCGGCCATTGCGGGCGCCGTAGGACTGGCCGTCGCGATCCCCGCCGTCGCGTTCGGGCTTCGAGCGCTGTCGCGCGACCATTTGATTCGCGTCTCCGTCCTGACACGAACCGGGTCGGGTCCGCGGCGGCGGAAGCCGAGGCGGCAACGCGTGGGGGCATGGGTTTCCAGGTTCGGCGGCGGCCAGGCCGCGCGCGCCGGATACGAATACGTTCGGCTGATGCTGATGCGGGATTGGCAGTTCCGGCGATACATGGCGTCGGAGAGTCCCTTTCTTGTCATCGGCTTCATCGCCCTGTTGGTCTTGGGTCGAGAGTACTCGCCGTTTTCCGGAGACTTCGCACCCGCCCACTTTCTGCCTCACGTGTTCGGGGTCGGGGTCTTCCAAGCCTGCCAATTCCTGGTCTACGGCAATGAGCACAAGGGCATCTGGCAGTTTCTTCTGGCGCCGGGCTCGTCCCTCGGCCCGTTCGCGCACGGAGTCCATTCCGCGCTCTGGCTCCTTCTGGTCGCCACGCCCAACGCCTTGAGTTTCCTGGTCCTGGCGTGGTCCTGGAGCATCTGGGAGGCGGTCTTGTTTTCTGCCTACGCGACCGCGGTGGCGTCGCTGTACCTGGCGATCTGGCTCGGCCGGGTCAACGGCCTCCCGTTCGGAAGACAACCGGAGCCGCAACGTAAAGTGACGGCCGTGGGCATCATGTTCGTGTTCCTGTTCGCCATCGGGATCGCTGTCGGCGTCCAGTATCTCCTCTTCATGTCGGTCGCGGCCGTCGTCGGCGTCACCCTGATCGCCGCGCTGGCCGCATACGCCCTGACGCGTTCCGCGATCCGCGGCCTGGAGTCCCGTATCGTTCTGCATCTCCAGACGGCCGCCGCCGGATCCATCATGTTGTACACGGAAGTGGATTAGACGGTTCACCGCCCGAACGATGGGCGGCGCGGCGCCGGATTCGACCGTTCCACGAATGTGCCGCCGGTGACCTGCCTCAGGCGTCCAGGTGCGACGGCAGCCCGCCCAGATCGTGGAGAATCGCGCGCGGTTCATGGTCGTTGAACGCGCCTTCCGGCGTCACACCCGAAAGGACGGCCACGAACGGCACACCGGCGCGTTTCGCGGTCTCCGCATCGACGACGCTGTCACCCACGTAGAGCGCCTGCGACGGCAGACACTTCATTTTTCGGAGGGCCAGGAACAGACCCGCGGGATCGGGCTTGTGGTCCTCCACGTCTTCTCCTCCGACGATCACCTCGAAAGGGTCGGCGACCCCGTCACGCTCGAGAATCGTGCGGATGCGGTAGCGGAACTTCGTGGACACGATGCCGAGCTTGAATCCGCGCGAGTTCAGGTCCCGGGCCACCCTGGGAACGGACGCGTACACGATCGTCCGGTCGACCATCACCCGATCGGCGCGATACTTGAAATGGCCGCCGAACCGCTCCGCGTGCACCGCGTGGCGAGGATCCGCCAACCGGCGAAACGTCTCGGTCAGCGACAGACCGATGGTCTGGCGTATGTCCGTATCCGTTGCCGGCGGCAGGCCCAGGCGATCGAGCGCGTATTGAACGCAATCAATGATGCCCCGGGAAGAATCGGCCAGCGTATAGTCGAAATCGAAGATGACGGCTCTCACGGGCTCGTGCATTCTATAACGAACCCGCCGACAGGACTCCTGCGGCGTCCGGGCGCGCTGAACTTCCACGCGCTGCGTTCGCGTTGGCCGGCGGCTCGACCGAAAGCGCCGGAGAAGCGGGAACCATAAGTGCCGTCGCGGTGTCTTCATTTCCTTGTGCCGGAAGGACGGCCGTTCTTTTTCACGTCGGTCGAGCGGCTCGGACGAGACCTGAGCTACGCGGCGCGGACGCTTGTCCGCAACGCCGCGTTCACCGTCATCGGCATCCTGTCGATCGGCTTCGGCATCGGCATGAATACGGCGGTCTTCACCGTCGCCGATCCGCTCCTCCTGCAGCGTCTACCGGTATCGGACCCGGAGGGACTGGTCATCGCCGTGCGAAACGACGCGGATCGCCCGGGCGCCGTGTCGGATTCCGTCCCCTACCCTCTTCTGGCCGAGATGCAGGACGTCGGCGAGATGTTCGAAGGCAGCTTCATCCGGGCGTTGTCAGGAAGCTATCTCATGAAGCTCGGCGGCGTCTCGGGTCCGGAACTGGAAGTCCGGATGGTGTCGGTCTCCGGCGGCTACTTCTCGACGCTCGGCGTCCAAGCCGCGCTCGGCCGCGTCTTCGGAGTCGAGGACGAGAAACCCGGCTCGCCCCCCGTCGTCGTCATCAGCCATGCGCTCTGGCGGCGTACCTTCGGCGAAGATCCCGGCGTCATCGGCGCCTCGATCGTCCTGAGCAACCCTCCCGCGTTAGAAGACGTGCCGGTCACGATCGTGGGGGTGGGCCCGGAAGGCTTCCGGGGCGTGAACATCGACGAAGACCCCGATATCTGGATACCGTTCGCCAGGATGGCCGAGTTGGACTTGGCGATGCGAGTCATGCTGGGCTTTTCGCCGGAGAGGGTGGCATTCCCGATGATGGCGAGACTGTCGCCGGGTACGACGCTGGATCGGGCCGAGGCCATGATGAACGTTGCAGCCAGCCGGACGCCTGCGAATCCGGGCTCCGATCGCCGCGGTCTGGCCTTGCGTCCGGGCGGCTCGGGTTATTCCCAGCTTCGGGAACAGTTTGTCGAGCCCCTGATGGTCCTCGCGGCGGCGGTTGCCGCGCTGCTGATCATGGCGTGCGTCAACGTCGGAGCTCTCGTTCTGGCGCGCGAGGCGCGCCGGCGGCGGGAGTGGGCCGTCCGCCTGGCGACGGGCTGCTCCCGCCTGGGATTGACTCAACAGGTCCTGGTGGAAACGTTCCTCATAGCGGGCCTGGGCGGCTTCGTCGGACTTCTTTCGTCCTATTGGGCCGGCAACGCATTAGCCAGTTTCCTGCCCGCCGATTCCGAGTTTCTGGGCCAGGTCGGCATGGACGTCCGCGTTCTGGGATTCACCGCCGCAGCGCTCGCGGCCAGCGTCCTGATCTTCGGCGCGGCTCCGGCCCTTCAAGCCGCTCGCCTCGATCCGGCAACGATACTCAAGGATCAGGGCAGCCGATCGGGCCGCGCGCGTTCCATCGTCACCGTGAACAAGTGGATCGTCGCGGGTCAGGTCGGTTTCGCGACGTTTCTCGTCATCGTCGCGGGACTGTTCGTTCGAACGATCCAGAATCTTCGGGCAGTGGATACGGGATTCGACCGCAATGTCGTTCAGTTCGAGATCGATGAGGTCCCCGGCGAGTCGATCGATGACTTCGACATGTTGGGGGCGGAGATCCTCGGCCAGATCGAAGCGCTGCCGGAAGTCGAGTCTTCGACGCTCTACAACTGGTTCGGCCTACTCAGCGGACGGAGTCCGCAATCGCCGGTTCAAGTCCGGCCGGGTTCAACCGTTGTCGAGACCGATCGAATTCACGCCGGCCCGAATTTCTTCGAGACGCTCGACATTCCCATCCTGGCGGGCCGCGGCTTTCGCGCCGCCGACGGGGCCCGGGAGGGAGAATCCCCGGTCGTCGTGGTCAGCGAACGCTTGGCCCGCGCGCTGTTCGGTGATGCCAATCCGTTGGGACGCAGAATCCTCTACGATTCCGACCCGGTGGAAGTCATCGGCGTTGCCGGCGACGCCATCCATGCCGATCTTCGAGGAGAAACGCGGCCGACGATCTACCGATTCTTCGATCCTGTCGGCACCGTCAACACCCGCTTCGCCGTCCGGACGCGAGGCGATCCCGCGCGCGTCATTCCCGCCATACAGGGGCTCGTACCCGGCATCGACGATCGCGTGTTCGTGTCGAGCATCGGAACCATGGCCGAAACGGTGGAACAAGCGCTTGTCCGGGAACGCCTGCTGGCGCGCCTGACCGGAGTGTTCGGCCTCGTCGCCCTGCTGCTGACGGCGCTCGGCGTATTCGGTGTTCTCTCCTACACCGTCTCGCAGCGCAAGGGCGAGATCGGAATCCGCATGGCCATGGGAGCCTCACGCGTCACAGTCGTCCGACTGATTGTCGCGGAAACCGTTCCCGTCGTCGGTGTCGGGGTCGCGGCGGGTGTGGGCGCCGCGTTGGCTGCCGAGCGCCTGATCGGAAGCCTGCTCTTCGGCCTCACGATCACGGACCCATCCACGATCGTGGCGGCTGTGACCGTCCTGATACTTGCCGCGGCAGCGGCAGCCGTCGTACCGACTTGGCAGGCGGCGGCAACCAGTCCGGCCGCCTCCCTCCGACAGGAGTAGACGAGGCGGCCGCCGCCTATTCGGCCGTGTCCGCCGGGTCGCCGGCCTCGTCCAGGAGCCGGCGGACGTCATCGGCCATGTCGGCCGGGACCAGGAACTCCACCGGCCGTCCGCGGGGGTTGTAGAACATCGTGCGCAGCGCGCCGCGGAACGCGTCGTACTCGTCCTCACCGCGAATCAGGAACGGGATCTCGGAACTCTCCAGCAGTGACTTGACGATCGCGACCTCGACCGGGTCGATCGACTCGAAGACGACTTCCAACGCATCGTCGGCATTCATCGCGCAGTCTCCTTTTTCGAACAAGCGCGCGGACCGGCCGCGCGCGCCGGCTCAATCGACGAACGCGGCCAACCAACCCGAGAAACCCAGCCAGGCGTCGGTTTCCACCAGGTTTCCCCGAAGCCGCAGGAGGAACAGGCCTCCCAACCCGATGACGTACGCCGGGTGGATGAGCCGCTTCGTCATGAAGTCGTAGGCCATCGCCAGCAGGATCGGCGCGAACCATACGGGCAGAAAGACCCACAAGGGCGCCGGCGTTCCCAGAAACGGCATCCGGCTGACGGCGGCGATCAGGAGCGTCGTCGTGGCCACGAGCATGAACCGCTTGTGAATCTCGGGCCGGCGGCGATAGCCGACCGCGAGGGCGAAGAAGACCGGGAACGCCACCATGTCGGTCAGCGGACCCAGCAGGCGGCGCTGCGCGACCTCGACCTGACCCGCTTCGATGAAGCGGGAGAACTGGCCGAAGGCCGTCAGGACGCCGACGACGATCACGCCGATCCCATAGGCGATCGCGATCCGTCCCAGCTTCCGGTGGAGCCGGACGCGGCCGGTGGACGCCAGCGCCGCCTGCGCGATGAACAGGCACAACCATCCCATGTAGACAACCGCGTGAACGTGAACCAGTGGCGGCCGATCGACCGTCCCCTGGACGAGGGGGCCGAAATAGGTGGGCCAGAAGCCGACCAGGGCCATCAGCGTCAGGAGCAGCCCGATACCGACGTAGATGGGACGCTTTCCGGGCGCGCCTATCGGTATCGATGTGGTGGACGGTCCTTTATCGAGGCTCATCCGTGGGCACGCCGGTGATGGCCGGATTGCCCTCGGCCGGTGTGGGAACGTAGTACTCCGCCCCCTTGTTCAAGTTGTCCAGACAGATGTACTCCATGAGATCGTATTCCTGGCGCTGCATGTCGTATTCGATGGTCCAGGGCCGCGTGAAGTAGATCGGATCCTCATATGTCTCGGTGATGTGGAGCGTGTCCGGCCCTGTTTGTTCGAAAGTCTGCACCAGGTGCAGTTGTTCACTGTGTTCCAATCCGGCCGTGGCGATCCAACTCCGGTCGTTCATCCCCACGGTGTCGACGATGAGCGTGTTCCCTTCGTACCGACCGACGGAATGGCCCCACCACGTCGGGTCGATCTCATCGGGATGGGGGCGACCGTCGGTGAATATTCGATGAAACTGCCAGTACAGCTCGGAAAGCACCACGACCATGCCGTGGGTCTGGACGATCTGAATCCTGTTGGGCGCGCGCAGGATGCGGCCGAACCCGCTCGGCTGGCACAGACCCGTCGGATCCAGCGACAAGTCCCGATTGAGCCAGCGCTCCAGGCCGTACGGGGTGAACGGAGGGAGTTCTCCCCCGAACGCCTCACGCACCGACCGCTCGTTGGAGTACGCCGGGGCCGTGGTGTTGTCCCAGACGCCATTGAGATTGGGAAGACCGTCCGCGGGCGCGGGGCCGACCAGCGGCGTGGGAGCGAACGGGTCCTGGGCAGCGAGCGCCGGCGTGGAGGCCAGTGCGAGAACGGCCGCCATGATCGCGGCGCGATGGGACGGACACCTTTCCATTGCGAACCTCCTCGAACCCGTCCGACCGGATCGTCCAACGGATCCCGGGCTGTCAATCGGGATCCTGCGCCGAACCTTGCCAGATCGCGGTGCCGTCTTCCAGCCGGACCGATCCCAGCTTCGCGACATTGTCGCAGCAACGGGACATGTCTGCATCGATGACGACCCGGTCACCCGGCCTCAGCGAATTCCGTCGCCACCCGCGCCGCGACAATCCGTTCGGTTGGGCGCCCTTGAGCTCCCAGTGGGTGACTTGGCCCTGGTCGTCGGTTTCGTCCACGTAGACCCAGATGTGGGGGTTCAGCCAGTCCACCTTCGTGACCACCCCCGTAATCGTGACCGGGCGGTTGCGGTCGAACATCGTGGCCACGGAGTGGTGAGCGAGCACCGGCACGACCACGCCGAGAACGACAAGACCGGCGCTGCACAACGTCCGGCGAGACACTTTCATCGGAACCCTCCTGAACACGTCTCGAGAGCGCAGACTGCCCTCGAATGCGCTACCTCATCGAGCCAGTCGACGGGCCACGTAGTTCCGTGAGCCCATTCTGGGCCCATTGGGACACACGCGCGCCCGTTTTCCGAGGAAAAACGGGCCATGACCGCCGCGGCCGCCTTCGATTACGTCGGTTCGACGCCGTCCGGTCGGGCGGGTGACGGCCCCTTCGATCCCAGTCCGCCCAGTCCGAGGTACAGGAACCAGAACGCGACGGTCCCGGCCAGAACGAGGATACGCCCTGTGAAGCTGATGCTGCTGGGGGAAACGAAACCCTCGATCAGGCCCGCGACGACGAGCATCGCCATCACTCCGATCTCGATGATCAGCGCGTTCATGGCGGCCCGCCGGAGTGCCCCGCCCCGGGAGACTTCGCCGGGCGCGACGATGGCGCTCGCCAAGACGAACCCCGCGGCCCCGGCAAGCACGATCGCCAGCAACTCGGTTCCACCGTGGGGCATGACCCAGCCCCAGAACGCCCGGGCGTCTCCGCGCGAGGCCATCCAACCGGCCACGGCGCCCAGGTAGATTCCGTTGTAGACCAGCACGAACGACGTGCCGATTCCCGCCGTCATTCCGAGCCCGAAAACAAGGAACGTGACCTGAAGGTTGTTGCTGATGATCGACGACGCCGCAACCGGCCGTGCAACGCCGGGAATGTCGTTGAGCGAGTCCTCGCGCGCCGGATCGAAGTCCAGA
>JAJEDW010000326.1 GCA_022821265.1 Acidobacteriota bacterium
CCGGCGCTCGATGAAAGCCCCGACGCGACGCGTGGATCGATGCGGCAGCAACTCGAGGCGCACCGGGCGACGGCGACGTGCGCGTCATGCCACGCACGCATGGATCCGCTGGGCTTCGGGCTGGAGAACTACGACGCGATCGGTCGCTGGCGGATCGCGGACGGCGCCTTTCCCGTCGATGCCGAAGGGACGCTTCCGAACGGGCGGGCGTTTTCCAGTCCGGCGGAAATGCGTTCCGCTCTGGTGTCCCAGCTTCCCGAGTTCTCGCGCACCTTGACGGAAAAGATGCTGACCTACGCACTGGGACGCGGTCTCAGAAGCTACGACCGTCCGGCGGTGGAAACCATCCACCAGGCGCTGCGGGGCGACGCGTACCGGTTCCGGACCCTGGTTCACGAGATCGTTCGAAGCTTGCCGTTTCAGTCCCGGCGGGGAGAAGATGCAGGGGGGGCAGCCCGATGATTGTCACTCGAAAGTCACTGCCGCGGCGCACGTTCCTGAAGGGCGCGGGAGCGGCCGTCGCCGTGCCGTTCATGGATGCGATGCTTCCCGCCCTGGCGCGGGCGCAGTCTCCGCGGGCGCCGTTGCGCATGGCGTTCGTCTACGTTCCGAACGGCATCGACATGCGCCATTGGAATCCGGACTACGAGGGTGCGCTCGGGGTCCTGCCCCGAACGCTGGCGCCGCTGGAGCCGTTCAAGTCCGAGATCACGCTGCTGGGGAACCTCACCCATAACACGGGGCGTGCGCTCCTTGACGGCGCCGGCGACCATGGCCGGTGCTCGGGGTCCTACCTGACCGGCGTGCAGGTGAACAAGTCCGTGGTCGACGTCCGGGCCAGCGTCTCGTGCGACCAGTTGGTGGCCGGCGCGATGGACACGCGCCTGCCCTCGCTGGAGGTCGGACTCGAGGATGCCCGTCAGGCCGGCGACTGCGATTCCGGATATTCCTGCGCATACACCAACAATCTCGCATGGCGGAACGAGACGCAGCCGCTCCCGCCCGTTCTGGATCCCCGGGCTCTCTTCGACCGCCTGTTCGGGGTGGGCGCGGCGCTCGCCCCGGAAGCCCGCGCCCAAAGGAACCGGTACCGCCGGAGCATCCTGGACTTCATCGCCGAGGACGCTCGCGCTCTGCAGACGGTGTTGGGTCCCACCGACCGCCGCAAGCTCGACGAATACCTCGGCGCGATCCGCGATATCGAGCTGCAGATCGACCGGGCGGAACGGGACAACGCAGAGATCGATCCCGGCATGCTCCGGCCGTACGGCGTCCCGCAGGATTTCGCCGAGCACTTCAAGCTGATGACCGACATGATCACGGTGGCGTTCCAGGCGGACATCACGCGCGTGGTCACTTTCCTGGTCACGCGCGAGGGGACCTCGCGGGCGTACCGTGAAATCGGCATCAGCGACGGCCATCACCCGCTGACGCATCACCGCAATCAGGTCGAGCTGATGGACAAGGTCGCCGAGATCAATCGATACCACGTGCGGCAGTTCGCCGGTTGGATCGAACGCCTGCACGCGTCGCCCGAACCTGCAGGATCCGGCTCGATCCTGGACAACTCGATGATCGTTTACGGCGCCGGACTGGCCGACGGCAACCGGCACACGCACGACGACCTGCCGACGCTGATCGCCGGGCGCGGCGGCGGGTCCATCCAGCCCGGCCGCCGCATCGTCTATCGCCGCGAGACGCCGATGTGCAACCTGTTCCTCACCATGATGGATCGCATGGGCGTGCACATGGAGCACTTCGGGGACTCGACCGGCCGGATCGCGGGTCTGGACGCCGCCTGACCGGAGGGTTGACACCATGGATCGTTCCGCCGCGCACGTCCCCGGTTTCCGGTCTCGCGTCGACGCCTGGCGCGGCGTCCTCGCGCGCGCCGCCCTGGGCGCGCTCCTGGCGTCCACGCACGCCACCGCCCAGTGGATCTACTACCCCACCGCGGACGTTCCGCGCCGGGCCGACGGCACGGTGGACATGACCGCGCCCGCGCCCCGCATGCCGGACGGCCGGCCGGATTTCTCGGGCGTATGGATGACCGGGGAACCGAATCAGCCGTTGGATGGCGACGAGCCGGGCGATCCCCAGAACATCACGTCGTCCCGCCACATGCGCGACATCGGGGTCGACCTGCCGGAAGGGTTGCCGTATCAACCGTGGCAGATTCCGATCGTCGCGGAGCGCACCGCCAACCAGGCGATCGACGACCCGCACATCCGGTGCCTGCCGGACAACTTCATTCGGGCCTACGGCCTGCCGCACCTGCTGAAGTTCGTCCACAAGCCCGGCCTCCTCGTGGTGCTGAACGAAATGAACGCCGGCTACCGCCAGGTCTTCACCGACGCGCGTCCGCTGCCGGAGGACCCCAATCCCTCGTGGCAGGGATACTCCTCGGCCGAGTGGTCCGGGGACACGCTCGTCGTCGACACGATCGGGCTGCGCGACGACACGTGGATCGACTGGAACGGAAGCGTGGTGACCGAAGCGGCCACGGTGCGGGAAGAGATCCGGCGTCCGGACTTCGGACACCTCGAAGTGCGGATCACCGTGGACGATCCCGTGGCGTATACCGAGCCGTGGACCGTCACGTTGCGGCAGCGCATCGTCGTCGACACCGACCTGATCGACGAGATCTGCCTGGAGAACGAGAAGTTCGCCGAGACGCTCGACTGAGGCGGCCGGTCACGCGCCGGCGAGCAGCCACCAGGCGAGGGGCGCGCCCAGCGCCAGGAGAACGCCCGCGGCCAGCGCCACGTTCCATATCCGCTGGCGCTTCTGTATTCGGATCAGCGCTTCGTTCTGGGCGTTGAGCATCCCGGCCAACATCGTCGCGTTTCGGTCGGCGACCGACAGGCGGTCCTCGACCGACTGCCTCCAGGGTCCGACCTCGGCCTCGCGCTCGGGCGCCGGGTTGGTCTTCTTCTTGCCGCCGCCGCGGAAATCCTTGATGATCTCCTGACCCTGCTCGGTGGAGGCCACCTCGCGGATCAAGCCAAGCGCCAAACCGATCCAACTCATCGACGACAGGTCTCCTCGTGAACGACGGCGACATTCATCATACTATCCGCATCCTCCGCCGGGAGGTTCGAAACTGGCCCGTGCCGGCCATCGGACACTACACGCGCACGCCTTTTACCACGCTGATTTCCTGCATCCTCAGCCTGCGTACGCAGGACGCGACCACGATGGAGGCCAGCCGGCGGTTGTTCGCCGTGGCCGACGCGCCGGAGGCGATGCTCGCGCTCCGCACGGATCGAATCGAGAGGCTCATCTATCCGGTAGCGTTCTACCGCGTAAAGGCGCGCACGATCAAGAAGATCGCCGGGGAACTGCTCGAGCGGTTCGACGGGGGCGTCCCCGGCGCGCTCGACGCGCTGCTGTCGCTGCCCGGCGTCGGACGGAAGACGGCCAACATCGTGGTGACCCTCGCTTTCGGCAAGCCGGGAATCGCCGTCGACACGCACGTGCACCGGATCGCGAACCGCTGGGGATACGTTGCGACCCGGACGCCGGATCAGACGGAGATGGCGTTGCGAGGGAAACTGCCGCGCCGGTACTGGATTGCGATCAACGACCTGCTGGTCGCCTTCGGGCAGAACCTGTGCAAGCCTCTGAGCCCGTTCTGCTCGAAGTGCGCCCTGGCCGACTTCTGCGACCGCGTGGGCGTGGAACGCAGCCGTTAGCCGGGCGCGAGCGGCAGGAACCGGATGACGCCCGAACCGGGCTAATATGGTCCGTCGCCGCGCAGCCGGTTGATCCATTCGTTGGAGACGGGCTGGCCGCGCTTCGGCAACTGACGGAACCCGAAGAAACTGTCGTCTTCGAGACGTTCCTCGCGCGTTACGCCGCTCAGTCCTTTGCGGGCAAGAGCGGAAATCACGGCGCCGACGCTGATTCCGTCGCGGCGCGCCAGTTCCTTGGCGGCAAGCAGGACATCGTCGTCGATGCGTATCGTCGTGCGCATGAGTTCGATTCTAATGCCGTGACGTTCGGCGCGTGTTCGGAGACTCGCGCTTCCACCAATGGTATCGCGGCCGCGCGAGGCGTGGCGCAAGGCCGTGGAGGCAATCGACAATGACTGAACGCGACATCGCAATGGAGGTTCTGGACGGCCTGCGCGAGATCCGAGAGCACCGCGCCGGACAGCGCACGTTGCGCACCGCGCGGGTCTAACCGCGACCGCTGCCCGCACTCACGCCCGACGCGATCCGCGGTATCCGCAACCGCAGAAACGAGAACCCGAGGCCGAATTCGACGGCCAACTCGGGTCCGACGCAAAGCTGGGACGCCGCGAACATGATCGGCCGCGCGAGGCAGCATTCGGGGAGTCTTCCGCGGGTGAATTAAGCGCTCACGACGCGTTTCCTCCGTCGATCGACGGAGGTGTTGCCGAAAGCGAACCGCGCGCGCCGGTAACCTCGACGGCGTCCGTGTGACCGAGCGATCCAGCGATCATGCCCAGGGCCATGGCGGCGAACCCGGTTGTCAGAAACAGGAAATATAGACCGAGACCGACGGCAAACTCGGCTTCGACGTAGGCGAACACGGACGGACCGACGAATATAAGGAACTGTCCGGCGAAAATGACCCCGACCCACGGGCGCAGCGTCACTGGATGGGTCGGCCGCACCCCAAGTTGACTCGTGCCGATTGCGAAAGCGAAGGCAGCCACGGTCGTACCGATCGCGAGCCCGTTCATGACGGCCAGTTCCCAGGTTGTTTCCAGCCACAATCCCAGTGCTGCCGCGGCGATCAGGCCGGTCGTGAACGAGACAAGGGTCGAGAGCGCCGTCAACACCGGCCCCTTCGCCGCTCGAATTCCCCAGATCGAAGGTCCGCGGTCGTCCGTCAGGTCGATTATCGAGACGATGGAACCCAATTGGAAAACCGTGAAGCCGACGAGGAGGAACAACAACTGAAACCCGATCTCGACCGCGCGTTCCGACTGGAGGTTGTCGTTCGAGAACGACGACGCGACGAGTATGAGGAGAGCGGCATACAGCACGACAGCCCGGTGTGAGTTCGACTTCGGCGTCCACAGTTGCATCAGGAAGCTCCAGTTTCGCAACTGGAAGTCGGCTGCCCATGCAAGCATGCCGGCGGCGAGACCGTTCGTCGCAGCGAGTCCGAAAGGCATTTCGAGGAGTGCGCCGAACGCCAGGGCAACGATCAGCCCGATCCCCAGCGCGATCATCAGGGAGCGTCCAGTCAATAGCCGTGTCTTCACGAGTCGTGTCCTTCGAAACTGTCCCGGATCCGATTATCGGGCGAGCCCGTCCCGAGAGAAAGAGTCTTGAACGTTCGCGGCCGGGCGTTCGGCCGCGCATGCAGCGGTCCGGGCGCCTACGGGTCCAGTTCCTGGATCCGGCGGGCCAGGAGCGCGAGCATGGGCCCGGGGAGCTGCGTCCGCGCCGAGAGCCGGGCCAAGTCCTCGGGCCCGGCCGTCTCGATCCGGACGTCGGGCGCGTGCCGGCACGCGTTGCAGCCGTCGGTGGCGTAGATGGTCCCGGACGCAACGTAGGCGATCAGTCGCACGGTCTCGCTGTCCCGCAAGGGATGGCCGTCCTTCTGGTAACCCGCCGGTTCGAGGATCCAGACCGCCGGTTCCGGATCGCGCCGGGCCGCGACGACCTGGCGTATGGACGCCATGTCGAAATCGACCAGCGCGCGGGACGGCTCGTTCAGGTCCATCTCGCGGGTCGGGTGAAGCGCCGGCGCCGATGCGCGCGATATCATCACGCTCGGATGGTAGCACACGCCGACAGCCGCCTCGGAGGGGCCCGGACCACGCTGATGGTGCGTCCCGCCGCGTTCGGATTCAACGCCGAGACGGCCGGGACCAACGTCTTCCAGCGCGCGCCCGAGGGTGTTTCGGGCGCAACAGTTCAACGCCGGGCACTGGCCGAGTTCGATGCGTTGGCCGGCGCGCTCGATGCGGCGGGCGTCGGGGTCATGGTCGTCGAAGACGCGACCGAACCTCCCTCTCCGGACGCGATCTTCGCCTGCAACTGGGTGACGTTCCATCCCGATGGGACGGTGATCTTCTACCCGATGTACTCGCCGGTCCGGCGCCGGGAGCGCCGCCCGGAAATCGTCGGAATGCTCGAGCGCATGAACGCCTTCGACGCGTCCCGTGTCGTGGACCTTTCGATCCATGAAACCGAGTCCCGGTTCCTGGAGGGCTCGGGCAGCCTCGTCTTCGACCACGCGGGCGGTGCCGTCTACGCCAGCCTGTCGCCGCGGACCGACGCCGGCCTGGTCCGCCGGGCCGCCACGCTCTTCGGATACGACGTGGTCGCGTTCGCCTGCACCGACGGAAACGGCGTTCCTGTCTACCACACCGATGTCGTGCTGGCGTTGGGCCGCGGTTTCGCCGTGGTGGCGGCCGTTGCGATCGCCGAGGCCGCGTCGCGCGCCATGGTCCTGGATCGGCTGCGCTCGACGGGAAGGGAACCGGTCCCGATCGACTTCGATCAGGTGTCGAACTTCGCCGGGAACATCCTGGAAGTCGCCGACAACCGCGGCAATCCGGTCATAGTCATGTCGAGCCGCGCCCGGGCCGCCTTCCATCCGGGCCAGCTCGGCGTCCTGGAGCGGTGCGGCCGGATTGTCGACGCCGACTTGTCGACGATCGAGTCCGTCGGCGGGGGCAGCGCGCGGTGCATGATCGCGGACGTGCCCGCGCCGGCCTCTCCCTCGGCAAAAAACCGCGGAAAGCGTGAGCCGGGCCCGGGAGAAGGGTAATATCGATGCGTGCGGGCGTGGCGGAACGGTAGACGCGCCGGACTTGAAAACCTTGAGTGCTCGACCGGGAAACCGGCGATGCAGAACTGCTCAAATTCGGGGAAACCTTCGTGGCACGGTGGCAATCCCGAGCCAAGCCCGATCGGGGATTCCGGTCTCCGTTCGGGAAGGTGTAGAGACTAGACGGGCAGCGCCTAAACCCCGGGCCGCGGCGCCGGGGCAGGGCTAAGGGATAGTCCAGACCCCAAACCTCGCCCAGGCGGGGGCGGCGAAAGCCGTAGGCGGTACGAAAATCCGGCGGGCCGAACGGCTCGTGGGGGTTCGAATCCCTCCGCCCGCATACCGGAACGCGGCCTCCGGCCGAGAGGGCTACGGCGCCGTCTTGGCCCGGACCTGTTCCAGCTCGCGTCGCGTCGCGGCCGACAGCTCCGGGACCGCGAGCGCGCGTTCCAGTTGGTCGAGCGGGGCCGGGGGGCGGTGCAGGCGGTTGACTTCCAGAACCGTCACGCCGTGGCTGGATCTGCGGACCCGCTCGATGGCGTCCCCCGCCGCCAGCTCGCCCTCCTCGACCACGCTGAAGTAGAAACCCGAGCGTCCGCTCTCCTCGAAGAGACGGACCATGTCCCGGCGTTCGAGCTTCGTCGCGAGCTTGAAGCACGGCAGGCGCGGTTGGGTCACGCACAGGACGGCGCTGCCGATCCTGTAATGGTCGCCGATGCACGCGTCGGCTTCGACCAGGCCCGCGATCGTCAGGTTTTCGCCGAACGCGCTCCATTCCAGCTTCCGCCCCAGCGTTTCCCGCCAGTAGTCGTAGTGCTCGGACGGGTAGGCGTAGACCGCCTTGTCCCGTCCCCCGTGGACCGAGGGATCGCCCGGGCGGTCTCCCTCGAGGCTGTGGAAACGGACGGCGATGCGGCCCCTCACCGGGGACTTGTAGATCGAGGTCCGGACGGATCGCCTGCCGTGGGGCAGGGGCTTCGGCTGGCCGACGTTGACGGAGACGACTCTCATGGAGTGAACGAGTCTACAGGATCGCCGTCGAATACGGGAATCCCAGTGTTTTCCGCGCATTGCAGCCGCCTTCCGCCTTGCGGTTTCACCCTCGCCCGCGCACAATGGTCCATGGACTACTTTTCCCGCCGGCCGGACGCCGTCCCGCGGAGCATGCCGTTCTAGACGATGCCCTTTTCCGCCGCGACGAGACGACTGCTGGACTGGTGGAACGCGCAGCCCGCCATCAAGACCCGGGCGCGCAAGCTGGCCATCCAGATCCGCCACCGCGAAGACCAGTTGTTCATGGTTCTGACGCTGGTCATCGGCGCGGTCGTGGGTCTCACGATCGTCGCCTTCATCGTCCTGACCGAGAGCCTCGGCTCGTGGATGTTTCCCGACGCGGTCGCGCCCTACAGCCTTCGCAGTCTCTTGATCCCGGTCATCGGCGCGCTCGTCACCGGCATCCTGCTCTACCGGTTCTTCCCCGAGGCCCGCGGGAGCGGTATCCCGCAGACGAAGGTGGCGCTGGCCGTTCACGGCGGCAAGATCACCCTCCGGACCGTGCTGGGCAAGTTCGGAACGTCGGTGGGTTCGCTGGCCAGCGGCATCGCCCTCGGGCGGGAAGGGCCGTCGGTCCAGATCGGGGCGGGAATCGCGTCGGTGATGGGGCGGGCCCTCGGCCTCAAGCGCAAGAAGATCGAATCGCTCGTGCCGGTCGGGGCCTCGGCGGCGCTGGCCGCCGCGTTCAACACGCCGATTGCCGCCGTGCTCTTCTCGCTGGAAGAGGTGATGGGCAACCTGCACGCGCCGCTGCTGGGATCCGTGGTGCTGGCCTCGGCGATGGCCTGGATGGTGTTGAACCTGGTGCTGGGCGACGAGGCGCTGTTCAGCGTGCCCGAATACCAGCTCGTGCACTTTTCCGAGCTCGCGATCTACGCGTTCCTGGGCGTGGCCGGCGGCTTCGTTTCGGTGTTCTTCGTGCGGCTGCTGCTGCGGATCCGGCAGTACTTCCTGGACATGCCGGAGCGGACGCGGTGGGTGCAGCCGGCGGCCGGCGGCCTGGCGGTCGGCATCATGGCGTTCTTCGTGCCTGGAGTGCTGGGAGTCGGGTACGACATCGTCGGCGATCAACTGGCGCGCACCGACAGCGTCGCCGCGACGGTGGTCGCGGCGATGGCCGTCATGTTGCTGTTGAAGCTCGTCGCCACGGCGACGTGTTACGGCTCCGGGAACGCCGGCGGGATCTTCGGTCCCAGCCTGTTCATCGGCGCCATGCTCGGCGGAACGGTCGGCGGCGCGGCCAACCTGGTCTTCCCCGACTACACGGGCGCGGTCGGCGCCTACGCGCTGGTCGGTATGGGGACCGCGTTCGCGGGCATCATCCGCGTGCCGTTCACGTCCGTGATCATGATCTTCGAGTTGACGCGGGACTACGCGATCATCGTGCCGCTGATGATCTCGAACATCCTGAGCTACCTCATTTCGCGGCGCTACCAGAAGAAACCCATCTACGAGGCGCTGGCCGAGCAGGACGGGATTCATCTGCCCACGGCCGCGACCCGCCACCGCGAGGGCCGCTTGCGGGTGCGCAGCGCCATGCGCGTGCCGACCGAGATGCTGGAAGCCGACATGACGCCCGCCCAGGCCCGGGAGCGCGTGCGCAACAGTCCCTGGCGCGCCTGGCCGGTCGTCGACGGCCGGGGCCTGGTCGGCATGATCGGCGGCGCTGATCTGGCCGCGGCCGAGGCCCGCGACGCCCACGGCCGGCTGGTCGACGCCGCCGACGTGCGGGCCGGGCCGCACCTGCATGACGATCACCTGTTGGACCTGGCCCTGGAGCGGATGGGGGAAGCCCGCGTCGACGTCCTGCCCGTGGTCAGCCGGCTCGACGTTCGCCGCCTGGTGGGCGTCGTGGGGCTCGAGGACGTGATGCGGGTCTACGGCTTCCGGGAACTCCGCGAGTAGCGCGCATTCATGGCCCACCCGCCCACAATCCGGCTGGCGATGGCGCAGCTCGACGTGGTCGTCGGCGACCTGGAGCGGAACGCGCGCAAGATCGTCGAGTGGATCGGCCGGGCGGCCGGGGAGGGGGCCGACGTCGTGGCCTTCCCGGAGCTGGCGCTGACCGGCTATCCTCCCGAGGATCTCCTGCTGAAGCCGGGATTCATCGACGCCAACCTCGACGCGCTCCGCGAGATCGCCCGGGCCGCGGCCGGAATCACGGCCATCGTCGGCTTCGTCAACCGCGCCGACGACATCTACAACGCGGCCGCCGTTCTGAGGGACGGACGGATGGCCGGCGCGCACCACAAGGTCTACCTTCCCAATTACGGCGTCTTCGACGAGTTCCGCTACTTCCAGGCGGGCCGGACGTCGACGCTGCTGGATTGCGGGGGCGCCCGCATCGGGTTGAGCATCTGCGAGGACATCTGGTATCCCGACGGCCCGGTGCTGGAGCAGGCGATGGGCCAGGGCGCCGCCGTCGTCCTGAACGTGTCGTCGTCGCCGTTCCACGCGGGCAAGCGGCAATGGAAAGAGCGGATGCTGCGGACGCGCGCCGCCGACAACGCCGCCATCGTGGCCTACGTCAATCTCGTCGGCGGACAGGACGAGCTGGTCTTCGACGGGCACAGCATGATCTTCGATCCGGCCGGGGATCTCATGGTGCGGGGACGGCAGTTCGAAGAGGAGCTCATCGTCGCGGACCTGGATCTCGACGCGGTATTCCGTTCGCGGCTCCGCGAGCCGCGCCGGCGCCAGGGCGCGGGGGCCGACTCCGCCGCGGTGATTTCACTACCGGCGCCCCGCCCCGATCGGGCGCCGCTCGAGGTCCGGGACCTCGCCGAACCGCTCGACGAGGAGTCCGAGATCTACCGGGCGCTGGTGCTGGGCGCCCGGGACTACGTTCGCAAGAACCGCTTCGGGAAGGTGGTCATCGGGCTCAGCGGCGGGATCGATTCGGCGCTGACGGCCGTCATCGCCGTGGACGCGCTGGGCGAGGGCAACGTCGTGGGCGTTCTCATGCCGTCCGGGCACTCGTCCGAGGGCAGCATCGCGGACTCGAGAGCCCTCGGGCGCAATCTCGGCATCGAGCTGCTCGAGATCCCGATATCGGACCTGATGCATGCCTACGATGGCGCGTTGGCGCCCGCTTTCGAGGGGCGCCCGGTGGACGTCGCCGAGGAGAACATCCAGGCCAGGATTCGCGGCAACCTGGTCATGGCGCTTTCCAACAAGTTCGGTTGGCTGGTGTTCAGCACGGGCAACAAGAGCGAGATGAGCGTCGGCTACTGCACCCTGTACGGCGACATGGCCGGCGGTTTCGCCGTCATCAAGGACGTGACCAAGACCCTGGTCTACCGACTGGCCCGGCACTGCAACCGGGTGGCCGGACGCGAGCGCATTCCGCGCGAGATCCTCGTCAAGGAACCCTCGGCCGAATTGCGGCCCGACCAGAAGGACAGCGATTCGCTGCCGGAGTACGCGGATCTGGATCCGATCCTGCTGGCGTACGTGGAGGAGGACCGCGGCGTCGACGAGTTGATCGGGATGGGCTTCGACGCCGAGACGGTGCGCCGCGTGGTCCGGATGGTCGATGCGTCCGAGTACAAGCGCCGGCAGGCGGCCCCGGGCGTCAAGATCACGCCCCGGGCGTTCGGCCGGGACCGGCGCATGCCGATTACCAACGGTTATGGGCGCTAGACGGCGAATTCGAGGCGGCGCCGCCGTGCATCGGCCCTTCGAGGTTCTGGACGACTGGATACGGGCCGGTCGACTCCGGGTCGCGGAACCGACCGTGCCGGCGCCCGCCTCCCCGCCGGCGCGCCGGGACGAGGAGCCGGCTCCCGCCGAGGCCGAGTTGTTCAAGGAGGCCATGCGCGGCGTTCGGCCGCTGGACCGGAGCGGGGCGCCCACGCCGGTCGCGGTGCGCGACGGGCCGCCCCCCGGCGGCGGTGAGGATCCGGCGCTTCGGGCCCTCGAGGAGTTCTGCCGCACCGGCACGGTGGCGCCGGAACACACGCGCGAGTACGTGGAGCACGCCGCCGACGCCGCCGGCCGCCTTTACATACGGGATCTGCGTTCCGGACGGTTCGCGATACAGGCGCACCTCGACCTCCACGGCCTGACCGTGGACGCGGCCCGCCGGGTCGTCGACATCTTCCTGCGCGAATCGGTCCGGGCCGGCTATTCCTCGGTCCGCATCATCCATGGACGCGGGCGGCACTCCGACCGGGGACGGCCGCTGCTGAAGGAACACGTAGAACGGTGGTTGCGCCACCGGCGCCTGGCGCGATTCGTGATGGCGTTCACCTCGGCGCGCGCCGTCGACGGCGGAGGCGGCGCCGTCTACGTCCTGCTGCGTCCGCGTTGACGGGACCGGCCATGATCGTCCGGGCCGCCGTGGTGGGCTACGGCGGCCTGTTCGCGGTCACGCTGCTGCTGGCCGCGTGGCAGGGACGGCTGGGGGCGTTGTTTCCGCCGCCCCGATGGCCCGACACGGGATTTCACGTGCTGATCGGGGCCCTCGTCGCCGCGGGCGTGCTGATGGCCGCACGGACGGCGCGCGGCGCGTTCGCGTGGGCCCGCCGCCTGGACGCGGAGTTCCGCGCCGTCCTGGGGGGCGTCGGGCGCGGACGGGCGCTGGTCCTGGCCGTCTCCAGCGGGCTCGCCGAAGAGGCGTTCTTCCGCGGGTCGATGCAACCCGCCCTGGGCCTGGTCTGGACCAGCCTCCTTTTCGGGCTGGCGCATTTTCCCGTCAACCGGCGTCTGATTCCGTGGACGATCCTGGCGGCGGCGGTGGGATTCCTGCTCGGGAGCGTCTACGAGACGACCGGCAGCCTGCTCGCCGTTGCCGTGGCGCACGGCCTGATCAACTTCGTCGAGCTCCTCCGGCTCGGGCGGCGGCGGGCGCCGGAGGCCGGTGTAAAGGCGCTGTAAAATATCGCCGGGGCATCGTAATGTTTCCCGGATGTTTGCGGTTAGAATGAATCACGCCGCGACCCCCGAAGCCGAATCGAACGGCCAGGGAACGTCGCGCCGGGATGTCATGAAGCGACGACTTCTGATCGTGTGTCTGGCGGCGGCCCTGCCGCTGCCCGTGTGGGGCTTCCAGTTCTCGTCCATCCTGCGGGACGCGTTGCCGTCGCGCCAGCTCGGCAGCTACGGCGGCGTCGACGGTTCCGAGTTCGTGTTCGCGCGACTGATCTACAGCGCCGGCTTGCAGAATTACGGCCGTTTCGGCAGACGCGGCGGCTCTTGGGCGACGGATTGGCCGGACGCCGACAAGCACCTGACCTACGCGATCGAACGGATGTCGAACATCCGCGTGGTGATGGACCAGGACGTCGCGATCGAGATCATGGACCCGGCGCTGTTCAGCTATCCCTTCGTGTACGCGCTCGAGGTCGGACGCGGCATGGACCTGAGCCAGGAGGAAGCCGACCGCCTTCGCGAGTACATGGACCGCGGCGGTTTCCTGGTGATCGACGACTTCTGGGGCACGTACGAGTGGGCGAACTTCGCCTACCAGTTGGACAAGATCTTTCCCGACCAGGAACCCGAGCAGATACCCATCGACCACCCGCTCTTCCACTCGTTCTTCAACATCGACGAGATCATCCAGGTCCCGAACGTCAGCAACGGCTGCTACGGCGGGCCGACTTACGAGCGTGACGGGTACGTGCCCTACGCCCTGGGCATCTTCGACGACGACCGGCGTCTGAAGATGCTGATCAACTACAACACCGACATCGGCGACGCATGGGAACACGCCGATCAGCCGTGCTATCCGAACGAGTTCTCGAACTTCGCGTTCCGGATCGCGATCAACTACATCATCTATTCCATGACCCATTGACACGGAGCGCGGCCCGCACGCGCCGGGTCGAAACACGGTTGACGGCGGCGGCGGGGCCGCGGAGATGGACGCATGAACTGGTTCGAGACCTTCTTCAAGTACGATCCCATCGTTTATGAACGAGGCACGCTCGCCTTCCAGCTCCTCGACAACCCGGCGATGTTCGTCGTCTTCGCCCTGGGCGCCGCCGCGGCGGCCTTCCTGCTCTACCGAGCCGTCCGCCAGCATGCCGCGTGGGGGATGATCGTCCTGAGAGCCTTCACACTGGCCATCCTGTTCTTCATCCTGCTCCAGCCGGTGCTCAACGTTGCCACCGTGCTGCCCCAGGAGTCGTATTTCGCCGTCGTCGTCGACAACTCCCGGAGCATGCGGATCCAGGACGACGGGCAGGAGAGCCGCGCGGACCTGTTGATGGCGGAACTGGAGTCCACCGGGTTCTTCGCGCGGCTCGCCGACAAGTTCCGGGTCCGCCTGTACCGCTACGACCAGGAAGCCGAGCGCATCGACGGGATGGACCGGATGAGCTTCGCCGGCGACCGGACGCGGACCGAGAGCGCGATGGAAATGCTCTACCAGGAGCTGGGGACGGTGCCGCTGTCCGGAATCGCGCTGATCACCGACGGCGTGGACAACGCCTCGGATGAGTGGACCGAGGCCGTGTCCCGCATCCAGTCGCGGGGCATTCCCATCTACACGGTCGGCGTCGGCGAGGAAGCCATCGACCGGGACGTCGAGCTGACGCAGGTCGTCACGCCGCGCGAGAGCCTCAACGACGCCACGATCGTCGCCGACGTCTCGTACCGGGGACAGGGGCTGGCCGGGCGAAGCGCGCGGGTCCAGGTTCGCGAGAACGGCGTCCTGCTCACGAGCCAGGAAGTGACCGTGCCGCGGGACGGCGAGATCGGGGAGGCATCGATCGACATTCCGATCACCAACGAGGGCGCGCGCGTGTTCGAGTACACGATCGAGGCGCCGGAGGAACGGATCCCGGAAAACAACACGCTGCAGACGCTGGTCGAGGTCGACGACGAAGCGCCCAAGGTCCTCTACGTCGACGGGGAACCGCGCTGGGACTACAAGTTCATCAGCCGGGCCGTCGAGGACGACGGCAACATCCAGTTGGTCCGGTTGCTGCGCACCTCGCCCAACAAGTTCTTCAGGCAGGGAATCGAGTCGGACGCCGTGCTCGCCAACGGTTTCCCGGCCACGCGGGAGGAGCTGTTCGAGTACGAGGGCCTGATCCTGGGAAGCATCGAGTCGACCTTCTTCACCCAGGAGCAGCAGGAGATGATCGTGGACTTCGTCGCCGAGCGCGGCGGCGGTTTCCTGATGCTCGGCGGGCGGAACTCCTTCAGCGACGGCCGCTACCAGAACACGCCGATCGCCGACGTCCTTCCCGTCCGACTGATGTCGGACGAGACCAGCTTCCTCGTCGACGATCTCATGCTCGAGGTCTCCGACTACGGCCGTTCCCACCCGATGATGCGCTTGAACCCCAACGGGACCGAGCCCGTCGTCGATTGGGCGGAGTTGCCGCGGCTGACCGAGCTGAATCGGGTGGAGGAGGCGAAGGTCGGCGCCATCGTCCTGGCCGACGCGGCGATGGCGACGAGCCGGGATCGCCCCGTGCTCCTGGCCTACCAGCGCTACGGGCGCGGCCGCAGCATGGTGTTCACCTCGTCCAGCAGTTGGCGGTGGCAGATGGAGATGCCGCACGAGGACCAGACGCACGAACTGTTCTGGCGTCAGATGCTGCGGTGGCTCGTGAACGGTTCGCCCGACCCGGTAGAGGCGCGGTCCGAGACCGACAGCTACGT
>JAJEDW010000120.1 GCA_022821265.1 Acidobacteriota bacterium
CGACAGGTCCCGTAACCCCCGACGTGCGGCCGATCCCGACGAATCGATTTCTTGACCTGACGCCGCGGCTTCGCAGCGTTGTCCACCCGCGGCGAGGACGCCGCGGGTACCCTTGGGGCAGGCGCGAGACGGTTCCATCGACCGAACCTCCGGTGCTTCGTCCGCCGGATCCCCGAGGCTTACGCACCGCCGTCCAAATCCTGTCCCATGGTAGGCGCGGCGTTCCTCGCCGCGACTGAACGACGAGCGGCAGCGAGGCGGTAGCCCAAGAAAATAGTCTCTTTCTTCCCCCGGGCCAGGGAGCCTCGGCCGACAGGTCCCGTAACCCCCGACGTGCGGCCGATCCCGACGAATCGATTTCTTGAACTGACGCCGCGGCTGCGCCGCGTTGTCCACCCGCGGCGAGGACGCCCCGGGTCCAGTTGAGCATATGACAATGGTCTCAGTGGCTTACAGGTCTGAGCATCGTCCCCAATCATCGGAAACGCCGAAACCCACGGGCGATCGTATGGCCGAATGACCGCCCCCGTCTCTGGCAGCGAACTTACGGGACACGACACTAGCCGCCCGTGGTGAACCCCCGGTCGCGCATCAGCGCGTCGATTCCCGCGTCGCGGCCGCGGAAGGCCCGGTACGCCTCCGCCGGGTCCACGGCGTTCTGCGGCGCGAACAGGTGCTCGATGAGCTTCGACGCCAGTTCCTTGTCGTAGAAGCCCCCGGGCGCGGCGGCGAACGCCTCGGCGGCGTCGGCGGTCAGGACGTCCGCCCACATGTAGCCGTAGTAACCGGCGGCGTACCCCTCCCCGGAAAAGACGTGTCCGAAGTGCGGCCCGCGGTGGCGCATGACGATCGGGTCCGGCATGCCGAGCTCGGCCAGGACCGTGCGCTCGAACGCCCGGGGATCGAGGCCGGCGGGGTCCGTCGTGTGATACCGCATGTCGACCAGGGCCGACGCCAGGTACTCGGTCGTCGCGAACCCCTGGTTGAACTTGGAAGCGTTCCGGATTCGGGACACCAACGCGGCGGGCATGGGCGCTCCCGTCTCGTGGTGGACCAGAAAGTTGTCGATGACCGCGTCGGTCAGAAGCCAGCGTTCCAGAAGCTGCGAATGAAACTCGATGTAGTCGCGAAGCGCGCCGTTCAACGTCGGGTACTCGACCCGCGACGACAGGTAGTGCAGCGCGTGGCCGAACTCGTGAAACAGCGTCCGCGCGTCGTCCCAGGACACCAGCACCGCCGCGCCGGGCGGTCCGGGAACGAAGTTGGCGTTGTTGGCGGCCAGCACCGTGCGTTCGCCGTCCAGGGCGTCCCGGCTGCGGTAGGTCGTGGCCCACGCCCCCGATTCCTTGCCCGTGCGCGCGAACGGATCCAGGTACCAGAGCCCGACCGTTCGACGGGTCCCGCCATGGGTCACCTCCCACACCCGGACGTCCTCGTGAAAGACAGGCACGGATCCGGACGGAACGGGCGAGAAGCGGAAGTCGAAGATCTCGCCGGCGACGAAGAACATCGCCTCGCGCAGCTTGTCCAGTTGCAGGTACTGACGCACCTCGTCCGAGTCGAGGTCGTAGCGCGCCGCGCGGACCTTCTCGGCGTAGTAACGGTAGTCCCAGGGCGCGATCCGGATCCCGTGGCCCGCGGCGTCGGCCAGCGCCTGCATGTCGTCGACCTCCTCGGCCACGCGCGCCAGCGCCGCCGGCCACACCGCCGTCAGCAGGTCGTTCACCCGCTCGGGCGTCCCGGCCATCCGGTCCTCCAGCCGCCAAGCGGCGTAATCGGGATAGCCGAGAAGCCGGGACCGCTCGTGCCGCAACGCGAGAATCTCGGCGATGACGGCGTTGTTGTCGTGGTCGTCCCCGTTGTCGCCGCGGTCGTAGTAGGTGCGCCAGACGCGCTCGCGCAGGGCGCGTTCGTCGGAAAACGTCAGGAACGGATCCATCGACGAGCGCGTGTTCGTGACGGCGTACTCGCCGCCCCGTCCGCGTTCCTCCGCCGCGGCGGCCAGGGCCTCGACGAACGACGCCGGCAGGCCGCCGATCTGGTCCGGCCCCAGGTAGTGAACGTACCGCTCCTCGTCGCCGAGCACGTTGTTGGAGAACCGCGTGTACAACTCGGCGAGCCGCCGGTCGATTGCGGCGTAGCGCTCCCGGGCGTCCCCGGCGAGCTTGGCCCCGTTGCGGGCGAAGCGGTCGTGAACCAGCCGCACCAGACGCTGCCGGTCGGGCCGGAGCGTCTCCATCTCGCGGCCTTCGCAGACGGCCCGGATCCGGGCGAAGAGATCCGCGTTCTGCGTGATCCGGGTCTCGAACTCCGCCAGCCGCGGCGCCATCCGGCGCTCGATTTCACGGAACGCGGGTGTCGACAGATTGGATCGCCAGACCTCGAAGATGGGGAGAACACGGTCGAGAAGGCGGCCCGAACGTTCCAGGGCGACCACCGTGTTCTCGAACGTCGGCGGATCCGGGTCACGCGCGATGGCGTCGGCCTCCTCGAGCGCCGCCGCCATGGCCGACGCCAAGGCCGGCTCGAAGTGGCCGAGCTCGACCCGGTCGAAGCCGGGCACGCCCTGGCACGGACCGGTCCACTCCTGGAGAAGGACGTTCGAATCGGCCGCGCTCATCCCCTCGGCCGCCGGGCCGTACGCTGTCCGGGGGTCTTCAGAGGACGCCCAACCCCTCGGCGACGAACACGCCGAACGCGGCGACGCCGAAGACGACCCAACCGATGCCCACGTACTTCAGCATCTGGCCCGCCTGGTTCGCCTTGGCGTGAATCGTCTCCTGGCCCGACATCAGGTGCGCCTCCGCGCTGTCCAGGATCAGCGTATTGTCTTCCTTGAATTCCAGCCGCGCCCGGTAGACATAGAGGAAGGCGCCCACCGCGGTCAGCAACGCTTCGATGACGACCAGCGTCAGTAACAGAGGGCTCATCGGTCACCTCCTTGCCGGAGGCGGCGGCCCGGTCCGTGACCGCCGGGCAGGGCGGACACGTCGGAGAAGGACGCCGGCGGATCACGGAGGTCCAGTCGAACAGGAATTCGTGGCCGCTGCCTCGAGACGAGCGCATTCTACCAGCATCGCTTCAACACGTATACGAAACGAGACCACCCCCGAAACCCGCCCGGACAGCGCATCGTCAGCTTGCGCCCCTGTAGAAATCCCGGAGAGCCGGGTAGAGGGACCGGTACGCGGCGTGGCCCTTCCGGTAGACGGCGTGTTTCGCCTCGTCGGGCGCATGCAGGGCGGTCTCGCGAACGGCGCGTCTGGCGACTTCGGACACGGTTCCGGCGCCGCCCACCCCGGCCAGGGCCAGAAGGGCCGCGCCGAGGGCCGCGCCTTCCTCGCTCTCCAGCGCGACGACGGGTGTGCCCAGGACGTCGGCCACCACCTGACGCCAGAAAGGGCTCCGGGCCCCGCCGCCGGAGATGCGGACCGCCCCCACGTCGACGCCCATGCCCTCGATCACGTCCAGGCAGTCCTTCTGGCTGTAGGCGACGCCCTCGACGAGGGCGCGGATCAGGTCGGCGCGCGTGTGGCGCGCCGTCATCCCGATCCACCCGCCGCGCGCCGACGCATCCAGGTGCGGCGTGCGCTCTCCCATCAGGTAGGGCAGCCAGTAGAGGCCCCCGCAGCCGGGCTCGGCGCGCTCGGCTTCGGACATCAGCTCCGCGTAGGCGGCTCCCGGGACCAGCGTGTCGCGCAGCCACCGCAGGCTGAGACCGGCGGCCTGCGTCACCCCCATCACGTGCCAGGCGCCGGGCACGGCGTGACAGAACGTGTGGACGCGCCCGGCGGCATCGTACGCCGGTGCGTCCATGTGAACGAAGACGACGCCGGAGGTCCCCAGCGTGGCCGAGGCGACGCCCGGCTCGACGATGCCGTTGCCGATCCCGTCCGCCGCCTGATCGCCGGCGCCCCCGACGACCGGCGTTCCGGGCGGCAGGCCGGTGGCCTCGGCCGCCGCGCGCGTGACGCGTCCCGTCACCGCGTCCGACTCGACGACGCGGGGCAGGATCGCGGCGTCCAACTCCATGGCGTCGAGCATCGGGCGCGACCACGTCCGGCGGGCCACGTCGAACAGCCCGGTCCCGGAGGCGTCGGACACGTCGCTGGCGTGCTCTCCGGTCATGCGGAGTCGCACGTAATCCTTGGGCAGGAGGACTTTTCGGACGCGCCGGAAGCGCTCCGGCTCGTGATCGCGCACCCACAGCAGCTTCGGCAGCGTGAAGCCCGTCAACGGCGGGTTCGCAGTCCACGCGACGACGTTGCCGCGGCCGACGGCCGCTTCGACGGCGTCGACCTGCGCCTGGCTGCGCTGATCGCACCAGATCAAGGACGGCCGGATCACCCGGTCCGCGTCGTCAAGGACCACCAGGCCGTGCATCTGGCCGGTCAAGCCGACGCCGGCGATGGATTCCCCCCCGGTTTCGGCGCGTGCCAGCACGCCGCGAACGGCCGCCGAGGCGGCCTCCCACCAGTTTTCGGGGTCCTGTTCGGCCCAGCCGGGCCGTTCCATCCGCATGTCCGCGTGCGGCGACGTGAACGCCGCATGCACGCGGGCGTCCGCGTCGATGAGGAGCGCGCGGGTGCCGCCGGTCCCGACGTCGACGCCCATCCAGAACATGTCAGTCGAAAACAGCGCGGCCGCGGTGGAGGCCCACGAGGATCTGGAACAACCGGTGGCCGATCAGCTCGTGGAGCGTCAGCAACTCCTTGTTGGCCTCGAACAGCGTCTTCGCGTCACTCGAGGCCGACACGCCCGAACCGGCCTTCAGCGCGTCGGTGGCCTCCCGGATCACCGGGTCTTCGGCAACGTCGCCGGCGATCTCCCAGAGCGTGATGAACCGGTCGACGGCCGTGGCGAAGCTCACCGCGAACACGCCCCAGTTGCTCGTCGTCCGCAACGGCTTGAAGTCGAGGTTGAACGGACCCTCGAAACCCTGAGAGCGCAACAGGACGAGCACGTTCAGCCAGTCCAGGGGGTTGACCATGCCGACGGCGATGTCGACGTCGTGCTTGAGCCGATAGCCGTCGTTGATGTCGATGTGCCAGAGTTTGCCGGCGAGCAGGGCGCGGGCCAGCGCCGCGCGCGGCGCGCCGCCCCACATCAGCTCGTGCAGGTATTCCGGGTTGACGCCCACCATGTCGGGGTGCGCCAGACGCCCCGACGCGATGAAGGCAAGCATCGCGTCGGTGGTCGGCAGGAGGATCTCGGCCTGCGGCTCGAACGGCTTGGCCTCGAGGCAGTGCCGGAGAGTGGGCCGGCCCTTCCGGGCCGCAACCTCGACGTCGCGCTCGCACGCGGCGTCGATGGCTTCGGCGTACCACTCCAGGGACTGCATCTCGTCGACGGCGCCCTGCACGAAGTATCCGAGCGAGCCGGGCCAGTAGACGGCGTAGCGAGCGCCGAGCTCATGCCCGATGTCGACGGTGTTCCGCACGCGGAACCGGACGTACTCGCGAAGCTCGGGCGCCTCGGGCGCGGGGCCGGCCGCGAACGCGGCGTTGAAGAAGGTTTCGGTCGTCACCATCGAGCACGCCACGCCGTGGGCGGCGAGCGCCGTGCGGATCCGCTCGATCTCGGCGGCCTGCCGGTCCGTCCCCAAGTCTTCGGTCGCGATCACGTCGCTGTCGTGCGTCGTCCAGTGGCCGATGCCGAGCCGGCCGAACTCACGGATGACGTCCGCGTAGGTCACCGGCTCGCGGGTCGGCGCGTAGAACAACGCCTGACCCTGGTAGGCGGCGGCCCACTGCGGCCCGGAGATGAAATACTCGCGCCGGCGCCCCGGACTGAACGATCCGCCGCACATCCGGGAGAGCCGCTCGACGAGCGCCTGTTGCCTGTGGGGAGGTACGGGTTCCATGCCGCGTGCGTTCGCCGTTCGGGAAGGCGTGTCAGCGAGCCCCGTCGATCGGATCGAGCCCGTTGGCGTACCGCGGATCCATGGCCGCCAGGTCCGCCCGGTAACTCACCGTGTTCGCCGTGGGAAAATTCGGCGGCGCGGCCTGGGTGACCGCTCCCGTGGCGGCCCACTCCGTTCCGCGCTGGAATGTCGCGACGAAGTCCACCGAACTCAAGGCGTTGACGTCGTGCCCCAACGTCGTGTGAAACACCCGCCCGGCACCGTAGGCGATGGCCATCAGGACGGGTTCATCACGTCCGGTTCCGTTGTTGTCGGGGTCGGAATACGCCGTCGCCAGCACGGTCATGTTCCGCCCCGGTCCTCTCAGCCGCGCGTACAGTTCGTCCCCGTGGTGCATCCATGACCGCGGCAGGCCGTCGGTGATCGGATGGCTCGCTCGGGCGTCGATCCGGAACGGCGTGCGCCTCCCGTGGCTGCCCGCGCGCCCGGGCGAGTCGTCGGAAACCAGCGCCCCGTCCCGGTAGTACCAGAACGGACCGGCCTCCTCGGCGCGTCCCCGCCAGCCCCCGACCCCGGTCATGGCGTTGAAGGCCGCCCAGCCCGGGAACGCGTTGTCGGCGGCGTGCACGACCACCACGCCGCCCCCGGTCTCGACGTACGATTCGAAAGCGGCTTTCAGGTCCGGCGGCCACCGCTCGTCCGGAGCGTCGTAGTTGAGGACCACCGCCTGGTAGGCGTCGAAGGCGGGCCGGAAACCGCTGAAATCGGCGTCGGGCCCCGGCGCCGTCACGATGTCCACGTCGAACAGCCCCGTTTCGTCGAGTTGCCTCTCCAGGACGCGCGTGACCAGGGCCCACTGGTGATAGGGCCCCGCGCTCTCGCCGTCGAGAATCATGACGCGGACGGGCTCCGGTCCCTGGGCCGCCCACGCGGTCAGCAGGAACGCGAAACCCAGGCCGGGCCACAGGAGCCGGGATGGTTTCGACATCGGCGGCGCCTCCCCCTCTACTCCGTGTCGTCGAGGGCGAAAGCCACGAGCGCGTTGCGGGCGCCGACCACGATGTACTGGCGCCCGTCCAGTTCGTAGGTGATCGGCCCGTTGCCGACGCGTCCGGTCCGTGCGTGCCACAGCGTCTCGCCGTCGCGTGTCCGCAGTATGAGCAGGTTCCCCGGGTTGTCGCCGGAAATCGTCAACCCCGACGCCGTCGTCAGCACTCCGGCCGCGCCCGCATTGTCGCCGATCGGATGGCTCCATGCGATTTCGCCGGTGCGGTAGTCGATGGCCCTCAGGAAGCTCCGGCCGGCGACGTTGTAGTCGGCCCCGGCCCATCCGTAGGCGCCGTGCTCGGGCTTGAAGAATTAGATCCCGTAGCCGTCCTGCGCGTTGACGACCAGGTACCCGGTCTCCGGGTCGAAACCCGGCGACCGGTAGTTGGTCCCGCCGGCCTCGTTCGGCGCCACGAGGACCCCGTCCCGCGTGGGCTCCTTCGCCGGGTCGGGAATCGGCCGCCCGCGCTCGTCGAGTCCCAGGGCCCAGTTCACGACGGTGAACGGCGCGGTCAACAGGTTCTCGCCGTTGGTCCGGTCCAGGACGAAGAAGTAACCGTTGCGGGAAGCCTGCAGCACCATCCGGCGTTCTTCGCCGTCGAAAACGCCGTCGACGAGCACCGGCACCTCGTTCGCGTCCCAGTCGTGCGTGTCGTGCGGCGAGGTCTGGTATCCCCAGACGAGTTCCCCCGTGTCGGGATCGAGCGCCACGATCGCGCACGTCCACGGGTTGTCGCCCGGACGCGCGTCGCCGTTCAGAACGGGCGTGGGGTTGCCCGTCCCGATGTAGAGCAGGTCGAGCTCCGGATCGTAGGTGCCGGTCATCCACATCTGGCCGCCGGTCGCCCCGCCGCTCACCGAGCCCGGAGTGCCGGGCGGCGGCGTGCTGTAGAAGATCCACTCGGTCTCTCCGGTCTCGGCGTGGACGGCCTTGAGCTGTCCGGGGATGTTGTCGAAGTCGCCCGACACGCCGACGATCACCTTGTCGCGAATCACCATCGGCGCGAACGTCGACCAGTATCCGCGGTCGGAATCGGCGATCTCCACTTCCCACCGGACGCTCCCGTCGGAGGCGTCGAACGCGAGCAGGTGGGCGTCGGGCGTCGTCAGGTACACGAAATCCCGGTAGACGGCGGCGCCCCGGTGACCGATGTGGAACGCGTCGTTGTCCCGGTACCGGTAGTGCCAGATTTCCTCGGCCGTCCGCGCGTCCAGGGCCCACAGGTTGTCCGGCGTCGTCACGTAGATGACGCCGCCGGACAGGATCGGCGTGGCCTTGATCTGGGGCAGCTCGCCCGTCTCCCAGCGCCATGCCTCGACCAGGCGGTCGACATTGTCGGGCGTGATCTGGGTGAGCGGGCTGTGACGCTGTCCGGAGTAGTCGCCGTGGTAGGTCGGCCACTCGGTGACGGGCGGATCGGCGAACGCAGCCGGATCGACGTCCTGAGCGGCCGCGGCCAGTGCCACGGCCAACCCCAGTCCCGTCGCGAGACTGTATCCAGTGACGTTCATCGCAGCGTCTCCAGGAAAGCGTAGACGTCGTGCAGGTCGTCGTCGGAGTATACGCCCAGCAGCTCGAAGTGGACCTC
>JAJEDW010000344.1 GCA_022821265.1 Acidobacteriota bacterium
TCTCGTCGACCTCGGCGAGCCGGTCCGGGTCGGCCTTCCAGATGTCGCCGTCGCGTTCCATCCGTGCCTTGACGTCGAGCGCGTAGGCCGCGACGAACCCCAGCTTCTTGTCGCCGAGGAGTTGGGCCTGGAGGTCCGGAAGCGTTTCCCCCATGGCGACCTCGTCGAGCGCCGGGCGTTCCCGGACCGCGAACACGATGGTCCGTCCGGCCACGGTGACCGGCGCGGCCGTCGTTCCGAGATCGGTCGAGAACAGGGTGTTGTCCAGTTCCGCGGTCGATCCGAACTCGGGCAGCGAGCCCTCGCGCGTGAGCGGGCCGCTGGCGACGACCTCGAGCCCGACCCCCGCCGCCGCCTCCTCGACCGACGCGCCTTCGGCCACGAGCCGCTCGACCTCGTCCCGGGCCGCGCTCGCCAAATCCTCCGCCATCTGCACGCGCAGATCCTCGGTCACGTCTTCGAGGGCCTCCTCGTAGGTGGCCGGCCGCGTTTCCTGAATCTCCCGGAGAACCGGTATCACGTGTCCGTTGGCCACCTCGACGGCCCGTCCCACCTCGTCGACCTCGAGCGAGAAGATCTGGTTCTCCAGCGCGGCCGTGTCCGACAGCCCGTTGTAGATGTCTCCGCGCGCCAACAGATCCGTCGAGCGCACGATCGCGCCGTACTCCTCGGCGACGGCGTCGACGTCCGGGTTGCCGACGAGCGCCACCGCGATGGCCTGCGCCTGGCCGGCGGCGATGTCGGCGGCCTTCTCGAAACGGATGATCGACTCGATGCCGATCCGGACCTCGTCCACGGACTGGACGCGCTCCCGCTGGTTGTCGATGACGCGGATGACGTGTATTCCGAAAGCGGTTTCGACCGGATCGCTGACCGTGCCGTTGTCCAGCTCGAAGGCCGCACGCTCGAACGCCGGCACCATCTCGCCCGGACCGAACGTCGGCAACTCGCCTCCGAGCGGGGCGGATCCCGTGTCCTCCGAATACTGCCGGGCCAGTTCCGCGAAGTCCTCTCCGGCGCGGGCGCGCCCTGCGATTTCGGCCGCGCGGTCCCGGATTTCGGCGATTTCTTCCGGCTCTCGCCCCTGGGTGCGGAACAGGATGTGCTGCGCCGACACGCGCGGTTGGATCCGGTAGTCGTCGATGCGCTCGTTGTAGTAGGCGAGGATCTCGTCTGCGGTGATCTCGGCCTCGGCGCGAATCCGGATCGTGTCGACGAACACGTAGTCCGCCCGCCGCTTTTCGGGGACCGTGTAACGCGCGGCGTTCTCCTCGTAGTAGGCGCGCTGCTCCGGGTCGGTCATCTCCACCCGCGATTCGAGGGCCGGACCGTCGATGACGAAATAGTCGATGGCGACCTGTTCGTTGGCGTACCGGTACTCGGCTTCCGCGTCTTCCAGCGACACCGTCATGGGATCGGTCAGGAACGCGTAAAGTTTCTGGACGAGCACGTCGTTGCGGACGCCGCGTTCGAAATCGGCCACGCTGAGGCCATTGGCCGTCAACAGCTCGCGGTAACGCTCCAGGCCGATGAAGACCCCGTTTTCCTGCAGTTCCGGGATCCCGAGAATGGCGGCCTCGACCTCGCCCGCAGTCGCGTCCAGGCCGTAACGCTCGGCCTCGGCGATCATCACGCGCCGATCGATCAGCGTTTCCACGACCTGCGAGTCCAATCCGAGCTGCAACAGGACGTCCACGGTCAACCCCGAGCCCATTTGATCGACGTAGTTGTGGAACTCTTCCTGGAACTCGGCCGCCGAGATGTCCTGGCCGCCGACCCGGGCCACGTCGCCCCAGGCGAAGCCGCCGGTTCCCAGTTGGGCCGGTATGAGCGTCACGACCAGGGCCACGCTGAAGACCGCGATCAGCACCACCCAGATCCATTTTCGGCGCCTGAAGAAGGCGAGCATAGACCCTCCAGAATCGGTCGGCCCGTGGAGGCCGTCCAACGCGAATTATGCTAACAGAACCCCACTTCACCGAGTAACCGTTTATATTATTGGGACGCGATCAGTTATCTTCTTGGGTTTCGGACCCGCATACTCTCCGGGGGCGGCGCGGCGTTCCGGTGCAACACGACAATGCGACTGCAATTGATGCGCGTTTGAGGCAACGAAGAACCGAAAATGAATTTCCTGCGCTCTCTCACCAGCAGCTTTTCCAGCGACCTCGCGATCGATCTGGGCACGGCCAACACGCTTGTCTTCGCCAAGGGGCGCGGCATCGTGGTCGACGAGCCCTCGATCGTCGCGATCAACAAGCTCACCGACCAGGTGGAGGCCGTCGGCAAGGAAGCCAAGGACATGCTTGGCCGAACGCCCGGCAACATCATGGCGATCCGCCCGATGAAGGACGGCGTCATCGCCGACTTCACGATCACCGAGCGCATGCTGACCTACTTCATCCAGAAAGCGCACGGGCGAAAGACCCTGGTGTATCCCCGCATCGTGATCGGCGTGCCGTCCGACATCACGCAGGTCGAGAAACGGGCGGTTCAGGATTCGGCGCTTCGGGCCAAGGCCAGCGAGGTCCACCTGGTGGATCAGTCGATGGCGGCCGCCATCGGCGCGGGCCTGTCGGTCACGGAGCCGGGCGGCAACATGGTGGTGTGCATCGGCGGTGGAACGACGGAGATCGCGGTGATCTCGCTTTCCGGGATCGTCGAGAGCCGGTCGGAGAAGATGGCGGGAAACCAGTTGGACGAGGCGGTCATCCAGTACGTGCGACGGAAATACAACCTGCTCGTCGGCGAGCGGACCGCAGAACGCGTCAAGATCGAGATCGGCTCGGCCTACCCGCTTGACGAGAAGATCACGATGGAGGTGAAGGGCCGCGACCTGATGGAAGGCGTGCCCAAGAGCATCACGATCTCGGACGCCGAGATTCGCGAGGCGATCGACGAATGTCTCAGCGTGCTGGTCAATGCGATCCGGGTCGTCCTGGAGCGCACGCCCCCGGAACTGTCGTCCGACATCGCGGAGCGGGGGATCGTGGTGGCGGGAGGCGGGGCGTTGATACGCAATCTGGATGAGCGGATAGGGAGGGAGACGGGGTTGCCCGTCATTCTCGTGGAGAACCCGCTCTCGGCCGTCGTCATGGGCATTTCCAACATGCTGAACGATTTCGTGCTTCTCCGCAAGACGGCCATCCGCTGAGGGCGGGGCCGGTCCGGGAGTCGCCGGTGCAGAACAACAGGGCGACGTGGATGATTCTGTTCGTGGTCCTTCTGGGTCACGGCATGCTGGCCGCCGTTCCGACCGCGGGCACGGCCCGCGCCGGCTGGGTGCGGACACTCGTGCTCGACATCCTGACGCCCGTGGAGCGCGGCGTCGACGTGGCCGTGCGGGGCGTGGGCGGCGTCTGGAACGACTACGTGGCCCTGCTCGACGCAAGACGGGAGAACGAGGCGCTGCGCGAGGAGATTGCCGAGTTGCAGATGCAGATGGCCCGCGACCGATCCGCCGTGCAAGAGGCTCGACGACTCCGTGAGTTCTACGACCTGCCGGATCCGATCGCCGGCGACCTCGTGGCGGCCCGCGTGATCGGGCGCGACGCCACCATGTCTCGCGAGACGCTGACCATCGACAAGGGGACCACCCACGGCCTGGAAGTGGGCGCGTCGGTGGTGACGCCGTCCGGCCTCGTCGGCCGTGTGATCCATGCGGCCCACTGGTCGTCCACGGTCCAACTGATTTCCGACCCCGACAGCGCGGTCGCCGTCGCCCTGGACGAGAGCCGGGTTCAGGGGATCGTCGCCGGACAGGGCAACCGGGCCGTGCGCCTGGAGCACGTCGACGCGACCGGGGAGTTCGATGTCGGGGACCGGCTCGTGACGTCGGGGACGGACGGGATCTATCCGCGGGGATTGCCGGTGGGCGTGGTCTCCGCGCTCGGCCCGGTCGAGAACATGATGCAAATGGCCCGCGTACGGCCGGCCGCCGATCTGGGTCGTCTGGAAGAGGTCCTGTGCCTGGTCGTCTCCGCGGTGATCGGCGGAGCCGCCGAACCGTTGTCCGACTAGCCGCCCCAAGACCGGGACGCCCACCCCGATGAATCGACCGGTTCCTCCCCGCGCCGACCGTTGGCGGTTCCTCAAACCCGCGGGGACCCTGCTCGGCGTCGTGCTGGCGCAGGGGATTCTGACCCGCTACTTCCAGTTGTTCGCGTATTTCGACTTGCCCCTGGTCTATTGTGTGTATCATGGCTTCACACGGGCCAGTCGCGGCGCCGCCATCGCCGTCGGCAGCACTCTGGGCGTGCTCCAGGATTCGCTCTACGGCACGGCGCTCGGGACGAACGGTTTCGCCAAGACGGTCATCTGTTTCGTGGCGGCCTCGACGGGATCCAGGCTGGATGTCGATCAGTGGGTCACGCGCGTTCTCGCCCTCTGGTTGGCGACGTTTTCGGACGTGATGCTCAAGTTCATCCTCGGCGTGGCGACGCGCCCCGACGTCTTGTCGTCATATCCGGTGACGCCCGGGGCATGGGTGCTGTCGGCGGCCTGCAACGTGGTGGCGGGCATGATCCTGTTCGGTTATCGGGAGCGGTCGGCTGATGAGGCGGCGTGACGAGTTCGAACTCCTGAATTCGCGGATCGCGATCATTCTCGGAGGCGTGCTGCTCGTCTTCGGCGTCCTGGTGGTCGGGTTCTGGCGAACGCAGATCGGAAACGCCTCGTATTACCGCCAGCTCGCCGAGGAGAACCGGATCCGCGATATCCCGCTCACCGCGGAGCGTGGACGCATCTACGATCGGGAGTACCGCGTTCTGGCCGACAACGTGCCCGCCTGGAGCCTGTCGCTGATTCCCGAGAACAGCCTGAGGAGCCCCGCCGAGACCGTCGCGCTGCTGGCGCCCGGCCTGGAGGCGTCCGAAAGCGACCTGCTCGCCCGCGTCCGGGCGGCCGCCGCCCAGCCGGCCCACCGGGCCATCCTGCTCCACGAAGACCTTTCGTTGTCCGAGATCAGCTACGTGCGCGGGCGCAAGTACGAGATTCCCGAGGTGAGTCTCGACTACACGCCGCGACGCCGGTACCCCAACGGGGAAATCGCGGCGCACGCCCTGGGCTATGTCGGCGAGATCACGCCGGAGCAGTTGGACAGCGGCGAGTTCGAGGGGCACCGGGCCGGGGACGTGGTCGGCCAGGTGGGGCTGGAGCAGCAGTACGACGCGCTGCTGCAGGGCACACATGGTTTCCGCCGCGTCCTGGTCGACACTTTCCAGCGCCAGATGGGTCAGATCGGCGAGGCGCCGCCCATGGCGGGTCGGGACCTCCGGACCACGATCGACCTGGATCTGCAACGCGCCGCCGAGGCCGCGCTGGGCGCCTCCAGGGGCGCCGTGGTCGCGCTGTCGCCGGCAACCGGCGAAGTGCTGGCCCTGGTCAGCCGTCCGGCCTACGACCCGACGGCGTTTTCGCGGGGAATCGCCGAGGACGACTGGAACGCCCTGGTTTCCGATCCGGGAAAACCGTTTCAGAACCGTGCGGTCCAGAGCCGCTTCTCGCCGGGGTCGATCTTCAAGATCTTCATGACCGCGGCGGGTCTCCAGGAGGACGTCATCGACCTCGAAGAGCATATCGCGTGCCACGGACACGCCACGCTCTACGGCGAGTCGTTCCACTGCTGGAACACCGCCGGCCACGGACCGTTGACGATTTACGACGCGCTGATTCACTCCTGCAACGTGTTCTTCTACCTGGTGGGCGACCGCCTGGGAATCGATCGGATTTCGGAGCATGCCGTGCGGATGGGGTTGGGCCGTCGAACCGGAATCGACCTGCCGCACGAGAACCCGGGCCTGATTCCCTCGCGGCAGTGGAAGATGGACGTGCAGAGCACGCCGTGGTACGCGGGCGAGACGCCGTCGGTGAGCATCGGTCAGGGCGCGGTGAGCGTCACGCCGCTTCAACTGGCGTGGGCCGTGGGCGGGGTGGCCATCGGCGGCAAACTGGTGC
>JAJEDW010000276.1 GCA_022821265.1 Acidobacteriota bacterium
ACGCGGTCGTGCCGTCCGGTCCCCGCGCGTCCGGGTCCGCGCCCTCGGCGAGCGCCCGCAGCGCTTCGGCCCGGTCCCCGGCCTCGGCCGCGTCCAGCAGCGGCGTCTCGGCCGAGGCCGGAATCGAAAGGGCGGCCAGGCCGATGATGGCGGCGGCCCACGCCCCGGCTCGGTAGGGGCGCATGCGGGACTAGACCTCCGACAGCGCGCCGCCGCTGTCGCCGATGGATTCCACCGGTATGTCGTTCCGGTCGAACAGCGTGACCAGGAGGTCGGAGAACCGCGTGTCCTGCGGGTAGCTGAGGTGCTGGCCTCCCCGGATGTTGCCGCGCGCATGGCCCAGGATGGCCGACGGCAGCGGGTCGTTGTTGTGCCGGTCGCTATTGGACATGTTGCTGCCGAACAGGATCGTGGAGTGGTCCAGGACCGTGCATTCCGCCTCGGGCGTCGTCGCCAGGCGCTCGACGAACGGGGTGAACACCTCGGTGTGATAGCGCTGAATCTGGGCGAGCCGGTCCAGCTTCTGCGGATTGTTGCCGTGATGCGAAAGCGGATGGAACGCCTCGGAAATGCCCAGGTTCGTGTAGGTCCGCATGCTGGCTTCGCGGTCCATCGAGAACGTGATGACGCGCGTCAGGTCGGCCTGGAACGCCAGGGCCATCAGGTCGAACATGATCCGGAAATGCTCGGTCAGGTCGTTGGGACGCCCGACGGGCGCGTCCGGAATCTCCAGCGCGCTGTTGTCCTGGCTGGACGCCATCTCCACGCGCCGCTCGATCTCGCGGACCGAGTCGAGATAGTCGCTGACCACGACCCGGTCGCTGACGCCGAGACCGGCCTGCAGCCGTGACGCCTGACCCTGGACCCGGTCCAGGATGCTGCCGGTTTCGGCCAGGATCGCCGCGCGTTCCTCCTCGGTGTCGCCCTGTCCGAACAGCTTGTAGAAGACGGCTCGGGGATTGCCCTCCTGCGGCAGCGGCTGCTTCGGCGTCCGCCACGCCAGACGCGCCCCGTTCTGCGACGTGGTGAGCTCGAGCGACGGCAGGCGCGTTTCGGCGCCGATGTGCCGGGCGATGAACTGGTCGGCCGTGACACCGGCTTCCGGATGGATGACGCCGAATTCCCAGGGCGTCACGCAGCTGAGCCACGTCATCTCGACGTGGCCGTGCGGCTCCGGCGTCTCGGCGGGACGGTTCCGCAGCCCGGAAACGATGGTCAGGTGCTCGCGAAACGGCGCCAGGGGCTCCAGGATCGGCGACATGACGTAGTCGGCGCCGGCCTGGGCGGGCGACCAGCGGTCCATCACGGCCCCGTGCGGAAAGCCGACGAACGCGAATCGCGGCGGAGTCGCCCCCGCCGGGGTCTGAGCCCAGGCGGTGGCGGCCGGATTCATCGCGTCGAGGAGGGGCAGCGCGATGCTGGCGCCCATGCCCCGCAATACCGTGCGGCGCGAAAGATGTTTCCTGGCGATGTACATCTCGTCTTCTCCGAAAGGCGCAGTCTCGGAACGCTGCCGCCCTTATATCAGTTTACGGCCGCCGATTCCACGAACGCCGTGTCGAGCGGTGCGCGGCGCATCCCGAACTGGTCGCTGCGGACCACGCCGAGCACCAGGTCCGAGAATCGATAGTTCTCATCGGCCGCCTCACGCACGATCCGGCGCACCGTCGGCATGTCGTAGTGTTCCAGCGTGCGCCCCGTGCCGTACACGAGAAGCCGCTCGGTGAAGGTCTGCACCCAGCGTTCCGGTTCGCGCATCAGGGCCTCGCGGAGGTCGTCGGGCCCGGCGAGCGGCGTGCCGTCGGGGAGCTCGCCGGCTGAATCGATCTCGACGCCGGCGTAACGGTCCCGGTCTCTCCACATCCCCGTCGCGTCGAAGTTCTCGAGCGCGAAACCGAGCGGGTCCATCACCGCGTGACAGGAATAGCAGGCCGGGCTGGCCCGGTGTCGCGCGATCATCTCGCGAACGGTCAGGGCGTTGGTCGTGCCGATGTCGTTCTCGTTGAGCGCTTCGACCTCCGGCGGCGGCGTCGCCGGCGGCACGCCCTGGATGTGCTCCAGGATGAACGCGCCCCTCAGGACCGGCGACGTGCGGTTCGGGTAGGCGGCCGCCATCAGGACGGCGCCCTTGCCGAGCAGGCCCCAGCGCGCCGAGTCGGCGAGTTCCACGCGGCGGAAACGGTCGCCCTTGACGTCGGTCACGCCGTAGTGAAGCGCGATGCGCTCGTTCAGGTACGTGTGGCTCGCCGTCAGGAGGTCGGTGACGCTGCGGTCCTCGTCGAAAATGCTCTTCGCGAACAGCGTCAGCTCGGTCCGGAAATGCGGGCGCGGGTCCCCTCGGCCCGCCGCGTACGGGAACACCACCGCGTCGGGCACCACTTCGTCCAGGCGCTTCATGTCGAGCATCTGGTGGACGAAGTTGCTGGCCAGCGTTTCCGAGCGCGGGTCGGCGAGCATGCGCCGCACCTCGGCTTCCAGCGTCGCGGGGTCGCCGAGCGCTCCCGCCTCGGCCCGACCGAGCAGGATGTCGTCGGGAATCGAGTTCCACAGGAAGAACGAGAGCCGCGAGGCGAGCGCGAGATCGTCGATCGGGTAGATCTCGCCGGGCGCCATGCCGTCGGGAACCGGCTCGGCGCGGTACAGGAAGTAGGGACTGGCCAGGATGCCGGTGACGGCGTTGCGGACTCCCTCTTCGAAGCCGCCCGACCGCAGGCCGTCCTCGTAGTAGCGGCGGATCTCGGCGACGTCGTCCTCGGTCACCGGACGCCGGTAGGCGCGCCGAGCCAGGGACCGGATGATCTCCCCGGCGCATGCCTCCGGATCGGCGCCGTCATCGGGGTGGCAAACGAAGACCCGTTCGCGGCTCGGCGTCAGGCTCACTCCGGCCGCGTCGAACGGGCCCAGGAGCTGGAACGAGTTCACGCGGTACATGCGCTCCTGTCCGCCGCCGGGTATGAACCGCTGGAGCCGATCGTCGGACGCCGCGAAGGTCCGGCGCCGGAACGTGACGCCGATCCGGTGCGGGCCGGCCGTCGCGAAGAAACGGATGTTCTTGAGCCGGATGTTGACACGGTCCAGGGCGCCGTCCTGCACCTGGTCGTAGAGCTTCATGTCCTCTTCGCCGCCCACGACCGTCTCGTATACGATCCGGTTGTCGAGAGTCACGACGAGCGTGTTCTCGAACTCCATGCCGTTGCCCCAGATATGCGTCGCCATGTCGGCCACGTCGATCTGGTACTCGCCGTCGGCCGGCAGATCGACCTCGGCCAGGATGCCGCCCCGCGTGCCCAGCGGCAGGCCGGCGACATGGCTCATCTGCGTGCCGGGACCGGCGCGGAAGCTCCACCCGCCAGGCCGCGCGTCGGGCTGTCCGACGGCTCGCTGCGCCACGGCGCGCGCCGCGATGACGTATTGCTCGATGAACGACGGCGATACCTGCAACGTGTCCGCAATGTTGTCGAACCCGTCGACGGTGTCGTCCTCGGGCAGGTACTCGGCCGCGTCGATCTCGACGGCCAGCAGGTCGCGGACCGCGTTGGCGTACTCCTTGCGGTTCAAGCGGTGCAGGACAAGCTCGGCGGGCACGTGGGCCACACCTTCGGCCGCGTCGAGCGCGTCCTCCAGCCAGGCCGCCAGCGCCCGCGATTCGGCCGCTTCCGGCTGCGGTGCGCCCGGGGGCGGCATGACGCGCCCGTTCAGCTTCCGCGCGGCCATCTCGAACACCTCGGGGCGTTCGGCAACGCCGTCGGGGGTCAGTCCCTCGAAGCTGACCCCGGCGGTGAGCGCCCGGTCGTTGTGACAACCGACGCAATACTGGTTGACGGTGGCCAGCGGCGCCGCGGCTTGGGGCGCCTGCGGGACGGGCGCGCCCGATGCGGGGGCCCATCCGCCAATCCCCAGAACGGCGGCTGCGGCGAATGCGGTCGATGTCTTTCTCATGGGTCGCATCACTCAGGCGTCCGGCGACAGATAGGCCCACTGGCTCTCGAACGCGCGTCGCACGAACTCGTCCGGATTCCCCATCCGGGCGTCGTACTCCTCGGTCGGGCGCGCCTCGACGGCCTCGTCCGGGCCGCGCCCGCTGTTCAGCAACTGCGACAGCCGGGAATAGATGACGCCGTACATCTCGTACTGTTCCTCCAGATCGGCGCGGCCCAGCACGCGTCCGCGGGCCGGCACGATCCGCGTCTCGGGGTCCGACAGCGCGATCAGGCGCTCGATGCCGCCGACGATGCCGCCGATCCATCCTCCGGTCCACCAATCGACGACCGGCCAGCCGTCGCCGGACACCGCGTCGCCGACGGCGAGGACGTTCTCCTCGGGGAAGTGGACATAGAGGTCGCCGTCGGTATGGGCCGCGTCCGGGATGTAGCCGTACCGGACGCCGGAGGGGAGCTCGCCGCCATCGTCGTAGAAGGTCCGGTTCGGCCGGCCGATCTCGGGCAGCGGATCGACGCGCCGCCCGTTCCACGGCCACGTGACGTCGGTCGTCAGCCAGAGCCGCGTGTTCTCCTGCGCGATGATCGACGCGCCTTCGCCGCCCAGCCGGACGTTCGACCCGGTCTGCTCCGGATGCCAGTGGGTGTTGAAGAGCGTGTGGATGCGGCCTCCGCCGGCGATACGCGAGACCTCGGCCAGAACGCGTTCCGAACCGGAGGCCGACCCGCCGTCGACGAGCAGCACGCCGTCGGCGTCGGCCCGGGCCACGACGTTGGCCTCGCCGGGGACGGTCACGACGAAGAGTCCGCCGCCCAGATCCACCGCCGGGTCGGCGGGGGTCTCGATCTGCCGCGCGGAGGCGGCGCCCGGCGCGGGCCTGCCCAGAGCCAGCACGGCCGCCCCCCCGAGGGCGGACTTCAAGATCTCTCTGCGACTGTGACGCGGCGGCATGTCGGCTCGGTCCGGATGCACCGATCCCCTTCCTGCCCGACTCGGTGCAACGCTCGATTGTATCCGTGATGCGCCAACGAGACAAAAGCTTTCCCCCCGAAACTCCCTGCTACAATGCCGCTGTCCGGCACGACCGACGCCGGGCGCGTCGAAGGAGAACCCGCAACAAGGAGATTCGACCATGGCCCGCGTCGACTGGAGCTATCACCGACCGTCCTGAAAGACCTGCGGCAAAACGCAGGAGTTTCTTGCGAACCATCGGATCCCCGTCGCCGAAGAGCTCAACGCCCGAAAAGTGGCGGTCTCGGAAGACGAGGCCCTCGAACTGGTCGGCCAGGTCGACGCGGTCCATGCCAGCGTCGGCCGGCGCGTTGTCGTCTTCGACCTCAAGAAAGCGGAACCGGACCGGGTGGAGATCGTCCGGGCCATCTGCCGCAACGGCAAGCTGCGGGCGCCCGCGCTGCGGACGGGCCGGACCCTGCTGGTCGGCTTCGATGAAGAGACCTACAGCCGCGTCTTCGGGTGAAGCCTCGGCGCGGACGGCGGCCCGGCCGCGCCCCCGGCGCGCCAACCCCGTCTACGGGGCCGGCGACGGCCGTCTCCACCTGTTCTACGAGACCACGCACTCGCCCAGCCTGATCGAGTTGGTGGGCGTGGACGAGGCCCGCCGGATCATCGACTTCTGCTACATCGCCAACCACTACTACCCGACGCCGTCGATGATCCGGAAGATGCGCGATCGCTTCGTCGACCTGATCAAGTCGTATCCGGGAAGCGCGCGCGGCCGCGGCGAGCGCCATCTCTCGGCGGTGATGGGCGTCCCTGCCGAGCACCTGCTGGTCGGGAACGGCGCGACCGAGATCATCGCGCTGGTCATGGACCACCTGACCCGGCGTATCGGGGTCGCCGTGCCGACGTTCAGCGAGTACGTCCAGCATCTCAGCGACCGCGCCGTTTCCGAGCTCTATTGCCTGGATCCCGAACTCGACTACCGGATGGACCTCGACGCCTACCTGGCATGGGTGCGGAAGCGCAAACTGCCGGCCGCGCTGGTGATCAACCCGGGCAATCCGACCGGCCAGGTCTTCTCGACCGCCGAGATGAGCCGGTTCCTCCGAAAGGCGGCGTTTCTCGACCTCGTCATCGTGGACGAGAGCTTCATCGACTTCGCGGGAACGCCCGTCCCCAGCCTCCTTCCCGAGATGCACGCCTTCGAAAACCTGCTGATCATCCGCTCGATGAGCAAGCACTGCGGCGTCCCCGGACTCCGCCTGGGTTACGCCGCCAGCGGCAGCCTGGAAACGATCCGGCGGCTCCGGTCCCACATGGCGGTCTGGAACGTCAACACGCTGGCCGAGTACTTCCTCTCGCTGCTGCCCCCCACGGCGCACCACTACGAGAAGGCGCGGCTGCGGGTCATCGACGACACGCAGTGGCTGGTTTCCGAGCTCGCGGGCATTCCCGCGCTGAAGGTCTACCCGACCGGAGCCAGCTTCATACTCGTCCGCGTCCCGGAGGACACGACCGCGCGCGACGTCCAGATGGAACTGCTCGAGGGGCACCGCATGTACGTCCGCGACTGCACGAACAAGGTCGGAATGGACGCGCGGCACCTGCGGATCGCCAGCCAGGGCCGCGCACGGGACCGGAAGCTGGTCGCCGTCCTGAAGAAGATGTATCCGCGGAACGGGAACCATGCCTGAAGCGCCCCGAATCTTCGTCGTGATGCGTCACGACCTGCGCACGGGCCGTTGGCAGAACATCGTCCAGGAGACCTACCTGGAGCAGATCGCCGCGCACGGCGGCGCGCCGATTCCGATACCGCGCATCCCGGGCACCATCGACCGGCTCGACGCTTACGGCCCCATGCACGGGTTGCTCATCGTGGAAGGCGCCGACATCGACACGCGCCGCTACGGCGGGGCGGCGTGTCCCCCGGACCTGATCGAACCGCCCGACCTGGACCGCGACGCCCTGGAGTTCGCGCTGATCGCCCGGCTTCTCGACGACGGCCAACCGTACCTGGGCGTATGCCGCGGTTGCCACGCGTTCAACATCGCGCGCGGCGGCACGTTGTACGGGGACGTGAGGCACGAAACGGGCTCGACGCTCAAACACGTCGATCCGGACAACTACGACGCGTACCGCCACGAGATCGCCATCGTCGAGGGCACGCCGCTGCACGCCTGGATGGGCGCGACCCGCTTCATGGCCAACAGCTTTCACCACCAGGGAATCCGGACGCTCGGGCGCGGCCTGGCGCCCATGGGACACACCTCGGACGGGTTGATCGAGGCGTTCTACGACACGGAGCATCCGTTCCGGATCGGCCTGCAGTTCCACCCGGAGCGCCACGTCGCAGACGAGGCGCGTTGCATGAACGTCTTCGAGGCGCTCGTCGCGGCCGCGCGCGAGTACCTGGAAGGCCGCCCGGGTTGAGCCCGCCCCCCCGCCGTCCGCTGACG